>NC_017585.1:1506274-1812548 GCF_000240165.1 Streptantibioticus cattleyicolor NRRL 8057 = DSM 46488
GGTGGTGGGAACGCTGCTGGGCTCGGTGATCACGCATACCTTCCAGCGCCTCGCGTCGAAGCGCAACGAGCAGTTCACGCGGTCCGAAGCGCTCCGCCAGGAGCGCATAGCCACGTACAGCGCGTTCGCCGCGGCGATGGAGGACTACCGGCGTGGCCAGGCGGACCGGTGGTACCGCAAGCAGGAAGACCCGGACGGCGAGGCGTTCGTCACGGCCCGGGACGAGGCGCACCGCCTTCGGACGGTCGCCCGGCAAGCGCTCTACCGGGTCAAACTCCTCACCGACGACCGGCAGGCCGTCCTCGCCGCCGAGCAGGCCTACCACCGCACGCGAGACATGTCGAACGCGCGGGACCAGACGGGCTGGACGACACGGGACGCCGAAGCCAAGCGGGCCATCGAGGCGTTCGTGTCCGAGGCTTCACCGCTGGTGCGCTGAACCGTCGGCGCGGTCGTGAGGAGGCCATGGAACGCGGTGCGTCACCTATCACCGAGTAGTGGGGGATGCGAGCGATCGGTGGACGCGGGCAGGGAGTTCGCGATCCGGCGTCAGGTCCGGGGTCAAAGGCGCGGGACCCGGGCGCGCAGGAGGCAGAACTCGTTGCCTTCGGGGTCGGCCAGGACGTGCCAGCTCTCGTTGCCGGTTTGGCCGACGTCGGCGGGCTCGGCGCCGAGCGCGAGCAGCCGCTCCAACTCGGCTTCCTGCTCGCGGTCGGTGGGGCTGACGTCGAGGTGCAGCGGGAGCTTCCCGGACCGCGGATCGTCGCTGGGGCTGAGCACGAGCGTGGGCTGCGGGCCGCCGAAGCCGGTGTCGGGCGGCCCGATCATGATGCTTCCGTCGTCCTCCCGGTCGAGTTCGACGTAACCGAGGACCTTGCTCCAGAACGCGGCGAGCCGTTCGGGGTCGGCGGCGTCGATGACCAACTCGGTGATGCGGCATGCCATGCCGGTCAGTGTACGGCGAGGGCCCGTAGTCGATCGGAGACTACTCGGCGTGCGTCGGACGGCCGCCGTCCTCAGCACGGGACGCCTCTCCGCGGCGCGGCCGTCGGGTAGCGATGGGTTCGTCCTCCAGCCGGGAGATGTCGACGGGGTCGGGCACGGCGACGAGTCGGTGGACGAGGAGGTCCGTCGCGGAGACGACGAGGCGGACGGCGACGCCCCCCGTCCTGCCGATGCTCCGGTCGGCCGTACGCGTCGGCGTCCCGGCGTCACCGGCCGTCCGAGACGGAATGCGCCCGGTCCGGGAACACGGTGCGGGTGCCGCCCGACGCAACGTTGCTGGACGCGCTGATCCGGGCCGGACATCCGGTGACGTGCGGATGCCGCGAAGACGTCCGCAGGAGGTGTGAACTCACCGTCCTCGACGGCGATCCCGAGCACCGGGACGACATGGGCGCGCCCGCCGGTCGTGTGCCGTACGGTGCGGGTCGGTACGGCGTCGTGAAAGCGGTTCGCCGGCGTGGGGGCGCGGCGCTGCGCCCGGGCCATGGGGTCGGCCGGTCGGCGGCTCTACCGGAACGCGGCGATGGTATCAGTGACGGCTGCCTTCCCGCCGGGTGAAGACGAGGAAGCCGGCGTGGTCGGGGTCGGTGTGGTTGGTGACGGGGAAGAAGCCACCTTCCCGCTTCTCCGCGCCGACCACGGTGACGACACACTCACCGTGCTCGTTGATCAGATGCAGCACCTCGTCCAGCCGGCTCGCCGGATAGACATAGTGAACAGCGTTGTCGGCCATGAGATCTTCTCCTTCGATGCGGCCGTTGGTCCGTCCCCGCCTCCGCCGCCCATCGAGCGACGAACCATCCCGGCCCACGGGCGCGGACACAACACGCCCCCGCACACCCGGACGCGGAAACATACCCTCACCCCTCCTCCTGCCCTCCCCGACATCGTCCGTGCCCCCTACGAGCCCGACGGCGCCGGGCGAGCCGTCACTCGTCGTCGAGCTGCCGCGACACCGTCGACCCCTGCGCCGGGAACGGCGTGGGGGCCTCGGCGGAGGGCGGTGAGGAAGGCGGTGCCGTTGGGGGTGCCGAGGCCGGTCATGGTGTCGTAGCCCTTGGCGGTGACCTGGTTGGTGTCGGGGTGTCGCTGGGAGTCGAAGACGTCGAGGGCGGGGGAGTCCGAGGGGTTGGTCGGGGGGAGGTAGGCGGCCCGGTTCTGCTGGGGTGTGGCGGGGGTGACCGGGAGGACGTCGTGGAACGCCGGGGTGCCGGCGAGCCGGTAGAGCAGGGGGTTGATGAAGCCGAAGGGTGAGGTGCGGCCCTGTTGGGCGTCGGCGATCAGGCCGGCGACGAGCGGGCAGGCCAGGCTGGTGCCGGCGTTGGGGACGGTCCGGTAGGGGCCGGGTTTCCCGTTGCTGTCCGATGCGGTGTAGCCGGTCAGCAGGCCGGTGTCGGGGTCGGCGTCGGCGGCGATGTCGGGGACGGCGCGGCCGATGACCGTCCGTTTGCCGACGCGGACGTGGGACATCGACGCCGGGACGACGCCCTTCTGGTAGGCGGGCTGTCCGTGAACAAGGCTGGTGCCGCCGCCGGCCGCGCTGAGGCCCAGGCTGCTCCACTTGCCGTGGTCCAAGGAGACGTAGTCGCTGGACCAACCGGTCTCGAACACCCGGTTGCCGGCCGCCCCGATGCCGAGGGTGGTGCCGCCGACCGCGGTGACGTACGGGTCGGAGTCGGTCACCGTCAGCCCGGAGGTGTCACCGGAGGAGAAGTACATCCCCACGCCTTCGGAGGCGGCCCGCAGGGCGATCGCGTGCACGGTCCGCTCCGGGACCGAACCCAGCGGGATCTGCCAGGAGTTGGAGACGATCGAGGCGCTGGGGTGGCGGCCGTCGCCGGTCAGCACGGTGAGCGCGGCGTTGAGCAGTGCCTGGTTCTCGTCGCAGCCCTGTCCGACGACCATCAGCTGGTTGGCGTCGGGCGCCATCGCGTAGACGGCCTCGGCGTCCATCTCGGCCTCGTCGTTGACGGGTGCCGCATGCGCCGCGTGGTGCGAGGGGGCGGCGCAGGGCTTCCCGCCCTGGATCTCCCGGAACTGGGAGGGTTTGGGCGCGGGCAGATGGTTGGTCCGCGCGTACTCCGTCAGCGTCCGGAACATCGCCTCGGGCGCCTCGTCCTCGGTGAGGGCGACGGTCTGGCCCTTGCCGGTGTCCGTCCACGTCGCCCCGTAGGCGGCGCGGATCTGGGCGGCGGAGTAACCGCAGGCCGGCAGGGACGCCTTGGTCAGCCCCTGGTAGGCGGGGCGGAAGGACCGTACGTGCTGTGCCCAGTAGTGGGAGCACGTCGGGGCGTTGGCGGCCTTGCCGTGCGGGAGCGGCGCGGCGGCCCGGGGCACGGCCGGGGGGACGTCGTTGAGACCGGTCACGCCGATCACGTCGGAGGCGAGCGCGGCCGGCAGGGAGACGTCGCGGTCGTTGGACCGGATCACCGTGGGCGTGCCGTCCGCGGCCGTGGTCCGGTACTGGTTGATCCGCACCCCGAACGCCGACTGCACCGCCGACACCGGTCCGGTCGCCGAGACGTAGTCACGGCCGCTGCCGATCCGGACCTGGGTCAGGTGCCGGCTCCTCAGCCACGCCGCGAGGGCGGTGGCGTGGGCGGCGGAGGGGCCGAACCTGGCCGTGTAGGCGTCGGGGCTCAGGTAGTGGTGGAACTCGGGGCCGCCGGGGGTGGCGACCGCGTCGGCGAACGCGGCGGCGCCCGCCAGATCCGGCTTCAGCCACACCTGGACGGTCAGCTCCCGCGACGCCGGCACGGCACCCGCCACGGACGCGGCGCGCACGGCGGACGGTACCGAACCCGGCACCACAGCCGTGGCGGCGGCCTGCCCGGTGCCGGGCACCCCCACCACCGCGCCGGCCGCCAGCACGACCGCGCAGCCGGCCCGGACCGCGAGCCCACGGCGCCGTCCCGTCCCGGACGCGCCCCCGTACCCTTGCGACAACGATCTCTCCACGTGTTCCCACCCCTGCCCGATCGTCCCGGCGCCCGGGATCCCCGCCCCGGCTCCCGCTACGACGCCGCCGAGAGGGTCGCGGGTTCCGGTGCGCCCCGTCGAATCCGGTGCGGGCGCCGTCGGGTTGGGCCGTATCCGGCCGCGCCGTCCGCGGCTTGACGGCACCGGGCCGGCCCCGGGCTCACGTCCCGATGCGGGGCTGCCCGCTGGCGGCGCCGAGGCCGCCGTCGACCGGTATCTGCGCGCCGGTGACGTACCGTGCGTCGGGGCCGGCGAGGAAGGCGACGACCCCCGCGACCTCCTCGGGCCGGGCCACCCGGCCGAAGGGGATGCGTTCGGTGAAGGAGCGCACGGCGGGCGTGTCTTCGGTGAGGCCGGCGGTGATGCCGGTGTTGAGCGTGAACCCGGGGTGGACGGCGTTGACGCGGACCTCGGGGGCGTGGTCCACCGCCATCGCGCGCGTGAGGTTGACCATGCCGCCCTTGGCCGCGTTGTAGGCGGCCATGCCGTAGTCGCCGCCCAGTCCGCTCACCGAGCCGACGTTGACCACGCAGCCGTGCGTGCGGCGCAGGTGCGGGATCGCCGCCCGGCTGGTGTGGTAGACGGCGTCGAGGTTGACGGCCATCGCCGCTCGCCACTGCTCCGGGGCGACGGCTTCGACCGTACCGAACGCCGGCGCGCCCGCGTTGTTGACCAGGACGTCCAGGCGTCCGAGGTCGGCGGCGACGGAGGCGATCAGCGCCTCGGCCTCGTCCGGCACGGTGACATCGGCGGTGCGGGCGAACACGGTGGCGCCGTCCGGGGCCGCGGCCGCGGCCTCGCGGAGCTTCTCCAGCGTCCGCCCGACCAGCACGACGGTCGCGCCGTCCGCGGCGAACCGGTGCGCGACGGCGGCACCGATGCCTTCCCCGGCGCCGGTGACCACAACGACCCGGTCAGCGAAAACACTCACGACTACAGTCCTTCCAGAACGAGGGGGCTGCCGCACCGGTCCGTCCGGCTCCGGCCACGCTAGGCGGGGCCGCGCCACCTAGGCTTGAACCACAGCGCCACACCGGCGGAACGTCGGTGCCAGACGGAGAGCGAGGCGACCGTGACGGTGACGGTGACGAGCGGTACGTTCGCCCTGGACGTCACCGAGGAACACCCCGCGGCCCACGGCTACGACCTCTTCCGGCGCGGATGGGAGAGGCAGGTCGGCGAGGCGTATCCCGCCCCCGCCTTCACCCCCGGCAGCACGGGTGAGTTCCGGATCAGCGCGCGTGCCGTCACGGCGTACGAATCGGTGATCGCCGACGTACGCAGTCGATCGCTGGTCGGCACCAACACCGGCGGTCTCCCGCCGGGTCTTGCCGACAAGGTGCTGATGCACGTGGTGCGGCGTGACGTGTGGAGCTTCGACCGGCGTGGCGAGGGCCGAGTCGCCGTCCCGGCCGGGCACTTCATGCTTCAGCGCAGCGGCCCGCCGACCTCCGAGACGGCGCGGCACACCGCGGCGACGATACTGATCCTGCCGTCGTCCGGCCTCGGGCCGCTGATCGGGGACCGGCTGATCACCGGGTCGGCGGCCTCCGCCGAGATGCGGCTGCTCCTCGGCCATGTGCACCTGGTCGAGCAGACCGCCCCCGCCCTCACCCCGGCCGGCGCCCAGGCCGCCCACCACGCGCTGATCGAACTGGTCAAGGGGGTGCTCGGGCGGCGGGCGGACCCGGCCGAACCCTTGCTCGGCCCCACCCTGGCCCAGGCGGCGAAGGACCTCGCGGACCGCCGGCTCACCGACCCCGGCCTCTCCCCGGCGGCACTCGCCCGTGAACTCAACGTCTCCGTCCGCACGTTGCACCGTGCCTTCGCGTGCACGGAGGAGACCGTCGCCGGATACATCCGCGGCCGCAGACTGGAACGGGCCCGGCTCGACCTGCTGGCGCCGACCGGACGGCGAAGCGTCTCGGAGATCGCCGCCCACTGGCAGTTCGCCGACAGCAGCCACTTCATCCGGGCCTTCAAGAGCCGGTACGGCCGTACCCCCGCCGAGTTCGCCCGCCACCCGACGTCCGGCAGCCGCCGCTGAACCGCCGTGCGCCCGGTCGGACACCAGCGGCCGGTGCCCGCGTCGCGAGGTGACCTGGAGACCGTCACCGGCCCGCCGGGCCGGTGGTGAACAGCTCGACCGTCCTCTCCAGGCCGCGCGGGCCGAACATGGCCTCCAGGCTCCCGGCGGACTCGGCGGCGGACGCCTCGGCGCGCGGGAAGAGCGCTTCCTCGTACGCGGTCAGGGCGGCCTCGATGTCGCCGGGGTGGGCGGCGACGGCCTGGCCGAGTTCGGCGCCGTCGAGCAGAGCGAGGTTGGCGCCCTCGCCGGCGAAGGGCGACATCAGGTGGGCGGCGTCGCCGAGCAGCGTCACCCCCGGGACGCGGTCCCAGCGGTGGCCGACGGGCAGGGCGTGGATGCGGCGGGGTACCAGCGCGCCGTCGGCGTCGGCGACGAGGGCGCGCAGGCTCTCGTCCCAGCCGTCGAAGTGGGACAGGACCGCCGCCTTGGCGGCTGCGGTGTCGCCGAAGTCGATGGTGTCGAGCCACCCCTCGTCGGCCCTGAGCGCGGTGTAGACGTGGAGGCTGCCGTCGGTCTCGCGGTGGCCGAGGAAGCCGCGCCGGTCACCGAGGGAGATGAAGAACCCGCCGCCGACGAGGGCGGCGCTGCGCGGGTGACGGGTGTCGGCGTCCAGCAGATCGGTCTCCACGAACGAGATGCCGGTGTAGGCGGGCTTGGCGTCCGAGACCAGCGGCCGGATCCGCGACCAGGCACCGTCGGCGCCGACGAGGAGGTCGGTGGTGATGGTGGAGCCGTCGGCGAAGGCCACCTCGTGGCGTCCGTCGCCCAGCGGGCGGGCCCCGGTCGCCTTCACACCCCAGCGGATCGTGCCGTCCGGCAGGGAGTTGAGCAGCAGGTCGCGCAGGTCGCCGCGGTCCACCTCGGGGCGGGGCGCGCTGCCGTCGTCCTCGTCGGCGAGGTGGACGGTGCCGTCCGGGCCCACCAGGCGCATGGCCTGGCCGCCGTCGTGGATGAGGGTGCGGAAGTCGTCGTGGAGTCCGGCGGCGTGCAGCGCCTTCTGCCCGTTCTCCTCGTGGATGTCGAGCATGCCGCCCTGGGTGCGGGTCCCGGCCGACGCGTCCAGCTCGAAGACGGTCGCCTCGACGCCGGCCACATGCAGCACTCGGGCCGCGGTGAGGCCGCCGAGACCTCCGCCGATGATCGCGATGGGGTGGTGGGTGGTCATCGGAGCCTCCAGAAGTGTCGCGCTTGACGCGGGCCCCAGCGTGGCGGACGGCCGTCGCGTGAAGCGATCCGATCGGACGACTCCAGCCTAGCGAACACGTTCGTTACGAACAAGTTCGTCACTGTGTATGCGTCGAACCGCCGGGTGTGGGGATCGTTCAGGACCCGTCGGCGGGGCGGCGGTCGTACGCCGAGCGCGCTTCGAGGACCCGGGAGGCGTTGGCCTTGGACCAGTCGGCGATCGCCGCGGTCAGGGCGCCCGCCTCGACGCCGAGGTCGGTCAGGGCGTACTCGACGCGCGGGGGGATGGTCGGGTAGATGGTGCGGCTGACCAGGCCGTCGCGTTCGAGGTTGCGGAGCGCCTGGGTGAGGGACTTCTGGGTCACGCCCTCGATGTGCCGGCGCAACTCCGTGAAGCGCAGGGGGCGTTCGTAATGCCGCAGCAGACCGAGTACGTAGAGCGACCACTTGTTGGCGAGCACGCTCACCACCGTGCGTGACGGGCAGTCCTTCGCGTAACCGTACTCGGTATCCATCAGGTACCTATATACCCGACAGGTGCCTACTTCACAACGGGTACCGGACGTGCGCACCCTGGACGGGGCGCGCGGGGGTCCGGGGCCGCCGCGCCGCCGCCGTCCTGCTGATGGGCACTGTCGAGGGAGAACGCATGATCCTGGTCACCGGAGCGACCGGAAACGTCGGATCGGAAGCCGTGCGCCTGCTGGCCGCGCGGCGGCACCCCACGCGGGCGCTGGTCCGTGACCCGGCACGCGCGTCCGCCGTGGACGGCGTCGAGATCGCCGTCGGCGACTTCGGCCGCCCGGACACCCTCGACGCGGCCCTGTGTGGCGTCGACACCGTGGTGCTCGTCACCCCGTCCGTGCCGGAGCAGGAGATCGCGGTGATCGACAGCGCCCTCCGCCAGGGCGTGCGCCACATCGTGAAGATCACCAACCACAAGGCAGCGGCCGACTCCCCGGTCGACCGGCGGCGTGACCACGCGCGGATCGAGGCCCACCTGAAGGCCACCGGGCTCGGGCACACCCTGCTCGCGCCCAACCTCTACATGCAGAACCTGCTCGCCGTCGCGCCGGCGGTCAAGGAGACCGCAGGGTTCGTGATGTCGGCCGGCGACGGCCGGTTCGGGATGATCGACGCCCGTGACGTGGCCGCCACCGCGGCGGCCGTCGCCGCGGCGCCCTCCGGGCACGCCGGCCGCACCTACCTGCTCACCGGGCCCGAGCTGATCACCTTCGGGGACGTCGCGCGAGCGCTGACCGACGTCCTGGGGCACCCGGTCGCGTACCGCAGGATCTCCCCCGACGAGCACCGGGCCGCCATGATCCGGGCCGGGGTGCCCGAGCCCGTCGCGGCGTCCAACGCCCAGGTGTTCGGCCTCATCGCCGAAGGCGACGCGGCATGGCTCTCCGACGACGTGGCCTCCGTCACCGGCGAGCGCCCTCGTGACCTGCGTACCTTCCTCACCGAGCACGTGGCCGCCTTCCGCCGGGCGCCAGGGCTCGGCCTCACTCCGCCGGGCCGGGCACCGGGGTACTCGTGATGCCGTTGAGGAGAACGTCGAAGCCCCAGGTGAGCCGGGCCGTGGGGGTGCCGCTGAGCAGGGCGGGCATGTGCGCCTTGATCGCCGGGTGGGTGGTCGCCTCCACGGTGTCCAGGACCCTGGTGAGGGCGTTCCAGTCGTCCCGGGCCGTCGGGTCGTCCTCCTGCGTCGCGTGCTCGGCGGCGGTGGCGGTGGCGTGCTGGATCAGCTTGTCGACCCCCCAGGCGGCCTGCTCGCGGGTGGCCCCGCTGAGCGAGAGCAGCTCCAGGAGGCGTTCCACGAGGTTGAGGTAGTTCTCCCCGCTGGGACGGGCGACCACGGTCGACCGGGCGAGCTGCGGGTGCTCGAACAGGACGGTGGTGTAGGAGGTCAGCACGGCCAGCAGGCGGTCGCGCCAGCCCTTCCCGGCGCCCTCCCCGGCCAGGTCGACCTCGCCGAGCAGCGCGTCGAGCACGGCCGCGTGGAGTTCGGCGGTGTTGGCCACGTAGACGTAGAGCGAGGCCGGTCCGGTGTCCAACTCCTGCGCCAGGCGGCGCATCGTCAGCTTCTCCAGCCCCTCGGCGCGCATGATCCGCACGGCGGTGTCCACGATGCCCTGCCGGGACAGGGCGGGCTTGGCGGGGCGCTCCCGGCGGCTGACCGGCTCTCGTTTCGCACTCATACCCCGATCGTAACGAACGCGTTCGCCACGGCAACGGCCCGTACGGATCCGGGTCGTCGGGTACGACGGCATCGTGGTCGGCCATGGCGCCACACCTCCCGTATCGCGCGGGGCCGACCGGAACCCGTACGGGTTCTCACCGGGAACATGTCGTCGTTAAACCACCGGCCATGTGCACGTAGTTGGCCGGAAAGACGTTCCACCCGGTGCCGTTCTGTCGTGGCGGGACTTCTCGCGGAATGCTGGGAGGAGAATCGGCCAATTGGTCAAGGAGGCGTGTCCGCAAGGCCCGTTACCGCTGCGGGACAGGCGTCCGGAATGGTCCGTAACCTGGCGTTGTCGCGGGTCGTTTCGCCGGGGCCTTCCGGGTGGCCGGTTTGGTGTGCGGGTGGATCCGGCCATGATCGGCGTACCGGCTCCTTGGCGAACCCCGGACGGCTGTGTAAAGGTTGACGCCCATGAGGGCCTTTCGGTCCGATGCCCAGTCGGGCGAGTCCGAACGTGGCGTGCGCGCCGGTCGGTTCGTGGCATACGAGTTCGCCGCGCGTGCGAATACTCGAGACCTTTACCGCTTTCTCCTGGAAGTCCGCATCTGCGGGACGGAAGGATTTTCGCGCGTGGATTCTTCGAGTGAAGCCGGACGTGAGTCGGCCGTGCCGGCGCGACTGGGAACGGGCCCGATGTCACGCAACTCCGTCGACGCGTGCATAGCGGTGGCCCACCGCTTCGGCCAACCGCTGATGCTCATCCCCAGCCGCCGCCAGATCGAGGCGGCCGAACTGGGCGGCGGTTACGTGGAAGGGTGGACGACCGAACAGTTCGCCCGTTACGTCCGCGAACAGGACCCCAAGGGCCTGGTGCTGCTCTGCCGCGACCACGGCGGCCCGTACCAGCTCCCCCGCGAGCGGTCGGACCGGATCGGCGCCGAGCAGGCCATGCGTTCCGCGCTGGACTCCTTCCGCGAGGACATCCGCAACGGGTTCGACCTGCTGCACATCGACACCTCCATGGACCGGCAGGGCCCCGCCCCGTTCGCGGTGGCGGCCGACCGGCTCGTGGCCCTGTACGGGGAGTGCTGGGAGGCGGCCCGAAGCGCCGATCGCCGAATCCTTTTCGAGATCGGCTTCGAGGACCAGGGAACCGACACCAACGACCCCGGGGAATTCCGCGACCAGATCCGGGACGTTCTCGCCCGCCTCGAATCCGCCGGATTGCCCGCGCCGACCTTCGCCGTCGCCCAGACCGGCACCAAGGTCCTGGAGACCGGAAACACCGGCGGCCCTGGCCCTGGCCGGTTTCGCGATGGCGCCCGTCTTCCCCACCGCCATCGCCTGGCTGACCCGCCACCATCCGGCGCCGCAGCGCGCCAACTCGGTGCTCCTGGTCGCCGGTATGACGGGCAGCACCGTACTGCCCGCCCTGGTGATCGTGGTGGCCCAGGTGACGACCGCGCGCGGCATGCCCTGCCTGCTGGCCTCGCTCGCCGTGCTGATCGCCCCGGCCGCGCTGCTCGCCCGCCGGGCCACGTCCCGTGCCGGCGGATGACGGCCGCCGGGGCGTCAGCCTCCCTGCCCGTCCGCGCCGTGCCCGCCGTCCCACACCAGCCGCAGCACGAAGTTGCCCTCCCCGGCCGTCCTGGCGATCACCGCCCCCACCTCCGCGTTGAGCTTGACGCCGAGTTCCAGCTCGATCGAACTGGGGCTTACCGACATCGACTTGAGCCGGTCCAGCGCGACCTCGGCGGCGGCGCGCACCTGGTCGAAGCTCTCCGCGAGCGAACGCACCGCGGTGGCCGCGATCTCCGCCGGCCGGGAGGCGCGCACGATACCGGCATCGGCCTCCTCCACCTCGACCACCACCTCGGCCGCCCCCTGCCCCGTTGATCCGGACAGCGGGGTGAGCGGGGTGACGACGAGCCTGGTCTGCGGGGTCATGGCGTTCCCTTCGGTACGTTCCCGGCGTGGCCGGCGCGTGGTCGGGTCAGGGGCACAGCGGACCGCGATAGGCGCCGGGCGGAAGCTTCCGTTCGGCGGCGGGCCGCAGGTTCGGGTCCGCGACGACACGGCAGAGCCGGTCCATCCACCGCGCGGGCGTGCCGCCGGGAGAGGCGGGGGCGTCCGGGTCGAGGGTGGGGAACCGGAACGGCGACGCGGTCGGCACCGCGGGCGGCGGCACGGCGGGGACCTTGGAGAGCGTGTCCCCGTCCCCCGAGGCGCCGACGAAGGCGTCGAGCCCCCAGTTGGCCAGGAGGACGGCAGAGGTGCCGGACCGCCCCAGCAACGCCACGCTCCGCCAGGGTGGCGCCAGTGCCAGCGAGCCGGGGGAGGGGTCCAGGATGACGCCGACGCCGGGGAGCTGGTCGGACGTTCCCGGTGGTCCCAGGCGGCCCGGGGTGGTGTAGGCGACGTCCCGCCGGCCCCCGGGGGTCAGTACGATCCCGGTCGGCGACACCGTCTCCGTCCGGTCCCGGCGGATGAGCCAGCCGCTCGGCAGGGCGTACACCGAGACGTCCCCGGTGCTGGGCCAGCCGGCGTGGAAGCCGGCCACGGCCAGGGCGCCGCCGTCCGCGCTGACAGCCGTCTCGGCCGGGCTCGCCGTCCACGGCAGCGTCAGCACGATCCGGGGCCGGGGAGCGGCCTCGCCGAGGTCCCAGGTGGTGACCGCGTATCCGCCGCCGCCCTTCAGCAGGGCGCCGCCCGTCGGGATGACGGGGGAGAGGGTGATCAGGCTGCGGCCGTCCGGGCCGAAGAAGAACCGGTAGGTCTCCAGCGAGTTGGGGACCCGCATGATCTTCCCGATCCGGCCGTTCGCCAGGTCCCACACGATCAGGCGCCCGGCGGTGAGCGCGGCGAGCCGCGTGCCGCCCGGGTCGAAGGCCATCCCCTGGTAGGTGGTCGGAACGGTGGCGCCGGACGGGATCGGTACCGGGGGACTGGCGAGCGCGGAGGGGAGGGAGGTGGCGCCGGGGTCGCCCTGACCGGGTGACTGGAGCGTCCGCGTGGCGCGGGTACGGGTGTCGTACAGCGTCACCGTCGGGCCACCCTGCCCCTCCAGCATCGAGCCCGTCTCGGAGTAGCCGGTGCCGCGGGCCATCGCCACCAGCGACCCGTCCGGCGAGACGGCGGTGACCTCGGCGGACCGGCCGGTCGAGGTGCCCGACGGCGGCCGGGCGGCCAGCCGCCACACCTCCACCTCGCTCTTGTCGTCCCGGGTGATGGCGACGCGTCCGTCGGCGCTGACCGCCAGCGTGCTGCCCGCGTCGGTGGCCAGATCGCTCAGCGCGGCCACGGTATCGCCGGCCGCCGTGCCGTAGTCCGGCACGATGGCGTACGCCGCCCCGTAGACCGCGTACTCCTTCGCCAGCTGCGCCCTGGTGGCGGGGGTGTCCCAGGTGCGGTAGGCGCGCATGGCCAGCAGCAGCCCGGTGTACGGGTCGCCGCGCCCGCTGCCGGCCGCCGCCTCGCGTGACTGCTGCACCAGGGCCGCGGCGGCGGTGGCGGTGCTGTGGTTGCGTGCCGTCACCTCCGACTGGTGGCGCCAGGTGAAGGTACCGGCGGCGGCCACCGTCATCAGCACGGTGACCGTGGTGAGCGCGTACCACCGGCGGCGTCGGGCTGCCGACCGGGCGGCGTCGACGAACTCCCGCTCCTCCGGCAGGAGTTCAACGGAGCGGGCCTGCCGCCAGCGCGTCGCGTCCCGCAGGTCCGAGCCGCGCGGCAGCCGGTTGCGGGGGCGGCCCTCGGCACGCCAGCGCGTGATGCGCCCACGCAGCTCCTCCTGCCAGCGGCGGAACTCCTCGTCGGCGCCGACGAATTCGCTCAGCCGCGCCCACGCGGTCAGAAGGGTCTCGTGGGCCAGCTCCACGCTCTCGACCACCCCGCCCGGGGTGACCTGGTCCGCCCCGGGCACCAGCAGCCGGGTGGTCATCAGACGCTGCGCCAACCGCCATTGGGGCACGGTCAGACCGGTACGCGGCACGGTGCGGCGGGTCGGGGACTCGCCGGGGCCGCGCGGATCGGCGAGCTGCACCAGAAGGGTACGGGCGGTGCGGCGCTCCTCGTCGCGCAGTTGGTGCCAGACCCGCTCCGCGTGGTCGGCCAGGGCCTTGCCGAGCCCGCCCAGCGAGTCGTACTGGGCGTGGCCGATGAGCCCGTCCCGCTGGAGGTCCCACAGCGTGCTGAGGGTGAACTCCAGCAGGGGCAGACGGCCCGGCTCCGAGCCGAAGTCCGCGAGGAGCCTGTCCACCAGACCCGGTTCGTAGCGCACCCCGACCCGCTCCGGGGGACGTTCGACGGCCGCGCGCACCTCCTCGCGCGTCATGGGGCCCAGGGTGAACAGCCGCCCGTCGTCCAGCAGCGGGGCCACCCCGGGGTGGTTCAAGGCGGTGGCCAGGAAGTCGGCGCGCAGCGCGAGGACGACCTGGAGCGGGGAGCCCGGCTCGCGGCAGTGGGCCAGCACGGCGGCGAAGGCGTCCAGATCGGGGTCGTCGGGGCGCACCAGCGCCTGCTCGAACTGGTCGGCGAGCAGCAGCAGTTGGTGCTTCCGCCACCGGGCGAGCACCTGGCGCACCACCTCCGGCGCCCCGCCCGCGCGCAGCGTCCCGGCGACGCGTTCGGCCGCGCGCAGCCGGTCCGCCTCCGCCACGTCCGGCTCCAGCAGCGGCAGCAGAGCCCGCGACAGCGACTCCAGCGGCGAGGTGCCGGGCTGGAACACCACCACCGCCCGCCCCGCGTCCGCCCGCAGCGCCGGAAGCACCCCGGCGTACAGCAGCGAGGACTTGCCCACCCCCGACGCGCCGACGAGCGTGACGCCCGACCCTGACCCGAGCCGCTCGACGATCCGGCGCGCCGGCTCCTCGCGGCCGTGGAACACCTCGGCGTCCGCCTCCTGGAACGGACGCAACGCCCGGAACGGGGAACGTTCCAGCACCGCCCGGCGCAGCGCCGGCCAGCAGTCGTGCAGTGTCTCGGTGGGGATCAGATAGCCGGTGCGGCGGCCGGCCCGGGCGTCCACGGCGACCACCATGCCGACCACACCACCGTGTTCCCGGTCCCACACCGGCGCCCCGGAGAAGCCGCGCCGCACCTCGTACTGGCTCGCCGGGTCGGCGTCGTACTGGAGCCAGCCGGTGGCCTGCCGGCCGCGCAGCACACCGGAACTCCACACCCCGTCCTGGTAGCCGAGCGGGAAGCCGAAGGTGCGCACCGTCAGCCCGGGCGCCGCGCCGTGCTCCACGAGGCGGGCCAGCGGCGCGGTGGCCGGCGGGTCGGAGAGCAGGCGCAGCACCGCGACGTCCCCCGACTCGTCCGGCCGGGTGGGCACCCACGCCAGGACGCGGGCCTGGACGAACCGTCCCGGCTCGGCGAGCGGGAAGTCCACCCGCAGCAGACCGGCCGGCGGCTCCGCGCTCTCGGGCACGCCCAGCGCGGCGGCCACCACGTGGGCGCAGGTCATCACGTGCCGGTCCACGGTGAGGAACCCGGCCCCCACCGGCCGGCCCGCCGGGTCGAGAACCCGGACCACCGCTTCGTCGCTGAGCACGGTGGTGCTCGGCCCCATCGCTGCCCCCCGAAAACCCGCTCGTCACCGCGCGTCCCGCACCCCATTGTGCCGCCCGGGACCGGGCCGCCCGGGCGGAACGCCGAGTCGATCAGTAACGATGTCGTGGCCCGGCCCAGGGCCCCGGCCGCCTTCTCGTTGGGCACCGTTGTCTCCCGACACTCCGGAGAGCCTTTCCGGGTTGATTCCCGGTACCATGCGGAGAGGTTCTCCGTTTGGCCGGCCTTCGCGACCCAGGACCCACCCGGAGGCCGGACACGACGACCCGGGAGCGACCGGTGAGGAGCGGCACCCATGACGCCAGCGGGACACGGGACCCGACGGCCGCGCACGGACGCCCGGCGCAACCGGGAACGACTCCTCGCCGCGGCCCGGGAGGTCTTCGCCGAGGCCGGCCCGGACGCCTCGCTCAACGAGATCGCCCGCCGCGCCGACGTCGGACCGGGCACCCTCTACCGCCACTTCCCGACCCGGCACGCCCTGCTCACCGCGGTCGTCAGGGACCGCGTCGAGACCCTGTGCGAGCAGGCCGCGGAACTGCTGACCGCCGACCGCGCCGACGACGGGCTCGACCGGTGGCTGCGGATCTTCCTCGCCCACGCCCGCACCAGCCAGGGCCTGACCGGCGCCTGGCTGGTCGAAGGGGCCGGGGAACCCGCCTTCGACTGCCACCGGATGATCCTGGACGCGGCCACCGCGCTGCTGACCCGCGCCCAGCGCCACGGCACCGCACGCCCCGACCTCACCCCCGCCGACCTGCTCCAACTCGTCGTCGGCATCGCCTTGTCCACCGCCCGCGCCGAGGACGACCCCGCCCGCTCCGAACGGCTCCTCGCCATCACCCTCGACGCCGTGCACAGCCCCGCACGCCGCTAGGTTCGACCCGACGTCTCAGGCCACCGCCGCTGCCGCGGCGCGGCCGGCCGCACGGCCGGAGAACAGGCAGCCGCCCAGGAAGGTGCCTTCCAGCGCGTTGTAACCGTGGACACCGCCACCGCCGAACCCCGCGACCTCCCCGGCCGCGTACAGGCCGCCGACGGGCCGGCCGTCCAGGCCCAGGGCGCGCGAGTCGAGGTCGGTCTGGATGCCGCCGAGTGTCTTGCGGGTCAGGACGTGGAGCTTGACGCCGATCAGCGGCCCGGCCGCCGGGTCCAGGATGCGGTGCGGTGCCGCGGTGCGGCTGATCCGGTCGCCCAGGTACCGGCGGGCGTTGCAGACGCCCTGGATCTGCGAGTCCTTGCTGAACGGGTTGGCGATCTGCAGGTCGCGGGCCTCGATCTGGGCACGCAGCGCCGCCGCGTCCAGCAGCGGCTCCTCGGTGAGGCCGTTCATCCTCGCCACCAGTTCCTCCAGCGAGGCGGCGACCACGAAGTCCGCGCCGTGCCGTTTGAACGCCTCGACCGGCCCCGGCGCCCCGCGGCCGAGGACGCGTTCGCGCAGCACCGCCTTGCGGTCACCGCTGGTGATGTCGGGGTTCTGCTCGGAACCCGACAGCGCGAACTCCTTCTCGATGATCTTCTGGGTGAGGATGAACCACGAGTGGTCGTATCCGGCGATGTCCTCGGTGGTACGCAGGTACGCGAGCGTGCTCAAGGTGTCGTAGCCGGGCAGGCAGGGGTCGGGCAGGCGCCGGCCCAGCGCGTCGAACCACATCGAGGACGGACCCGGCAGGATGCGGATCCCGTGGCCGGGCCAGACCGGGTTCCAGTTCTGGATGCCTTCGGTGTAGTGCCACATCCGGTCGCGGTTGACCAGCCGCACCCCGGCCGCCGCGCTGATGTCCAGCATCCGCCCGTCCACGTACGCCGGCACGCCGGTGACCATGCTCCGGGGGGGCGTGCCAAGGCGCGGCGGCCAGTAGCGGCGCACGATGTCGTGGTTGCCGCCGATGCCGCCGGTGGTCACGATCACGGCCTGGGCGGTGAGCTCGAACTCCCCGACCGGCTCGCGGTTGGAGGCCACCCCGCGCGGCGCGGGGTCCTCCGCCAGCACGGTGCCGCGCACCCCGGTGACCGCTGCGTCCTGCACGGCGAGTTCGTCGACCCGGTGACGGTGGTGGAACGTGAGCAGTCCGGCGTCGGCCGCCTCGCGGGCGCTGCGCACGAACGGCGCCACCACCCCGGTGCCGGTGCCCCAGGCGACGTGGAAGCGTGGTACGGAGTTGCCGTGGCCGTTCGCGCGCAGGTCACCGCGTTCGGCCCAACCCACCATCGGCGTCAGCTTGATGCCGTGGGAATCGATCCAGGAACGCTTCTCGCCCGCGGCGAAGTCCACGTAGGCCCGTGCCCAGCGCACCGCCCAGGAGTCCTCGTCCTCCAGCCGGTCGAACCGGGCGCTGCCCTGCCAGTCGTTCCACGCCAGATCGAACGAGTCCCGCACCCCCAGCCGCCGCTGCTCCGGTGTGTTGACCAGGAACAACCCGCCGAACGACCAGTACGCCTGACCCCCCAGATTGGCGGCGTTCTCCTGGTCCACCACCGCGACCTTCCGTCCCCGGCTGGTCAGCTCGTGCGCCGCGACCAACCCGGCGAGCCCGGCCCCGACGACAATGACGTCCGCGTCCATGACAGCACTCCCTTCCCTCGGAGTCCCCCGGATACGCACCCGGACGCACCCGGCCTCCACTCCCCGATACGTCACCGTATCGAATGCATCCGCGTATCCCATACGTTCGCGTATCCATGTGAGGCCCGTCACGGTACCCCGGGCGGTACGCGGGTCCGGCGTCGCGTTGACGTGGCCTCAGGCCGCCATGACCATGGCCGTCATGCGTTTTCTTCGGCGGTTGCGTGCGGATCTCTCGGCGGGGGAGAACCTGGAGATCTATACGACGGGGGCGCTTTCCCTGGTGCTGGCGGTCCTGGGGGTCCTCGGCACGGTCGGTGGCGAGGTGCTGGCGGCCGCCACGCTGGCGACGCTGGCCGTGATGGCGGGCGGGATGCTGGGCAGCCGCCGGCAAGTGGCGGAGCTGGCCGCGGAGGTGCGCGCGCGGGGCGTCGGGGAGGCCTCCGTCCAGGACCTGTTGAGCAGGGACAAACCGGATGTCGTCGAGCATGTGCGAACGGCGCAGGACATCCGGATCGTCGGGGTGACGCTCTCGCGCACCCTGCGCAACCTGGTGGACGAACTCCAGCGCAGGGTCGCCGCCGGAGCCGTGGTCAAGGTGGCGTTGCTGGATCCGGCCGGCTCGGCCCCGGAGGAGGCGGCACGCCGCAGCACCATCCCGGACCGGGCCGAGATGTACCGCAACAGACTGCGTTCGTCGGTGGACCTGCTCCGGGAACTGGCGAGCACGCCCGGCGCGGAGGGCCGGGTGGAGGTGCGCTTCCTGAGCTTCGTCCCGGCCTTCGGGCTGCTCCTGCTCGATCCGCGGCGCCCCGGCGGCCGTACCTACGTCGACATCTACTCGCACAGCTCGGCCAGCGGCGACGCCGTCTTCACCGTGCTGCCGCACCGCGACGGCCACTGGTGCGACCATTTCCAAACCGAGTTCGACAGCGTCTGGCAGGACGGCCGGCCGGCCGACGCCTCGGACGGGTTCGCCACGGCCGCGGGGGTGTAGTCGAGGGGCGGGAGGGCCACGGCCACCGCGCGGCCGGAGCGGGTCGCGGGCATTGGTTCAGACCTATTGACGCCCTGTGGGGCCGCTCCTACGATCCGAGCAGCACGCACGGCACTTGCGCGACCACGCGAACCCCCCACAGCTGCTCGTCATGGCCACCCCCACCCGCTCCGGCGGCAGGCCATGGCGGAAGGGAACCCCACCATGGCCGTCCGTTTCGCACGCCTGCTCGCCCTCGCCGCCGCCCTCGCCGTCAGCTGGGCGTTACCCGCGCCAACTCCCGCCGCCGCAGCCCCGGCCGACACCTGCGCCCCGCAGCAGCGTCCGGCCGGCCCCGTCCTCCAGGGCTACTGGGAGAACTGGGACGGCGCCGCGGGCGGTGTCCACCCCGGACTCGGCTGGATCCCGGTCACCGACAGCCGGATCCAGGCCCACGGCTACAACGTGCTGAACGCCGCCTTCCCGGTGATCCTCTCCGACGGCACCGTGGAGTGGAACACCGGCATGGACACCGGCGTCCAGGTCCCCACCCCCGCCGAGATCTGCCAGGCCAAGGCGGCCGGCCAGACGGTGCTCCTCTCCATCGGCGGCGCCGCGGCCGGCATCGACCTCAGCTCCAGCGCGGTGGCCGACCGCTTCGTGCAGACCGTGGTGCCGATCCTGAAGGCCGACAACTTCGACGGCATCGACATCGACATCGAGACCGGCCTGGTCGGCAGCGGCGACATCAACCAGCTCTCCACCTCGCAGGCCAACCTGGAGCGCATCATCGACGGCGTACTGGCCCAGATGCCGCCCGGGTTCGGCCTGACCATGGCCCCCGAGACCGCCTACGTCACCGGCGGCAGCGTCACCTACGGTTCCATCTGGGGCGCCTACCTGCCGGTCATCAAGAAGTACATGGACAACGGCCGCCTGTGGTGGCTCAACATGCAGTACTACAACGGCAGCATGTACGGCTGCGCCGGCGACTCCTACGGGGCGGGAACGGTCCAGGGGTTCACCGCGCAGACCGACTGCCTCGACGCCGGCCTGGTGGTCCAGGGCACCACCATCCGCGTCCCCTACGACCACCAGGTCCCCGGACTGCCCGCCCAACCCGGCGCGGGCGGCGGGTATATGACGCCGGATCAGGTAAGTCAGGCGTACGGCGGCTACAACGGCCGGCTGAAGGGCCTGATGGACTGGTCCGTCAACTGGGACGGTTCGAAGGGGTGGACCTTCGGCGACAACGTCAAGGCGCTCCAGGGCCGCTGATCGCGGTGCCCGGTCGTTCGCCGGACTCCCCGCACGGGTCGAGGAGTTCGGCGACGAGCCGGTGCGCGTAGGCGGTGTCGAGCCCGGCGGGACGGAAGAGGATGCGGTACATCAGGGGGGCGACGACCCGGTCGACAACGGTCTCGGTGCGGGGGGTGTCCTCGTCGCGGCCGGCGGCGCGGGTGAGGATGGTGTCGATCTGCTCGGCGGCGTAGGCCGAGCACTGTCCGGCGTTGCCGCCGTCCGGATCGCCGAGGAGTGCGTCGCGGATGTAGGCACGGCCCGACGGCGAGGCCATCTCGTCGAGGAACTGCTCGGCCCAGGCCGTCAGATCGCGGAACAGGTCGCCGTGGTCGTCGGGTGCGGTGTCGGGGCGGAGGCGTTCCACGGCGACGTCCGAGAGCAGTTCTTGCAGGTCGCCCCAGCGCCGGTAGATCGTGGAGGGGGTGACCCCGGCACGCTGGGCGACGAGCGGCACGGTGAGCGCGTCGCGGCCCGCCTCGGAGAGCAGTTCGCGGACGGCGGTGTGCACCGACGCCTGGACCCGGGCGCTGCGCCCGCCGGGGCGGACCATCTGCTTGCGGCTCATGACACCACCTTAAAGCACAGTCCTTGCGTTTAAGGACCCTCGGGGCGGGCGTCGAACGGCGTGCGGGCCGGGCCGGCCGGAACGTCGGCCGGACCCGCATCCCGTCGTTCAGGCCACCGGCGCGAGCGCGCGGACGGGCTGCGTCCGCTCGTAGGCGTGGCCCACCCGCAGAAGCGCGCGTTCCCCGAGCGGCCGGCCGAGCAACTGCATGCCGATCGGCAGCCCTTGCGTGTCGTGGCCGACCGGAACCGACAGGGCGGGTATCCCGGTGATGTTGGCGGGGGCGGAAAGGCGCACGTAGGCGTCGGAGACCGCCTCGATCGTGCCGTCGGACCAGGTGATCGTCTCCTCGCCGGCCTTCACCGCGGTCGTCGGGACCGTCGGGGCGGCGATCACGTCGACCTCCCGCAGCAGGCGGGCCCACTCCTGCCGCATCAGCGTGCGGGAGCGCTGGGCACGCAGGTAGTCCCCGGCGGACATCAGCTCGCCGGCCTCCAGCAGGACGCGGACGTCGTCCTGGTACAGCTCGGGGACGGTGCGCACGGTGCCCTCGTGGTAGGCGGTGGCCTCCGCCACCATCAGCCCCCACTGGGTCGCCTGGATGTAGCGGGTCATCGGGACGTCGATCCCGACGAGCCGTGCGCCGAGGTCCTCCAGCCGCCCGATGGCGTGCCGGACGGCGGCCTCCACCTCGGCGTCGACATGGTCGAAGTAGTAGTTGCGCGGCACCCCGACGCGTACCCCGGTCAGGTCCGTGGCCGTCCCCGGACGGTGGTCGACGGCGGGGACGGCCAGTGAGGCGGGGTCGCGCGGGTCGTGTCCGGTCAGGGCGTCGAGGACCAGCGCGGCGTCCTCGACGGTGCGGGTGATCGGGCCGACGTGGTCCAGCGACCAGGACAGGGAGGTGACGCCGTGGCGGGGGACGAGGCCGTAGGTCGGCTTGAGGCCGACGACCCCGTTGAGCGCGGCGGGCACCCGGATCGAACCGCCGGTGTCGGTGCCCAGGGCGAAGGTCGCGGCGCCCGAGGCGACGGCGACGGCGGACCCGCCGCTGGAACCGCCGGCGACCCGGCCGTGGTCCCAGGCGTTGTTGGTCTGCGGGGTGGTCAGGCCGTAGGCGAACTCGTGGGTGTGCGCCTTGCCGACCAGGACGGCGCCGGCAGCCGTCAGGCGTGCGGCGACCGTGCTGTCGGCCTCCGCGCGGTGGCCGGCGCGGACCCGGGAGCTGGCCGTGGTGGCCGCTCCGGCCACGTCGATCAGGTCCTTCAGCGCCATGGGTATGCCGTGCAGCGGCCCGTGCGGACGGACCGCCCCGGCCTCCCGCGCCGCCTTCCGGGCGCGTTCCGCGGTGACGGTGACGTAGGCGTTGAGGTGCGGTTCCACCTGCTCGATGCGGTCCAGGACCGAGTCCACCAGCTCGACGGGGGAGAGCTTCCCCGCCCGGATCGCTTCGGCGGCTGCCGCCAGGGACAGTTCATACGGCCGCATCGTGCTTCTCCTCTCCGGCGCGGTAGGCGGGGGCCGGCGGGGTGTCCCCGAAGTCCAGTTCTCGCAGGACCGAGACGACGGAGTGGATGTGATCGGCGACGGCGGCGACCTGGGCCTGGCGGTCGGCCGGCAGCGGGAGCCCGGCACGGCCGGCCCAGCGGGCAGCCTCGGGCGGGGTGAGTTCAGCGGCGGACATGCGCGCTCTTTCCTGATCGGCGCGGGGCGGCGGAGCGGCTCCGCGCCCCAAAAGCTAACAGTTTGCTTTAGTCGACTGTAGGTCCTACGGTGCCTAAAGGCAAACCCGTTGCGTTTAGCGAAAGGGGTCTCATGCCCAGCGTCTTGTCCGACGCACCGTGGCGCGGCCCTGACCGGCGTCGCCTTCGGGGCCGTTTCCCAAGGGGCGCTGCGTATGGTCCTCGTCTCGCTCGACGAGCGGGACCGCGCCGCCACCCTGGCCGCTTACCACCTCCTCAGCTACCTGTCCATGAGCCCGCCCGCGATCGCCGCGGGCGCCGCCACCCAGCGCTACGGGCTCGGAACCGCCGCCCACGCCTACGCCGTCACTGCCGCCCTGCTCGCCGTGGCGGGCTGGCCGCGCTCACCGTCCCCCGCCGCAAGGCGGCCCGCCCCGCGGACCACCGCCCGCGCTGAAGAAGACCGAAGAAGACCGAAGGGAACGACGAACCATGCACAACAGCCCCCTCACCTCCTGGACCGTGGGCGACATCACCGTCCACCGCGTCGACGAGACCCCGCTGCCGCCCGCGACCGGACCCTGGCTGCTGCCCGACGCCACCCCCGAGGTGGTCACCGCACAGGACTGGCTCCACCCCCACTTCGCCGACCACGAAGGCGTCCTGCGGATCGACAGCCACAGCTTCGCCTTCGTCACCGGCGGGCGGCGCGTCCTCGTCGACACCGGCATCGGCAACGGCAAGGAACGGGCCAACCCCGCCTGGCACGACCTGCGCACCGACTTCCTGGAGCGCCTCACCGCCGCCGGATTCCCCCCGGACTCCGTCGATCTGGTGATCCTCACCCACCTGCACGCCGACCACGTCGGCTGGAACACCCGTGAGGCGAACGGCGATTGGGTCCCCACCTTCCCCAACTCCCGTTACCTCACCTCCCGTACCGAGCGGGAGTTCTGGGCCGGGTACGACATGGACGAGGCGCGCGCGCAGATGTTCCGCGACTCGGTGATTCCGGTCGAGCGGGCGGGTCTGCTGGACCTCGTCGACGTCCCGGCCGAGGGCGTGGAGGTGGCACCCGGCGTGCGTCTGCTGCCCACCCCCGGCCACACCCCCGGACACGTCGCCGTCGAACTGACCAGTCGGGGTGAGACGGCGCTGATCACCGGGGACTGCGTCCACCACCCGGTCCAGTTCGCCCACCCCGCCATCGGCGCCTGCGTCGACATCGACCCGCGGCGCTCCGAGGCCACCCGCCGTGAGCTGTTCGGGTCCCTTGCCGGTACCGGCACCCTCGTCCTCGGCACCCACTTCGCACCGCCCACCGCCGGCCACGTCGTCGCCGACCAGGACACCTACCGGCTGCTGCCCTCCAACTCGGCCGAGGGCCACGACGGGTAGGAGCCGCGGCGCACAGCGGGTCCCCCGCGGCTATCGCACCGAGGTCCCGGCGGCCGACCACACCGTGGCCTCGGTCACCATGCGCCACCCCTGGACGGCCGTGACGTGGAACGCGGCCAGCCCGCCGGCGCCGACGAGGGCGACACACACCACCGACCCGGCGTGCACGGTCAGTTGGCCGACCCCGTGCGCCGTGATCAGCTCGGCGCAGTCGCGGCGTGACGGCCCGGCCGACCCCGTCCACCGGCCCAGGTTCGCGTAACCGGGGCTCGCCGGACCACCACGGGCCCCTTGGAGCACCTGCGGCGCGAACCCGATCCGTACGTCGTCGAGCCCGGCGAATCCGGACTGCGTGACGAACAGCTGCCCGTGCTGCCAGATGATGTCCGGGCCGGTGGCATCGACGCGCAGGCGAGCGGGGGGCATCGGGGACGACTGGGCGGTCCACGTCCCGTCCCGGCTCACGGGGGTGTCGTCGCCGATCTCGCCCAGGACCCCGTTGACGAACGACAGCAGCGCGGCCACGGTCGTCAGGGTGACGCGCACCGTCGCGCGGACGCGGTAGGGGAGTCTCATGACACCGCCGTGCCGACCAGGGCGGCGGTGGTGTCGGCGCACCCCCAGCACAGGGTGACCCCGGCGCCGCCGTGGCCGTAGTTGTGGACGAGGCGGGTGCCGGGCAGGGAGCAGAGATCGGTTTCGAGGCGGATGCCACCACGGCGTGCGGGACGCAGGCCGCTGCGGTGGTCGATGACCTGGGCGTCGCGCAGTTCGGGGGCGAGCGCGGCGCAGCGGCGCAGGATGGCGCGGGAGACCTCCGGGTCGGCGGTGGCATCCCAGCGGTCGGCGTCGAACGTGCCGCCGAGGACGACATCGGTGCTGCGGGGGTGGACGTAGACGTAACCGGCGGGGTCGTCCTGGACCCGCAGCGAGCGGCGCAGACCGGGGTTGCGGACCAGGACGAGCTGGCCGCGTACCGGGTGCACCGCCGGGTCGCCGCACAGCTCCCGGGCGCCGAGCCCCGAGGCGTTGACCACGGCGGGTGCCCGACCGGAGGCCGCACCCAGCGAGCCGAGCCGCTGGAGGACGAGGACCCCACCGCCCTCGTGGAACCGGTCGAGCAGCCACGGCAGATACAACGGCATCTCCACGGCGGGGGCGGTGAACTCCCAGCCGTCCCGGTACGGCGGCGCCAACTCCGCGGAGCCGACCCGCCGCAGATCCGGTACGCCCGCCGCCCACCACGGCGCCTCCGCGCCCGCCCGGCGGTGCGCCAGCATACGCGTCGGACGCATCGACACCCCCGGCACGCCGTCGGCGGCCTGCCGCGTGAACTCGGCGAAGGTGGCCGCCGCCCACGCCGCCACCCGCGCGTCCTCGGCCATGCCGGACGGATACCACACGGCCGCCGCCACGGCCGATGTCGAGGCCAGCGGCGGATCGGCGGCCACCACCGCCACCCGCAACCCCCCGTGTTGCAGGCGCAGCGCCGAGGTCAGGCCGATCACCCCGGCGCCGATCACCACCACGTCAACGTCCATGTCGATGTCCATCGGAACCGCTCCTCCCGGCCGTCGCTCGGTCTCGTCGACGGCCCGACTCCAGGCAAGCCGCGGATCCCCGAGGTGTCCAAGACGAGTTCTGCCGCCGCCGATAAGCGGCGCTTATCATCTGCTGGTGGACCTGCGTCGGATGCGCTATTTCGCCGGTCTCGCCGAGGAGTTGAGCTTCACCCGCGCGGCTCGGCGGCTGCACATCGCGCAG
The DNA here is from genome assembly GCF_000240165.1 of Streptantibioticus cattleyicolor NRRL 8057 = DSM 46488. Lineage (NCBI taxonomy): Bacteria > Bacillati > Actinomycetota > Actinomycetes > Kitasatosporales > Streptomycetaceae > Streptantibioticus > Streptantibioticus cattleyicolor. The sequence goes on from NC_017585.1 coordinate 1,531,548, forward strand.
CCCGCGCTGAGCCAGCAGATCAAGGCCCTGGAACGGCAGCTCGGCGTCCGGCTGGTGGAACGTGACAGCAAGGGGTGCGCGCTGACCGCGGTCGGCGCGGTGGTGGCCGCGGAGGCGCACCGGGTGCTGGAGCAGGTGGCCGCGGCCGACGCGCGGATCGCCGCCGCGGTCCAGGGGCGCCAGGGACGGCTGCGCATCGCGTACACCCGGTCCGCGCGCGGTGGTGTGGCCGACGCGCTGATCCTCGCGTTCCGCGACCGCCATCCCGAGGTGGAGGTGGGACTGCAGACCGGCTGGACCGCGCACAACGTCGCCGAACTCCTCGCCGGGCGGCTGGACGCCGCGTTCGTCCGGCCGCCGCTCGACGTCCCCGAACTCGCCTGCCACGTCCTGGCCGAGGAGGAGCTGCTGCTGGCCGTCCCCGCCGACCACCCGCTGGCCGCCACCCGTACCAGGGTCAGCCGGCGCCGCATCCGTGACGAACCGGTCGTCCTGTGGCCCCGGGAGAACGGCCCCGGCATGCACGACCGCATCACCGGACAGCTGTGGCCCGGCCATCGCCCCCGCATCGTCCGCGAAGAACCCGACGACGAACAGCTGTTGATGGCCGTGGCCGCCGGGTACGGCATAGCACCGATCCCGGAGGGCCGGGCCCGCACGTTCCGCATCCCCGGCGTCCGGCTGCGCCGGCTGACCGCGCCGACCCCCACCGTCGCCCTCGGCCTGGCCCACAACCCGGACACCGCCTCCCCGGCCGTACGGCTCCTGCTGGCCGTCGCCGGCCCGGACGGTGTGGGGTGAGGCGGCCTTTGGTTCAGGAGGTGCGGGCGGTCCGTGTGGTCGCCGTCCTCGGAGGTTCGCTGTCGCGTGCGTCCGGCGCCGTCGTGGTCTTCCGCCCGCGTTCGACCATGCCGAGGGCCACCCCGGCGATGATGACGGCACCGCCCGCCGCCTGGGCCGGCCGGATGGACTCACCGTTGATCGCCACGGCACCGATGACACCGAAGACCGGGACGAGGTTGAGGATGTTCACCGCGACGCTCGACGCCATCCTGCGCAGCCCGTAGTTGTAGAGCAGGAAGCCGCCGACCGAGCAGGCAACGGCCAGGTAGACCAGGAGCGCCGAGGCGGTCGCCCCCGGCACCCGCCAGTTACCGGCCTCCAGCGGCGACGCGAGCAGAAAGCCGGCCGCGCCCGCCAGCGTCTGGTAGTACGTGACCCCCACGGCGTCCTGCCCGGCGCCCGCCCGCTTGCCGAGCACGTTGTATCCGGCCCACGCCAACCCGCCGAGCAGCAGCAGGACATCCCCAAGCCAGCGCGAACCACCGCCCTCCTGCGCGCCGTTGCGTACCACGAGGAAGGCACCGACGGTCGCCATCAGCACGCCCGTCACCCGCGGCAAGGGCATCCGGACACGGAAGACGACAAGTTCGAGCACCATCGTCATCAGCGGGTACGTGGCCACGATCAACGACGCGTCGGACGCGGTGGACAGGTCGACGCCGATGTTCTCCAAGACGAAGTAGACGGTGATGCCGAGGAGCCCGCTCAGCAGCAACAGCCGCCGCTGACGGGCGTCCGGCCGGGCCGGGCGACGCCGCTTCAACCGCACGATCACACCCAGCAGCCCGGTGGCGAGGGTGAACCGGACGGCACCGATACCCAACGGCCCGACGTCGTCCAGCACCCTCTTGGTCACCGCGTACGAACTGCTCCAGAAAAGCGCGGCCGCCACCACAGCGCACACCGCCCACACCCCGGGCCACCGCTGCCGCATCCGAAATCCGCCCCTCTCCACGTCCGCCGAACCCCACCCGGCCGAACGAACGTCGGCCGAGCGCGGCAGACGCTAGCAGGGTCGTCGAAAGCCATGTGTACGATCCGAACTACCTTCGGAAACCACCGAGATGGAGCGACCATGGACGAACTAGATTCGGCGCTGCTGCGCATGCTCCAGGAAGACGGTCGGCGCACCAACCGCGAAATGGCCCAGGCCCTCGGCATCGCCCCGTCCACCTGCCTGGAACGCATCCGATCCCTGCGCCAACGCGGCATCCTCACCGGCTTCCACGCCGACGTCGACCTCGCCGCCATAGGCCGCGGCCTCCAGGCCGTCATCGCCGTCCGCGTCCGTCCCCCGACCCGCTCCGCGATCGAGGCCTTCCAAAGCTTCCTCGAACGCATGCCCGAGGTCATCTCCGTCTTCGTCCTCACCGGCAACGACGACTTCCTCATCCACGTTGCCGTCCGCGACACCGACCACCTGCACGCGGTCGTCCTCGACAAGCTGACGAAACGCCCGGAGCTGGCGGATGTGCGGACGTCGGTGGTGTACGGGCACATGCGGAGGAAAGTCGTCGGTCCGGCGTGAGGGGCACCGTGACAACCCCGCACCGACGGCCCGGCGCGCTGTACCCTCGCCGTGCGAGGACAACGGGGGGACCGATGGAGTACACCACGACGCACGACGGGGTGCGGATCGCGTACGACGTCCAGGGTGACGGGGCGTCGACGCTGGTGCTGCTGGCGGGGCAGGCGAACAGTCATCGCTGGTGGGACGGGGTACGTGACGACTTCCACGGTGTGCGCAGGACCGTCGCGCTGGACTACCGGGGTACGGGGGAGAGCGACAAGCCCGACACGCCTTACAGCACCGAGGTGTTCGCGCGGGATGTGATCGCCGTGCTGGACGCACTCGGTGTGGACCGGGCCGATGTGTACGGTACGTCCATGGGCGGACGGGTGGCCCAGCAGTTGGCGGCGCGCCATCCGGACCGGGTGGGCGCGCTGGTACTCGGCTGCACGTCGCCCGGCGGCCCGCACGGCGTCGAACGCGGCGACGACGTCCGCAAGTCGCTGGCGCGACCGCAACCGCAGGCGCGGCGGGCCCTGTTGGAGCTGATGTACACCCCCGACTGGCTGGCGACCCGTCCCGGCCCGTACCACACGCTCGGCGACCCGGGCATGCCCGCCCACGCGCGCCGCCGCCACCTCGCCGCCAGCGACCGGCACGACACGTGGGACCTCCTGCCCGGCATCACGGCACCCACTCTCGTCCTGCACGGAAGCGACGACCTGCTCAACCCCACCGCCAACGCGCTCCTGCTCGCGCACCGCATCCCCGGCGCCCGGCTGCACCTGATCCCCGGAGCACGCCACGCCTACTTCGAGGAGTTCCGGTCCGTCGCGAGCCCGCTCGTGCTGGACTTCCTCGCCACGGTGCCGTAGCGGACGGCTCTTCGCGGACGCGGCCGGGAGCCGGCCTCACCCGCCGCGTACGCGGCCTTCCGTACCGCAGGCCGCCGCCAACTGATCGAGCAGGACGCCCGCGGAGGGGTGCGGGTCGCGGTGTGGGGTGAGGACGTGGATGCCGCGGGTCGGGGCATCGACCAGGGACACCGTGGTCACATCGGCCCGCAGCGCGCACCGCAGCATCCCGGGCACCAGCGCGATGGCGTGGCCCGTCGCGACCAGGGCCAGCTTGCCGTGGAGGTCGGCCGCGGTCAGGTCGATGCGGACGTCGACCCCCGCGCGGGCGGCGTGCTGGCGCAGCAGCGCCGCCGAGCCGTCGTTGTCCTCGACCCAGACCTCGTCGGCCAGCGCCTCGATGCGTACCGGGTCCTCTCCCGCCCGGGGGTGGCCGATAGGCAGCACGACGACCATCTCGTCCAACGCCAGGAACCGTCGCTCGACCCGCTGGTCATGGGGTACCCCTGGTGGCGCGTCCGTGACGACGGCGACATCGAGGTTGCCGGCGATCACCTGGTCGTGCAGTCGGCCGCTGAGGCCGGGCAGCAGATTCCACCGGACGGGTCCCGCCTGCTCCAGCAGGCCGCGGATCGCCTGCGGGACGACCCCGGCGGCCAGGGACGGCGTCGCGCCGACGGCCAGCGGACGGACGAACGCACCGTCGCGCACGTCCCGTACGGCGCGCACCGCGCGGTCGGCCTCCCTGAGCGTGGCCAGGGCGTGGCGCTGGAACACCTCACCGGCCGGGGTCGGCCGTATGCCGCGCGCGTGGCGTCGCACCAGCGGCACGCCGAGCCGTCGCTCCAGCCCGGCGATCTGCCGGGAGACCGCCGACTGCGTGTGATGGAGTTCGGCGGCTGCCGCGGACAGCGATCCGAGGCGGCAGACGGTCACGAAGGTCCGCCAGACAGTCAGGTCCATGGCGGCAGTATGCCCGGCGGGTATGCGTGCTCCGCAGGGCACCCCTGCGACATCTGCGCTTGTCGCAACCGCCCGCCGTGCGCGACTGTGCGGGCATGACCACATCGCACACGATCGCCGTGCTCGGTCTGGGCCGCATGGGCGGCGCGATCGCGGCCCGGCTCGCCGCTCAGGACTGGGACGTCGTCGGCTGGACGCGTTCGGGACGACACACATCGGGTGCCGTCGGGACGGCCGGCGACCCCAACGACGCCGTGGCCAAGGCCGACGTCGTGATCCTGGCGCTGTTCGACGGGCCGGCTTGCCGGCAGGTCACCGACGCCGTCCGCGACTCGTTGCGGACCGACACGGTCGTGCTGAACACCAGCACCATCGCCCCGGCCGAGGCGGCGCGGCTGGCCCGGGAGCTGGGCCCGTGCTACGTCCACGCGCCCGTCCTCGGCTCCGTTCCCGCTGCCGCCGCCGGGGCCCTGCGGATCCTCGCCGCCGCCGACCACGACACGTTCGGCCGGGTCGAACCGGTCCTCGAAGCACTCGGTGCCGTGCGCCGCGTCGGCGACGCCGCCACCGCCGCCGCGCTCAAGCTGATCGCCAACAACTCGCTCACCGGCACCGTCCTCGCCCTGCGTGACGCGTTGCGTCAAGCCGACGCCCTGGGCCTGCCCCGCGCCGAGGTGCTCGACGTCCTCGAACTCGGCCCGCTCGGCGCGTTCGTCTCCCGCAAGCGGGCCTTCCTCGACGGTCAACACGCTTTGCCCCCAGCCGAGTTCACGATCGGCGCGCTCGCCAAGGACATGGAGCTGCTGGCCGGCGCGTCACACGTCCCGACGCGGAACGCCGCCGCCCCCGCCGACGATCCGGAAGCCGACATCGCCGTCGCCGCCACGGTCCCCGCCCCGCCGGACACCGTACTGGAACCCCTGCGCGCCTACATCCGAGGCCACGCCACGGGCGACCCCGGACACTTCCGCGACGCCTTCTGGCCCACCGCCCACATCGAGGGCGTCCGCGACGGTGCCTTCGTCTCCTGGCGCCTGGACGACTACTGCGCCCTCTTCTCCGGCCACCCCGCCCCCGACGAAGCGGCCCGCACCCGCCGCATCGACTCCCTCGACGTCCACGGCACCGTCGCCACCGCGACCATGACCCTCCACCACGGGCCGGACACCTTCACCGACGTCTTCCTGCTGGTGCGCGTCGACGACAAATGGCGCATCGCCAACAAGGCATACCACCGGCACGTCTGAGCCGGCGCCCCGCCTGACGCGGGCCCCTGGCCACCTCCCCCGCCGTCACCCGCTCACCGCCGACGCCCGCTGCGCGCGGGCCGTGGTTCGGACGTGGGCGACGGCGGGGGAGGTGGCGAAGGCGGCGCCGAGCCCGGCGAGCCAGTCGGCTTCGGCGTCGAGGGGGTGGTGCGGTTCGTGGGGGGCCGGGGTGTCGGTACCGCGGGCGGTGGGGAGGGCGCCGACGGCGGCGCGTTCGAGGGCGCCGACCAGGGAGGCGGCCTCGGCGACGACCGAGGCGTGCTCCTCGGGCGGGGGGAAGCGGCGGGTCGCTTCGGCGAGCCAGTCGGGGGTGCGCGGGTCCGCGTAGTGCCGGAGGATCATCCGGGCGTCCTGGATCTCGATGACCCGCCGGTAGAGCGCGAAGTGCACATGGGACGGCCAGAGGTGTCCGCCCGGCCGGACCAGCGTGATCTCCGGCAGCACGGCGTGCAGTTCGGCCCACAGCGGGGTGAGCGCCCGATAGCGGCGACGCGCCCGGAGCCAGCCGCGCACCGTGCTGGAGACCGGTGTCCACAGCGTCGTGCTCGCCCCGGCCGCGATCAGCCCGACGCACAACGCCCCGAGCACCGCCGACAACGTGTCGTCCCCGCCGTCCTGCGCGCTGGTCGTCGCCGCCCGGATCATGTCGTCGACCGTCCAGGCGTTCCACACCAGACCGGCCAGCGTCCCGAGGACGAACAACCGCAGCGCGGTACGCAGCAGCCCCGGCCCGGCCAGGCGGGCACGACGGGCCAGCGGGCGGACCAGCGCCGACAGGCAGTAACCGAGGTACAGCGTGATGGTCGCGTCGTAGGCGACGAGGTACCAGCGGTGCGACGGGCTGGAGACCAGATCGCTGCCGGCCAGGTGCGGCGCGGCGAGGAACTGGAACCCGAGCGAGGTCAGCAACGCCCCCGCCGCCAGGGCGAGTTCGCGGCGGACGGCACGTCGTGGCGGCTCGGCGGTGCGCAGCGCCAGGGCGAGCAGCCGGAACGCGCAGGCCGCGCTCACGTACAGTGCGGCGCCCATCAGCACCGGCAGCGGGACGAGCCCCGCGCGCGAGGCGGTGGCGACGGTCAGCGGATCGAGCACGATCAGTTTGGCGCCCAGCGCCGCCGCCGCGACGGAGCCGTACCGGGTGGCCGCCGACAGGCCCTCCCAGCGGGCCCGGAGCAGGTGGCAGGCGCTCAGCAGGAAGACCGCGGCGATGAGGTAGAGGACGGTGTCAGTCACGGTCGTCCTGGTCCGGCGGCGGAGCGAAGAAGACATCGATGCTCAACGGGCGCGCGGGGCGTGGTGACGTGGTGCCGGCTCGCGCCACCCGGCTCATGATCAGCGAGGCCAGCAGTTCGGCCTCCCGCTCCTGCGGCTCGTCGTAGCCGGTGCGGCCGAGTACCCGTCGTACCAGGTCGGTGGGCAGGTGCGGGAGGATGGCCTGGGAGGCGACCGGGGTCAGCGGCGCGGAGCCCGCGTGGTCGAAGAGCAGGTGGGCGGCCTCGTGGACGAGGATGTGTTCGCGGTGCAGCGGGGTGGTGTCGGCGGCGTAGAGGACGTAGTCGGCGCCGCCGGTGGACAGCAGCAGGCCGCAGGGGAGGTGGGGGCGGGAGGCCACCGGCACCAGCTCGATGTCCCGGCCGCGTTGGCGGCCGATGCGGGCCAGTAACTCCCCGGCGTCGAACGGCTCCGGCAGTTCGAGCCGTTCCGCCATCCGTCTACATCGCCGTACCGTGGCCTGGTAGCCGTCTCGACGCACCGCTGCCCCACCTCACTCAACGAACCCCGTACCCGGTCAGGACGACGCCGGCCTGGTGGCGCGGGCCGCGTCGCGGCGTGCGATCACGTCGATCAGCTCGCTCACCGTGTCCAGCCCCTCGGGCGAGAGGTTGACGGCTCGCAGGGCCAGGCTGCGTACCCCGGCGTCACGCAGCGCGCCGAGCAGCGCCAGCTCCCTGGCGATCTCCGCGCCCTCCTGCTCGTCGAAGAAGTACGCGGGCGGGACCTGGAAGAACTGCGCGAGCGCTTCCAGATGGCGCTTGGTGGGGTTGTCGCGGCGACCGGTGCGCAGCTGCCACAGGTACGTCGTGGAGAAGGACTCGCCCGTCGCCGCACGGCAGGCGGTGGCCACCTCCTCGTTGCTGTACTGCTCACGGTCGGGCCGGCGCACCGTCTGGAACAGCGCCTCGATCTTGGCGGCGAGCCCGGCCGGCTCGGCCGGCTCGCCCTTGCGGGCCGACTCCACCACGTCACACCTCCCTTGCGTTCACGCGGGGTCGAGCCTGGATGAACGACGGATCCCCCGGCGGGTAACGATAGCTGCTGACCGGGGTGGTCTCCAGATGCCGGATGTCCCCGGTCGGCGCCGGACGGCGAGCGCCCCCGTGGTGCGCTCGCCGCCGCCGGTGGTGGTCAGGCCCCAGCCGTCACAGGTTGGGGTTGATGGGGGTGCTGCTGTCGGAGTGGTGCCAGTCGAACTGCTCCAGGAGGCCGGCGGATCCGGTGTGGCTCACGGTCATGAGGTGGTACGAGCCCCGCGGGCCGTTCATGCCGGTGGAGTGGAGGCAGGCGCCGGCGGCGTTGCACACGCTGCGGTTGCTGTCGAACGTCCACCGCTGGTGCGCGTCGCCGGCGTTGCACGGCTCGGCGATGACGTCCGGGCCGTCGGACGGTCCGCTGGCGACGTGGCCCCACAGGCACTGGCCGTCGTTGGTGCTGTGGATCAGGCCGCTCTGGTCGACGAACCAGAACTGGTTCCAGGAGCCGTCGCACGGCTTGAGCACGACCGGTCGGCCGTGGCCGTTGATCTGCCGGTACTCGTCCATGCAGAAGTAGGTCCCGTTGTTGGACGGCGGCTTGTAGAGGGCGGCGAGGAAGCCGTAGGCGTAGGGCTGGGGGTTGATCGGGTCCGCCTGGGCGGGCGCGGAGCACAGGGGGAGCCCCAGGCCGACCGCGATCGCCAGGGCCGAGAGCGTCTTCCGTATGCGCCTCATGGTCATGTCCCTTCTGCCGGTGGTCAGTTGGCGAAGCGTGCGCGGTCATGCTGGCGAAGGCGGCGGTGGCGGCGGGAGGATTCCGAACGATCCCGAACGGCGGCGCGTGAGCTGGCGTGGACGAGGATGGTTGTTGCATTCATCTGGGTTGACGATCGTCGTCCGGGTCACGACACTACGAGCTGACACTGATGTTCCGGTCGCGGTGGCGAAGGGGTGGGGTGTGGTCACGTCACAGGTGACTGCGGTGGTGTCGTGCGCGTGCCGGGCGGACGAACCCCGTTCCGCCGCGGTGTCGCGACTCGACGGCGCCCGCACCCTCGACGTGGTGGCCGAGTGCCTGGCCCTGCTGAGGCAGGAGGCCGGCAACCCCTCGTACACCACGATCGCCCGACGCGTCAGCGCGGCCCGGGCCGCCCGGGGTGTGCCGGCGGAGGAGCGCACCCCGGGCCGGGTCACCGTCTACGACTGCTTCCGGGCGGGACGGCGCCGCATGGACGTCGAGCTGTTGTCGGACATCGTGCGGGCGTTGGGTGCGGACCCGACGCCGTGGCGCCGTGCCCACAGCGTGGCGTCCGGCTCCGCCCGGCCGCTGCCGGCGGTGGCGCGGCGCCGGTGAGGCGACACCCGTGTGACCTCTTCCGACGTCCCTGATCAAACGGGCTGCCGGTGCCCTGGAACAGCGCGTGGCACAACCGTTGACACCACGTCAGCCCTGCGACATGCTGACGCCCACGCCAGCTCAGATGAATCGCTCGAAGGATTCCATCCAACTGAGTTGTCCGTGAGATCGCGTGCTCGTCTTCTCCAGTCACCGAGAGGAGGGATCACCATGGTCAGTTCCTGGATCAAGCCGGACATCACCTCGGCCGAGCCCCAGATGCTTCCGCCCGCCTGCAGTTGTGGCTGCGGCAGCGGCGGGGGAGGGGGCGCCGGTAGCTGAACGCCGCCGCCCCGGCCACGGGTGCCCGCCCGGGGTCGTGGGCCGGGTTCCACGGTGCCGGGCGGGCGGGACCGTTCCCGTCCGCCCGGCACCGGCCTTCTCCCACTCACTGAAGGTGGTCCATGAAGCTGTTGGAGCAGTGGTCCGACCTGCTGGCCCCCGAGGACCTGGTCTACTTCACCTACGGCGAACGCCGGCTGGTCGCCAACCCCGAGGTGTCCTCCTGGTGCGAACTCACGGTCGCCGAGACCGCGGTGCTGCGCGACCTCGTACGGGGCACCGGCCCGGTGGGCGAAGACCTCGCGCTGGAACGCACCCTGGCGAAACTCGTCCTCAACTGGCTGGTCTACCTGCCCGGTCGGCGTCCCGTCATGCGTGAACCCGACCCGCCGCTCAAACTCGTCTACTACGCCATCACCGACGGCTGCAACCTGCGCTGCCCGTACTGCTACGCCTCCTCCGAGAAGGCACTGCCGGGCGAGCTGACGCACGAGGAATCGCTCGGCCTCGTCGACCAGGTGGCCGCGATGAAGGCGAAGACCATCATCTTCACCGGCGGCGAACCGATGATGCGACGCGACCTGCTGACGGTGGCCGCGCACGCCCGCGACCTCGGCCTCACCGTCAACATGATCACCAACGGGACACTCATCCGCACCCCCGAGACGGCCCGCCGCATCGCCGACATCTTCGACCTGGTCACCGTCAGCATCGACGGCGGCACCGCCGAACTCCACGAGAGGACCCGCGGCCGAGGCACCTTCGCCAAGACCGCCCGGGGGCTGCGCCTGCTCAACGAGGCCGGCGTCGTCCCCGTCATCAACCACGTGCTCACCCCGGACAGCGCCAACGCCCTCACCGAACTGTGCGAGTTCACCTCCGGCTACCGGATCCGCACGGTGCGGCTGATGTACCACTCCGAACTCGGCCGGGCGAAGACCGACGACTACGACTTCGGCTGGCGCGACTACCAGAAGGCCCAGCAGTTCTACTGGACCAACCCCGCGGCGGCCACACTGCTGCCGGACGGCCCACGGCCGGAGAAGCCCTGCGTCGTCAAAGGCAACTGCGGGATGGGCGGCAACGAGATCTACGTCAACTCCCTCGGCACCGTCTACCCGTGCAAACTCGTCACCGAACCCGCCCACCGCGCGGGCAACATCCGGCACAAACCCCTCACCGAGATCTTCGCCGACCCCGCGCTCGCCGACATGCGCGGCAACAACGTGTTCAGCGGCGACAACCTCCAGGACTGCCGCCGCTGCTACATCCGGGGCGGCTGCGGCGGCGGCTGCCGCGCCTACCACATGGCCGAAAGCGGCGACATCCACCGCAACGGACGCCACCTGTGCCGGATCCTGCGCCACCAGATGGTCTCCAACTACTGGCGGTCCCTCGGCGTCACCGGCCCCGAACTCAGCGCCCACCAGGACGAACTGTGCACTCCGCGCCTGGTCCGGGACGACAGCGTCCACCCCGTCCACGAAGACTGGCGCACCCAAGGACGCACCCTGCTGCCCCTCGTATGACCCACGCGCCGGCCGTTCCCGACGACCTCCGTGAAGAAAGAGGCACCATGCGGTACGGGATCAGCGACAACGTCATCTGGACCCCGGGCGTCGACGAGGTCCGCCTCTACGACTGCGACACCCAGGAATTCCAGACCATGAACAGCACGGCTGCCGAGATCTGGACCCTCGTCGCGGACGGCCGGGAAGTGGACGACGTGGTCGCCACCATGGTCGACCGCCACACCGACGGCAGCCCCGAACAGGCCCGCCTCGTCGGCTCGGACGTCCGTGACTTCGTGCTCGACCTCGCCCGACGCGGCCTGCTGACCGACCACACCCCGACCCCACCGGCCCGGCCCGCCGCGACACCGCCGGAGAAGACGCTGACCTGAAAGGGGAACCACCATCGACGGCACACCGGCGATCGAGGCGGCAGACCTCGTCAAACGCTACGCCGGCATGGACGCCAACGCGGTCGACCACCTCTCCTTCACCATCGCCACCGGCTCGGTGGTCGGCCTGCTCGGGCCCAACGGAGCGGGCAAGTCCACCCTGACCAAACTCGTCTGCGGCATCACCACCCCGGACGCCGGACACGTCAGGATCTTCGGCCGGGGGTTCCACGAGGCGGACGGCGCCGCCAAGGCCCAGATCGGCGTCGTCCACCAGTCCGCCACGTTCGACATGATGCTTCCGGTCCTGGACAACCTGCGGATCGCCGCCGCCTTCAAACGGCTGCGCTGGAAGGCGGTCGAACGCCACGTCCTCGCCATGCTGGAGGAGTTCGGCATCGAAAAACCCCTCACCCAGCTGGTCTTCACCCTCTCCGGCGGCGAGATGCGACGCCTGCAACTCGTCCGCGCCCTGATGGGCGGCCCGCGCCTGCTGCTCCTCGACGAACCGTCCGCCGGACTCGACGTCTCCGGCCGCCGCCGGCTGTGGCAGCACATCGAGCGGATGCGCCGCGACCACGCGGCCACCGTGTTGTGGACCAGCCACTACGTGGAGGAGCTGGAACGCAACTGCGGCCGGATCCTCATCCTCGACCACGGCCGCCTCGTCCGGTCCGGAACGCCCCGCCAGCTCGCCGACGACTTCGGCCGGCCCACCGCGCTCGTCCGCCCCGCCGCGGCGAGCGACCTCGGCGGCCTCGCGGCGGCGCTGGTCGAGCCCGGCCTGACCACCACCGTCGACGCGCGGAGCGTGCACGTCGCCGGCACCGGAGTCCGCGAACGCCTCCCCAAGCTGCTCGACCAGGCGCGACGGGCCGGCATCCAGGTGTCCTCAGTCGAATACCGGGCGGCCTCGCTGGAGGACGCCTTCATGGAACTGGTGGGAGACAGCGCATGAGCACCGGATTCTCCTGGACCGACGCCGCCCTCCCGGCCCGCCGCTTCCCGCCGCCGGACCTGGTCGCCACCCTGCACCGCGAATACCGCCTGCTCACCCGCAACCGCACCAACCTCCTGCTGGCCGTCATCCCCAGCGCCGTCTACCTGCTGCTCTTCGCCACCTCCCTCTCCCACCTGGTGGGTACGGTCTCCTACGCCCACCGCGCCGTCGGCTACCCGGAGTTCTCGGTGCCCGCCGTCCTGATCTCCTCGATGCTGGCCGCCGCCACCACCGCGGGCACCTCCCTGTTCCAGGAACGCATGGGACGCATGGACGTCGAGCTGTGGTCCTACCGCCTGCGCCGCGGCAGTTATGTCGCCGGCAAGCTGATCGCCGGCACCGCCCTGGTGCTCCTGCAGAGCCTCGCCGCGCTCGCGGTCGCCGAGGCCGTCTTCGGCCTGGGCTGGCCCGCGACGCACTGGCTGGCCCTGCTGTGCGCGATCGTCGTCACCTCGGTGGCGTTCAACGGCCTCTACCTGCTGCTGGCCAGCCGGTTCAGCGACTTCCAGCGGTTCACCGTCACCATCAACATCCTCGCCCCGGTGCTCCTCTTCGCCAGCCCGTCGTTCTACCCGGCCGCCCTGATGTCGCCGCCGCTGCGCTGGCTGTCGTGGGCCGACCCGGTCACCTACGGCATCCGCTGCCTGCGTGACGCGGCGCTGCTCGGCTTCGCCGGCGCCTGGCCCTGGCTGCTCGGGCTGACCGCCGTCTCGGTCGCCACCTGCCTCCTCATCGGCCGGTCCCTGCTCGCCCGGGCCGCCGAGGTGTGAAACGCCGTCGGCCCCGCCCGGGCCGGAGCCCCGCCACTGTTCCGCCCAGGTAGCGCCGGATCGGCGCAGGCGGGCGCGGCGCACCTGGGCTACCCCCCCGACAATCACCCCTCCCACCACGGCCGAACGCCCTCCTGGGCGACGAAGTCCTGGAAGTCCATGTTGGCGATCTCCAGGTTGCAGGCCATCGAGCCGATGTCGCGGCAGGGGAGGACGGCGCAGTGGCCCGGGGTGTCGTAGAGGTCCACGGCGGTCAGCGGGCGGCCGGGCTCGGTGAAGGTCCTGGCGTCGGCGAGCGCGACGAGCGTGGTGTGCTCGTCCGGCGGGACGAGCGCGGGGACCTGGGCCGGCAGCAGGCCCTCGAAGGCACGGTCGTCGACGACCAGCGCCGTCAACGGGTAGTGCTCCACGTCGATCTCGTCGAAGTCCAGGTCCGTGCCGACCCAGCCGTCCTCATCCGTCCCGCCGAGTTCGTCCAGCAGGGCGCGCCAGCCCTCCTCGTCGTCGAAGGAGGTCCGTACCAGGAGGGTCCCGTCGGTCGAGGGCAGGGACGGGAAGGACGGGCGCACGGGCGACGTCGGGGTGGGGAAGGCGGGCCGGCCGTAGTCACCCTGGTACATGCCGCGCGCGTCCATGCCGCGGACCAGGTCGTCGAAGGCCAACTCACCGCCCAGCACGGCGGAGAGGATCTCGCCGAGCCGCTCGGACGGGACCCGCGCGCCGCGCCCGGGTATCCCGGCCAGGTCCACGAGCAGCGGCCCGTCCCCGCCGTGCACCACCGGGATGTCCGCCAGGACGGCCACCGGCGGCACGTGGTCACCATCGGGGACGAGCGCGGGTATGTGGCCGCCGTGTATGAAGTCCCATGCGGGATCCTCGACCAGGCGGAGCCGTACCCCGCCGTCCCCGAGGGTGATCACGCCGCCTTCCCGGCGGCCCCCGATCTCGTTCGGCAACGCCCCCCACCGCGCTGTGCCGTTCTCGTAGGAGGTGCCGACCAGCAGTGCCTCGCCTGGCGCGGTCGGGGGCAGGAGCGGAAGGGACATGACTCTCCGTAAGGTGTCGGGCGGCCCCGCCGAGGGCCGGGTGTGGAGCACATTCTGCGGGGCCCCACTGACAATCGGCCGTCACTGACGATCGGCCCCTACGGAGGTTCGGCCGCCGCGGACAGCGGCCGGCGGGACGACGGGTCAGGCCAGCGCGGGCTCGGGGGCGTCGGCTTCCTCGGTGAGGTGCCAGTGCAGGTCCCGCACGCCCGGTTCGAGGGAGAGGCGGGCGATGACCGGCTCCAGCGCCTGGGCGAGATCGCCGTTGACCGCGACGGTGGCGAGCACAACGATGGCGTCACCCTCGTGGTCCCGGCGGGCCCGCAGGGCGGAGGGGGTCAGCCCGGAAGCCGCCAGCGCCTGGAGCAGCAGCGCGCGGATGTGGGTCTCCTCGCCGCGGTCGCACACCAGGTGGACGGTGGCGCGCGTGGTGGCGTCGGGGTCGGAGCCGGCCGCCGGAGCCCGGTCGAGCAGGCGCCCCGCCGGGCGGAGCAGCAGGTGGACGAGGAGGACCGCCAGCGTGCCGAGAGCCGCCAGCTCAAGCCTGCCGGAGGCGGCCAGTACGCCCACGGCGGCCGAACACCACAGCGTCGCGGCCGTGTTGAGCCCGCGTACCCCGGCTCCGTCCCGCAGGATCACCCCGCCACCGAGGAAGCCGATGCCGGAGACGACGTACGAGGCGACCCGCGTGGGACTGCCCGCGTCACCGGCCGCCACGCTGTACAGGACGAACAACGTGGCGCCCGTCGCCACCAGGGCGTTGGTGCGCAGGCCCGCCATCCGGGCCCGCCACTGTCGCTCGACGCCGATCAGCGCTCCGCACGCCACACCGGTGGCGAGCCGGACGAGGAAATCGGCAGTGCTCAGACCGTGCACAGCCTGCACAGGGCACCTCCTTCGACGGGACCGCTCGGGTCAACAGGGCTTGTCAGACGAGGGGTTCGAGGAACTCCAGCCGGTTGCCGACCGGGTCCGTGCTGTAGAAGCGGCGGTGACCGGGCAGGTTGTCGTCCCACACCACCGGGGCGCCGTGCGCCGCGAGCCGTTCGGCGAGGGCGTCGATGTCCCGCACCCGCAGCCCCGGATGGGCCTTCGCGGCGGGGCGGAACGGGTCCTCGATGCCCAGGTGGAGCTGGACGCCGCCGTCCGCGGTCCCGAACCAGCAGCCGCCCCGCGCCGCGAGGACCGGCGGCTTGGGGATCTCACGCAGCCCCAGCGCGCCGATGTAGAAGCTCCGCAGCAGATCCTCGCTCGCGGGCGGCGCGGCGAGCTGGACGTGGTCGAGTGCGGCGATCATGGGGTTACGGCCTCCAGGAGACGTGTTTCGGCGCAGTCCGTCCCGGGACGCCGGGAGGGCTCGCTCGGCAGGGGCGGCCGTCACGCAGGACGGCGGCCCGCGACGGCGTGGGAGCCGTGCGGGTTCACAACAGCGCGGCGGGAAGGCCGCGCGGGAAAGGGTGGTTATCGCGTGCCGGAAGAACGCGAGGACACGCGGGGAAGGGGCCGATGATGGCTCGGACTACTACCGTAATCCATCTCTTCCGCCTCCTTCCGGCCGGGACGCGACCACGCGCGTCGTCATCGACTCGGCAAGGAGCGGCCGGTTCCGCGCCGACGCGACCGGCTCACCCCAACTCGTCAGAGCTTTGGCACTCCACGGCGTGATCCCCGTACCGGGGAAGCCACTTGGGGTCACCCCTTGGGCCGGGGAGACCTATCCTGACCCTGGGCGTCTCTCGACGTCGTGGGGTCAGTGGCCGGTGTCCGTGCAGACGCCTCACCGAACGAGGTGCCTCTTCAAACCCCCACGAGTGTAGACCCCCACGCGGGCGGCGAGGTGACTTCCTGGCGAACTCTTGACGCGCCCGGTGAGCCGGATCACGTTCCGCCCCCGCGCCCGGGCGGATCCGCCGTCGGCCCGGCACCGGCCGCCACGCGGGCGATCGTCAACCCCAGACCCACGGCGCGCACCGGCAGCCCCACCCCGTAGGCGTCCGCCACGGCGAGGAGCACCGGCCGGGCCAGCGGCAGCAGGCGACGCGCCACCGGGGGGACGGGCAGTGCGGTGATGAACGTCATGACACACCTCCACCGGATCGGCACCCGAGGCCATACCGGCGAGGCGGTCCGTCAGACGACGCGATGCGTGCCGGGTGCCCCAGGTGCGACGGAATGGGAGCCGGGACTGGTGCAGGGACTCATCCCGTTCACCTCCTCGCACGCTCGGCGAACACATCCGGACGGGGGCGTGACGTGCCCCTCGGTCCAGGTTACGACTGCCGGCGACGGGACGGTACGCCGGAGCCACCCCGCCGTGCCGTGCGGGCACTCGTCACCCTCCGTGACCGGCGTTCGGCGCCGGTGACGACCGGCCGGGGGAACCCCGTGAACGGCGTCGTCCGCACGTCACCCGTTCGCCCGCCCCACCGGTACCGGCCGGGCCCGGCGGGGCACAAGGGAAGGCATGACTCGGTACGGGCCCCGCACGGGACGGTGGCGTCCGGTGCGCCGGACGCCCCGGCGCCGCGCGCCGCGCCGTTCCGCGCCGGGGGAGCGGTGACCGGGCCGCGCACGGTGGCGGGGCCCACCGGGGACGTGGTGGTGGTCGGCGCCGGTCTCGCCGGGCTGGCGGCGGCGCTCCACCTGCTGGGCGCCGGGCGCCGGGTGACCGTGGTGGAACGGGCCGCCGGACCGGGCGGCTGCGCCGGACGGGTGGAACGCGGCGGATACCACATCGACACCGGCCCGACCGTTCTGACCATGCCGCACCTGCTGGACGAGGCGTTCGCCGCGGTCGGCGACGCGTTGTCCGCCCGGCTGGAACTGACCGAACTCCACCCCGCCTACCGCGCGCGCTTCGCCGACGGCGGCGTCCTCGACGTGCACACCCGCGCCGACGCGATGGAGGACGCGGTCCGTGACTTCGCCGGGCCGCGCGACGCCGCCGGGTACCGGGAGCTGCGGCGCTGGCTCGAACGCCTCCACCGGGTGCAGATGGGCCGCTTCATCGACCGCAACTTCGACTCCCCGGCGCAGTTGCTCCACCCCGATCTGGCGCGGCTGGCGGCGCTGGGCGGGTTCGGCCGGCTGGAGGCCCGGATCGCGCGGTTCGTCGGCGACGAGCGGCTGCGCCGGGTCTTCTCCTTCCAGGCGCTCTACGCCGGGGTGCCGCCGGCCCGGGCGCTGGCCGCGTACGCCGTGATCGCCTACATGGACACCGTGGCCGGGGTGTACTTCCCGCGTGGCGGCATGCACGCGGTGCCCCGCGCGCTGGCCGACGCCGCCCGCGACCACGGCGCCGAACTGCGCTACCGCGAGCGGGTGACACGCCTGGAGTGGCGGGCCGGCCGGGTGACCGCCGTCGTCACCGACCACGACCGCGTTCCGTGCGACGCGGTGGTGCTCGCCTGCGAACCGGCCGCCGCCTACGCGTTGCTGGGACGCGCCCCACGGCGTCCGCTGCCGCTGCGCCACTCACCGTCCGCCGTCGTGCTGCACGCCGGCACCGACCGGACGTGGCCCGAACTGGCCCACCACACCCTCTCCTTCGGCGCCGCCTGGCACCGCACCTTCGAGGAACTGACCCGCACTGGCACCGTGATGAGCGACCCGTCGCTGCTGGTGACCCGGCCCACCACGCACGACCCCGCTCTCGCACCATCCGGCCGCCATCTGCACTACATCCTGGCGCCCTGTCCCAACACCGCCGTCGGCCCGGGACCGGCCGCGTGGCACACGCTGGCGCCGCGCTACCGCGACGGTCTGATCCGCGAACTGGAACGCCGGGGGCTGTCCGGACTCGGCGCCGCGATCGAGGAGGAGGTCATGGTCACCCCGGCCGACTGGACGGCGCTCGGACACCGCGCCGGAACGCCGTTCTCACTCGCCCACACCTTCCCCCAGACCGGTCCGTTCCGCCCCGCCAACCTCGTCCGCGGCGCCGACAACGTCGTGCTGGCCGGCAGCGGCACCACACCCGGGGTCGGCGTGCCCATGGTGCTGATCTCCGGCAAGCTCGCCGCCGAACGCATCACGGGACGACGCGTCACCACGGCACGCCGCCGGGCCGTGACCACCACGCCACCGGCACCGTCCCCCCAGGACGCGGTGCGATGAGCGACCGGGAACTCGACGCGGCGGGCATCCACGACCCCCGACTGCGCGCGGCCTACCGACGGTGCCGTGCCCTCAACGCGGCGCACGGCAGGACCTACTTCCTCGCCACCCGGCTGCTGCCACCCGCCCGCCGCCCCGCGGTCCACGCGCTGTACGGCTTCGCCCGCTGGGCCGACGACATCGTGGACGGCCCCTCCCCGGCGGCCGGCCACCCACACCGGGCCACCCGGCTGACCGCACTCGCCGCCCACCTCGCCGACGGCCTGCGCACCGGCCACAGCGACCAGCCGGTGGTCCGCGCCCTGGCCCACACCGCGGCCAACTACCGCATCGACCACCGCCACTTCCTGGACTTCATGGCCGCCATGCGGGCCGACCTGCGCGTCACCGGCTACGCCACCTTCCGGGAACTGCGCGGCTACATGCACGGTTCGGCCGCCGTCATCGGCCTCCAGATGCTGCCGGTGCTCGGCCACGTGGTCCCCCGCGACCAGGCCGAGCCGCACGCCGCCGCGCTGGGCGTCGCCTTCCAACTCACCAACTTCCTGCGGGACGTCGGCGAAGACCTCGACCGCGGCCGGGTGTACCTCCCCGCCGACCTGCTCGCCGCGCACGGCGTGGACCGCGAACGGCTGGCGTGGAGCCGGACCACCGGACGCGCCGACCACCGGATCACCGCCGCGCTGGCCGACTTCGCCGCCCTCACCCGCGCCCACTACCGGCTCGCCCTCCCCGGCATCGCCATGCTCGACCCCGTCGCCCGGCCCTGCATCCGCGCCGCCTGCGTGCTCTACGGTGGCATCGTCACCGCCGTCGAACGGGAGGGCTACCCGGTGCTCCAACGCCGTTGCGCCGTACCGCGCCGGGTCCGCGCCGCCGTCGCGGTGGACGGGCTCGGCCGGGTCGCCGCCGCCCGGGCCGCCTGCCGGAAACGGGGCCCGCGGTGACCGGACGCCGCCCGTCCCGCCCCCGCGTGCCGCTGACCGTACGGCGGCGTGCCGTGCCGTGGGAGCGCACGCGGCCCACCTGGCGGGAGGCCGACCCCGCGCTGATCGCCGAGGCGCTCGCCCGCGCCGAGGCACGCCCCACGGGCAACTGGTTCGTGCTCGCCGCCTCCCAACGCGTCACCGCCCGGCGCCCGTTGGGCCGTACGGTGGCGGGCGTCGAGGTGGTGGCGTGGCGGGACGGCGACGGCCGGATCGCCGCCGGACCAGGTGCCTGCCCGCATCTGGGGGCGCCGCTGAAGGACGCGCGGATCTGCCACGGCACCCTGGTCTGCCACTGGCACGGGCTGGCGCTGGACGGCACCGCCCGCCCGGGATGGTCGCCGTACCCCGCCCACGACGACGGCGTGCTGGTGTGGGTACGGCTGGACCGGGCCGGCGGCGAGCCCCCGCTGGACCGCCCCGTGCTCCCGCCCCGTCCGGCCGCCGGCACCGCGCTGACCGCCGTGTACGACACCACCGGCACCTGCGAACCCCGGGACGTCGTCGCCAACCGCCTCGATCCGTGGCACGGCGCGTGGTTCCACCCGCACACCTTCGTCGATCTCACGGTCACCGAGGCGGGGCCGGAACGCGTCGTGGCCCAGGTGTCGTTCAAGGTGGCGGGACGCCTGGTGGTGCCGGTGCGGGCGGAGTTCACGGCGCCCGGGCCGCGTACCGTCGTGATGCGCGTCGCCGACGGGGAGGGGCGCGGCTCCGTGGTGGAGACGCATGCCACGCCGCTGGGCCGGGACGCGTCCGGGCGGCCCCGCACGGCGGTCGTGGAGGCGGTGGTCGCGGTCTCCGAGCGGCCCGGGTTCGCCGCGGTGCGCTCCGTGGCGCCGCTGGTGCGCCCGCTGGTACGGGCGGCGGCGGGCCGGTTGTGGCGGGACGACCTGGCGTACGCGGAACGCCGTTGGGCGCTGCGTGGTGGGGGGCGCGGCTGAGCCGCCGTGCCGTCAGCCGCGAAGTCCGCGCCGGTGGTCCGCGAGCCGGTGCAGGGCACGCAGCGCGGCCGTGCGGCCCCGGCGCGGCACCGTCCACAGGGTGTGTCCGCGCACCCCCCAGCGTTCCAGCAGCGTGTTGGCGGCGAGGAAACCGGTGGTGGCGGCGCGTTCCATCAGGGCGACGGGCAGATCGGCGCGGACCAGGTCGCCGGCGAGGACGACGGCCGGGTGCGGGGTGCGGACGGTGGGCCGCGCCTCGTACCCGCCGACCGGGAAGAGCGGGCAGTCGTCGTGCCACTCGTGCCGGGCGTCGACGATCCGGGCCCGCCGGGTGTGGGGGTGGACGCGGTGCAACTCGGCGACGAGACGCCGCTGTTCGAGGTCGCGGTCGGCGTCCGGCGGCACCGCGTAGGCGTGCAGTTCGACCACCGAGCCGCCGTGGGCCGCCGCCCAGCGCGCCGCTTCGCCCTCCCAGCGGTCGAGCACGCTGACGTTGTCCAGCCGGCCGAATCCGCTGGTGCCGAGGAAACCGGGCGCGTCCGGCCCCGGCGGGCGGTCCAGCCACAACCGGCTGACCAGGAACGGCGGCGCGGTACGCAGCGCGGCGATCCGCGCCCGCCACTCCGCCGTACCGAGCCCGGGCGACCCGCCGGCCAACCGCCGCAACCCCGCCGTGTCGAGCGCCAGCACGACCCCGTCGTACCGCCGCCGCTCACCACGGCACCGCACCTCCACCGCGCCCCGCCCGCACGGCACCACCTCGTCCACCGGCGACGAGACGCGCAACTCGGCGCCCATCCCGGCCAGTCGGGCCGCCAACGGCTCCCACAACGCGACGGGGAACGGTTCGCGGACCACGTCGAACAGCAGCCCCTCGGCCGACCCGAGGAAGTAGATGTGGAACATCAACGCCATCTCGGCGGCGGAGAGTTCACCCGGATCGCAGAAGAAACTGCGCGAGAACACCTCGAACGCGAGATGCCTCGCCGCGGCGGGGAAGCCGATCGCGTCCAGGAACGCGGTGGCGCTGACCGCGTCCAGCCGCCGGTAGATCCGCGGCACGCGCACGTCCACCAGGTCCAGCGCCGCCACCGGGTTCATCCGCAGCAGATCACCCCGGCGGAACGCGGGGCTGCGGGCCACGAAACCCAGCGCGCTCCACGGCGGGGTGCGCGGAACGCGGGCGAAGCCGTCCCGGATGCCGTCGGCGTGGCGCAGCGGGTAGTCGGGCAGCGGGGTGAGGCATCGCAGCTCCGGATCGACCCGGCGCAGCAGTCCCCGCAGGTTGTAGTACTGCCGGAAGAAGGCATGGAAGCCGCGGCTCATCGTCACCGTGGTGCCGTCCGCGAGCGTGGTCGGCCAGCCGGCCAGCCGCCCGCCCAGCACCGGCCGCGCCTCGTGGAGGATGACCCGTACGCCGCGTTCGGCCAGCGCGGTGGCCGCCGCGAGCCCGGCGATGCCGCCACCGACCACGGCCACGGTGCGGACCTCGGCCGGCCGCGGGCGTCCGGCCGCGGGGAGGACGGTCTCGATCCGCCGGTCCCGGCCGGGGCGGTGGTGCGCCGGCCCGGTCACGTCCGGCCCCGGCACGGACCGTACGGCGCGGGCGGCCGGCGACGCAGCAACGGGAGTTCCACCGCGGTACGCAGCATCGGCGGTACGGGGGTGCGCAGCCCGACCGCGATGTCCTCGGCGAGCCGGGTACGCCCGTCCAGGAAACGCAGCAGACGCGGCGCGGGTACCCGCCGGAACAACCCGGTCAGCAACGCCGGCCCGTCCACGCGGCCGGTGTCCAGGGCACGCAGCAGCACCGCGTCCATGGCCAGCGCCCGGCGCGGATACGGCGGCGGCGGCACCGGAACGCGCCCGGCGGCCAACGCGGCGGCCACCGCCCGGCTCTGCCGCTGCACGGCCGCGAAGGTGTACCCGGTCGCGGGCCGGGTGGCGCCGCCCGCGGTGCCGATACGGAAGACCGACGCCCCGGCCCGGCGCGGGAAACGCCCGTCCGTCATGGGGATGGCACCCCGCTCCGTCGCCGTCACCTCCACCGGCCCCGTGCCGAGCACCCGGTGCAGATAGTGGTCGAGGGCGTCGTGGTACCCCTCCGCGTCGAGCGGCGCCGCCGAGAACTCGGTGTACTCCACCAACGCCTCGCACGGCCCGAGCGGCAGGACGTACCCGAAGGAGAGCCCGTGCCGCGGCTGGCGGGTACGGAAGTCCATCAACTCTGCCGTGTCCGGGTCGAAGACAGCACGGGACGAGCGCACGAACCACCCCTGGAAATGCTGCACCAGCGTGGTGCGCGCGGGCGGCAACGTCTTCGGCGGCCGGGAGTCGAACGCCCACCGGGCCCGCCATACCACCGCCTCCCCGTCGCCCGTCCGGCCACGCACCAGCACGCCGCCCCCGTCGTCCCGGACCTCCTCCACCACCGCCGTCACCCGCCGCGCGCCCGGCGCGGCGGCCAGCCGGCCCGCCACCAGCCGCTCCAGGTCCGGCGACCGCAACATCTTGTACCGCAACGGACCAGGCCGTACGGTCACCGGCGCCCCGCCGTCCGCCCCCCGCACCCGCAACCGGTCCCACACCGCGGTCAGCGCCCCGTCGAAGTCACCCCCGCCCTCCTCCCAGTAACACCACGTCCGGTCGGCCGGCCTCAGCTCCCCCGGCGGCGCACCGACCAGCAACACCCCGACCCGACGGGCGAGCGCCGGATCCGTGAGCCGGTACGCCAGACACAGCCCCGCCGCCCCGGTCCCCACCACGACGACCTCGGCATCCCGCATCCGGCGTCCTCCCGTCCCACCCCCCGCCCCACCCTCGCACCCCGCCCCGGCCCCGGGCCCGCCGACCGCCCGGCGGGCGACGACGACCACCTGGACGGCCGACCGAGGGGTTGGCCCGGACGTGCGGACGCCCGGCGCCGTGGCGTGCCCCGTTCAGCCGGTGTGGGCCACCACGGCGTCGATGAGGACGGGCCAGGGTTCGCGCGGGCGGTCGTGGCCCATGTCGGGGACGAGCAGCAGTTCGGCACCGGGTACCAGACCGGCGGTGCGCTTGCCGCCGCTGGGGTCGATCAGGGTGTCGTCCAGCCCGTGGATCACCAGCGTCGGCACCCGAAGCTCACGCAGCGCGTCCGCGCGTGAACCGCTGAGGATCATCGCGCCGAGCCGTCGTCCGGCCCCTGCGGGGTAGTAGGCGCGGTCGTAGGCGGCGGCGGCCGACTCGCGCAACACCGCGGCGTCACCGTATCGCCTGGAGGCCCACACCAGCTCCCGCTCCGCCGCCATGACGTACCCCTCGCGGTCCGCGGGCTTCGGGGCGAACAGCACCGATCGGGCCTCCGGGGTGGGCCGGCCGTACTCGCTCTCGCCGGTCGAGGACATCATCGACGTCAGGGTCAGCACCCGCTCGGGGGAGGAGATGGCCATCGTCTGAGCGATCATCGCGCCCATCGAGGCACCGACCACGAGGGCCCGTGCCACACCCAGCGCGGTGAGCAGGCCCGATCCGTCGACGACCATGTCGAGCAGCCGGTAGGGGACTAGCGCGGCGGCGGTAGTGATGTCTGCCGAACTCACGGCGGCGATGAACTCACCCATGTCCACGGGGTGGTCGTCGAACCTGGTGGACAGCCCGCAGTCGCGGTTGTCGTACCGGACCACGTACCGGCCGCGATCCGCCGGCGCCCGGCGGAAGTCCTCGTGCCAGGCGGTCATCTGCGTCCCGAAACCCGTCACGAGCAGGACGGCGGGGTCCCCGGGGTCGCCGAAGGTCTCGTAGGCGATGGACACTTCGGGGGAGACGGCGACGATCGGCATGCGCGGAGCCTGCCACGGCGAACCACGAAGCGCACTTGGATCACCGGCGCGTGGCGGGATCCCGTCGGGATGTGTCGTTCGAGCCCATCCGCGCCGCGCGCAGCGGCTCCTAGCATCGAGGAGAAGCCGGTGACCGCCGGCTCGGGGTCCAACGAAAGACACTCACATGCACGTCCAGATCGTGTTGTTCGACGGGTTCGACCCACTCGACTCCATCGCGCCGTTCGAGGTCTTCCACGCCGGGGGTACCGCATCCGGGGGTGCGGTCGGTGTGGAGCTGGTCAGCGCGGAGGGGCCGCGGGAGGTGGTCAGCGGCACCGGCGGGCTGGCGTTGCGCGCCACCGGTGCTCTCGACCCCGGTCGTCCCGGTGTCGTCCTCATCCCCGGAGCCTCCGGTCGCGTCGGCGACCCCGAGGGCGCCGTGGACGGAGAGGACGACGGGACGGGGGACGACACGATCCCGGTCCGGATGGCCCGCACCCTGGACACCGAGTTGCCGGTGCTGCTCAAGGCCGCCATGGACAACGAGCGGATCACCATGGCGACGGTCTGCGGCGGTTCGCTCGTCCTGGCCATGGCCGGCCTCATCGAAGGCCGCCACGCCACCACCCACCACCTGGGCCTGGACCTGCTCGACGCGACCGGCGTCCACGTGGTCCGCGCGCGCGTCGTCGACGACGGCGACCTGGTCACCGCCGCCGGGGTCACCTCCGGCCTCGACCTCGGCCTGTACCTGCTGGAGCGCGAGGTGGGGCCGCGGATCGCCCACGCCGTGGAGGTGATGTTCGCCCACGAGCGCCGCGGCGTCACCTGGCGCCCCGACGGGCCCGAGCCCACCGGCTTCTGAGCGTCCCGCACCGCCCCCAAACGTCACGAGCGAGAAAGCGCCACTTCATGACCACCGACATCGAAGGCACCTGGGACCTCACCATCGCCACACCCGTCGGACGGATGCGGCCCGTCGTCGAACTGCGCAGACAGGACGGGCGGTTGGTCGGCACCGCCCGCGGCGTGGGCGAGGAACTGCCGCTGAAGGACATCGCCCTCGACGGCGACCAGCTGACGTGGAAGCAGTCCGTCACCCGCCCGATGCGCCTCAACCTGACCTTCGCCGTCACCATCGACGGCGACACGCTCACCGGCACCTCCAAGGCCGGCCGCCTGCCGTCCTCGAAGGTCACCGGTCGACGCCGCAGCGACGCCGCCGCCGAGCCCGCGTGATGGCGGCATCACGCGCCACGTCCCGGGTCGTCGCCGCGGCTGCGACGGGGGCGCCCACGTTGGTGTTCCTGGCGGCGAACGCGGTCGGCGGCCTGCTGTCCGCGTCCGTCGCCGCGGCGGTGACCGCCGTGGTCGTCCTCGCCTGGCGGCTGCGCGCCCGGCAGCAGGTCCGGTACGCGGTCGTCGGAGCCCTGCTGGCGACGGCGTGCGCCGCGGTGGCCGCCTGGACCGGGCAGGCCCGGGGGTTCTTCCTGCTCCCGATGGTGATCCCGGCCGCCGCGACGGCGGCTTGCCTGCTGTCCGTGGCGGCCGGCCGCCCGCTGGCCGGGCTGATCGCCAACAGGATCGTGGGCGGCCCGCCCGAGTGGCGCTCGCACCGGGCGCTGCACCGCTTCTACGCGGTGACGACGGTGGTGATCGGGCTCGTCAGCCTGGTGAGCCTGGCCGCTCAGGTGGCGCTCTACCGCTGGGGCGAAGTCGCCTGGCTGGGGGTGCTCCACCTGCTCATGGGACCGTTGTGGGCCGCCATCACGGCACTGTCCGTGCTGTTGTCCCGCATCACGGTCACCCGCGCGCGGAACGCCGCACGGGAAACCGCCCGTCACCCGGTCCTGGCGGCGGCGAAGCCGGACCATGGCACCCCTTGACCCGACCGCAGGCGGGACCGGCCGTGGCAGCGCCCGGCCGCGTCCTACTGGCCCACGAACTGCTGGTAGTTGAGGCCGTTGCAGCCGAACGAGCGCAGTCCGTAGGCGAGACTGTCGTCGATGCACCGCCCGGTGTTCTCGTTCTGGAACGTGAGGGTGCCGTTGTTGTTGTAGAACACCCGCCACCTCTGGTAGTTGAGGCCGTTGCACCCGAACGAACGCAGCCCGTAGGCCGAGCTGTCGTCGATGCAGCGTCCGGTGTTGCCGTTCTGCATCACCCAGTTGCCGTCGGACTGGCCGATCATGGCCCAGTACTGGTAGTTGAGGCCGTTGCAGCCGAAGGCACGCAGCCCGTAGGCGGAGCTGTCGTCGATACAGCGTCCGGTGTTGACGTTCTTGATGGCACCGTTGTCGAGGGGGCTCATGGTGCCCGGGTGGACGGCGGTGCCGAGCGGGGCCGGGGTTACGGGCGCGGCCGAGGCGGTGCCCATGCCGGTCGCGGCGAGGGCGGCGGCAGCGGCCGACGCGACCGTGAAGCGGATGAGAGCGGTGACCGAGCGCTTGCGGACGTTCACGACGGGCCTCCAGATCCAGAGGGCTTGCTTGCACACACCCGCGCGGCGAGCAGCCGGCGGCTGGCTCACGCCGAACCAGCGCCGCAGAGTATGGGCCGGCGAGCACGGCCCGCCAGAGGAAGCGGGGCTTCCGACCGCCGCCGTCCGGGAATGGCCGGTTCCCCTACCACGTGGCACCTTCACGAAATGGCGACCCCGTCTCCACGTACCGTGTGTTGACAGGGCGTCAGCCACCGTCCCACCATCGGAACCTGGTCCGGCTGGACGTTCCATCGTCGGCCGCGCATGATGCGGCGGAGCCACGGGTGCTACTGCGGTGCGTCGGCGGCGGCATACCGGGGGAGCCACATATGAGAAGCCGGCGCACGCCGGTGTCAGGCCGCCTGGTCGCGGTGTTGGCGGGGTTCGTCCTGCTGTGCGCGGGCGTGTTCGCGCCGGCCGGGTGGGCGGCGACCGCGCCACCGCGCTTCGTGAACGGGTCCGGGCTGACCGTGGTGCGTCAGCCGACGTGGGTGGGCAGGAGGACGTTCGTCCTCACGGTCACCTCCACCCAGGTGCCGGTCCACGACGCGTTGCCGGGACAGGTCCCGGGCGACCACGTCATCACGGTCACCCTGCCGGACGGGTACGGCGCCCATCCGTCCGCCCGTTACCCGGTGCTGTACCTGCTGCACGGTTCCCCGGAACGCCCGGACAGCCCCCGCTACGAGGGCATGCCCGAGCGGGCGACCGAAGGCGTCCCGCTGATCACCGTCACGCCGAACGGCGGCGGCCACGGCTGGTACACCAACTGGGTCCACCCCGGATCGCGGGGCCGCCAGAACTGGGAGACGTTCCACCTCGACCAGGTGATCCCCTTCGTCGACGCCAACTTGAGGACCGTCCCCACCCGGGCCGGCCGGGCGATCGCCGGACACTCGATGGGCGGCTTCGGCGCCTTCCACTACGCCGAGACCCGGCCGGACCTGTTCAGCTACGTGGGGAGCTTCTCCGGCGATCTCGACCTGCGGGATCCGCTGATCCGCGCCGCTGTCGTCGGCAGCGGACTGCTCCCGTCGTTCGGAACCCCCCTCGCCGCGCCCGACGCCGTCTTCGGGCCGCCGGTGTGGCCGCTGGACGGCGCTTGGAACGCGGCGAGCCCCGCGCAGCACGTCGGAACGCTGCGCGGCAGGGGCGTCGCGATGTACACCGGCGACGGCGGTGACCTGACGGTCGACCCGGTGCTCGCCCTGGCCGAGAAGGAGGTCGAGCAGACGGCCCTCAGGACCGCCGCCGGCCTGCGAGCGGCTGACATCCCGTACCGTCTCGTCGACTACGAGGACGGCAGCGGGTGGGCCGAGGGCTGCACCGGCAAACACGGCCAGGATCCGTGCCTCCAGGCGGACCTCGACGACTACGTGTCGTTGATCGCGCCACATCTGCGGCACTCATGACCCTCAGGCGCGGCGGCCCGCACCGGATCCGCCCGCTGCCCGACGGCACGGTGAACGCGGTGAAGGCGGTGAACGACACCACGGTCCACGGCCCGGTGATCCAGGCCCGGGCGATCGGCAACGTGAGCCTGGTGCCGTCGCCCCCGACCGCGCGGGACGGGCTCGGCGATGCCGCGGACCGGCTTGCCAGGGCGACCCGTGACCAGTGGCGGCGCGAGGAGGAACGGCGGAAGCTCCGCGATCCGGTCCCGTTGCTGGTGCGCTGGCGGCCGGCGGCCGAGGACCTGACGGATCACTGGGCCAACATCCACGGCTCCGCGGACGGCAGTGTCCGCCATCCCCTGCCGCTGGCCGGCCGGCTGGACGGGATCACCGACCTCCACCGCCGGGTACCCTCCCGGCGGCTGGTCGTGCTGGGCCGGCCGGGGTCGGGCAAGACCGTCCTGACCATACGGTTCGTCCTGGAACTGCTCCGAGCCCGCACCGACTCGGCGGACCCGGTGCCGGTGCTCTTCAACCTCGGGACCTGGGGCCCCGACACCCCGCTGCGTGACTGGCTGGTCGGCCAGCTGGAACGCGACCACCCCGCACTCGCCGAACCCCGCCCCGGCGGCCCGGCGACCACCTGGGCCGCCGCCCTGGTCGGGGCCGACCGCATTCTGCCCGTCCTCGACGGGTTCGACGAGATCGCGGGCGGCCTGCGCCGCCGCGCGCTGGAAGCGCTGAACGACACCAACCCGCTGCCGCTGCTGCTCACCAGCCGCCACGACGCCTACGCCGCCGCCGTCGCGGGCAGCCGGGCGCTCACCGCCGCCGCGGCCGTCGAGCTGACCGACCTCTCCCTGGCCGAGGTCGCGCAGTATCTGCCGCGCACCGCCCGCCGGATGGCAGCCGGCGCGACCCGTTGGGACGACGTCCTGGCCGACCTGCGCGACCACCCCGAACGTCCGGCGCGGGCCCGCCTCGTCACCGCGCTGACCACCCCGCTGATGGTCGCGCTCGCCCGCGCCGTCTACAGCGACCTCCCCGACCGCGACCCGGGCGAACTGCTGGACGGTGACCGCTTCCGTACCGTCGAGGCGATCGAGGACCACCTGCTCGACAGCTTCCTCCCCGCCGTCTACCGGGACGAGCGCCCCGCTCGCCGCGACCGGCACGTGCGAGGGCTGACCTTCCTGGCCCGGCACCTGACGCGGCTGGGCACCCACGACCTGGAGTGGTGGAACCTGGGCGGCACCCTCGGCCGGCCGACGCGGACGGCCGTGGTCGGGACCGTGGCGGGAGCGGCCTTCGGGCTGGTCGACGTGGTGACCGTGTTGTGGTGCGTCCTGCCCGGGCAGGGCCTCGGCTTCGCGCGATCACTGGGGCTCGCGGCGTTGAACGGCGTCCCGTTCGCGGTGACGGCAGCGTTGCTCTTCGGCCTGGTGTACGGCCTCGCTCACGGCAAGGTGACGGGTCGGCCGTCCCGGGTGAGGGTGCGGCTGCTCGGTGGCACGTGCCGGACCCGCGAACTGTTCACGCGCCGGCTGGCGTACGGGTTCCTGGGCGGATTCGGGCTGTCGGTGGTGGGCTGGCTGCTGGACAGCTGGTGATCGGGTACGCGGTCACACCGTCCCAGGGGTTCGCCGCCCTCCTGAGGTACTGGCTGGCGCTGGGGCCGGTGACGGGACTCCTCTACGGTCCGATGGCCGGACTCGCGTTCGCGCTCACGGCGCTGCTCGAAGCCCCCGCCGACACGGAATCCGCCGTCAGCCCCGCCGAACTGCTGGCCGCCAACGGTAGGACCGCGCTCTTCGAAGTGGTGGTGTTCAGCCTCGTCATCGGTGGCGTCAGCGGCATCCCGTACGCGGCCGGGTGGATCCGGGGCGTCGACTGGCTCCTGATCGGTGCCGTGGGCGGCCTGGGAGGCGGGTTGTCGTACGGGCTCGGTCTGACCGCCTGGGGCCAGTGGGTGGCGTTGTGCCGCGTCTGGCTGCCGCTGACGGGACGGCTGCCCTGGACGGTCGGTGCCTTCTTGAGGGACGCGCATCAGCGAGGTGTGCTGCGTCAGGCCGGTGCCGTCCACCAGTTCCGGCACGCCAGGCTCCAACACCGGCTGGCGGGAGGGGACTTGGGGCGTGGCACAGAGGTAGGCCGTTGAGCAGGCAGCGGTGCCGGTGCCCGGACGGTGAGCCGGGCGCCGGCACCGCGTGGGTCCGTCCCCGGGCAGGGCGACGGAGGACGGGGCGGCGGGCGTCAGGCGGCCGTGGTCCGGCGCCTGCGGCGGCGTACCAGCCAGGCGGCGCCCAGGGCCGCGGTCAGGCCGCCGCCGACGGCTGTCGCGCCGGCGGTCGTCCGGTCCTGTGGTGCGGGGGCCGCGGAGGGGTGGTGGCCGGTGGGGAACCCGCCGAGTTCACCGGCGCGTTGGTAGGCCGTGCCGGGCAGCTTGTCGGCGTAGTGGGCGTGCACGAGGTGCTGGTAGCCGGCGAGTGTGACGCCGTGTGCGCCCACGGTGTCACGGGCTGGTGCGTTGAGCGGCAGCACGGTGCCGTCGTGGACCTTGTACCAGGCGTCGATCTGCGGTTCGGTGAAGACCAGGTCGCCGTGGGCCTGCCCGGGGTAGGTGGTCTCGTCCGCCCCGGAAATCATGTTCATGACATGCCAGGAGCCGGAGCGGGCGTCCCGGTCCAGCCACACACTGGCCGTCTTCCCGTGCGCCGAGGTGGCACGCAGCGCCCAGAACGCGAACCTCGCCACCGGCGCCGAACCCCGCCCGGCCACGAAGCCGGGGTCGAGGACGTAGACGGCCCGCGCGGGTCCGGTCACCCGGGGCGCCTCCGAAGCGGCGCCCGGTGCCTTCTCGGCGTGCGCGACGAGTCCGGTGCGGCCGGCGTCCCGCGCGTCGAGGTGGGCGAAGAAGGCAGCCAGCCGCGCGGTGGTGGCCGGGCCGGTGGCGACCGCGGTGGCCCCGGCGGCGTCCGCTGCCGACGGGCGGGCCGGCGGCGCGGACGGTGCCGCCGCGGCGAGTGCGCTGCCCGCGGCCGGCAGGACGACGGCGAGCGCGACGGCGGCCGGTATGCCCAGCCGCCGGACGGCACGCCCGCGGTTGGTCGGATCGTTGGCGGTCATCGCTTCCCTCAGCTCTCCCCGTACAGGGACTGGTCCCAGGTGAACTCGCCGTTGCTGACGTAGCTGTTGTAGTCCATCTCCCCGTAGCGGGGGTTGGACGGCCACGGGTCGGCGTAGAGCAGTTGCCCGCTGCTCGCGTCGTACCCGTAGAGCACGTTGGCGTGGCCGCCGCCGGAGGTCCAGGAGATGCCCACCTCGACCGGGGAGCCGGCGTCGATGGACCGGGCGACGGTCTGGAAGTCCAGCGCGCCGTCGGCGACCGAGCCCACGTTGCTCATGCCGGTGCCGGACCACCCGGCCTGCACGTCCGTGAGTTCACCCGGTTGGTTCGGGCAGGGGTCGCCCGGACTCAGGCCGCGCGCGTAGTCGCAGAAGGTGTTCTGGTCCACGTCGGCACCGTGTCCGAGGAACTGGGCCACCGACAGCCCTGTGGCGTCCCAGCACCACTCGTCCTGCTCCTGGGCCAGCTCGTTGAAGTTCAGCTGCCCGGCGGGGTGCACGGTGGCCGCCGCCGCGGGGCCGGCCAGGGGGGTGAGCAGAGACATCGCGGCCACTCCGGTGACGACCAGCGCGCACCAGGTGCGCCGCCGGCGCGGGGCGGGCGTCGCCGGCGCGTCCGGCGGGGTTCCGCGTTCGCAGGGGTTCATCGTCGCTCCTTGCTCGCCGCCCCCTGCTGGCGGGGGCGGCGGTGGGGGGTGTGAAGGCGTCACGGACACCGGCCGCCGGGGCACGGGCGGCGACCGGTGCCGGAAACGAGTGGAGGCTAGGTTCGCCGCCGTGTCCGCCGGAACCCCCTCGGACGAAGACAGGGGGTTTCCCGGTAGACGCCGTTCCCCCGAAGACCCGCGGTCGTCCCGGTCGCGCACCGATGCCTTGACGACCGGTAACCCCGGGTCCACCATGCTGTTCACCGCCCGCGCGGTCCCACACCCCGTCCGGACCGGCGACCACACCTCACTGTTCGCCGCGCGAGGACCGGTACGACGGCACACCGCGACCCGGATACCCGACGCGCCCGGGCGCGACCGTCGGCGCACGGAGCCGGATGCGGAGAGGCGGGACAGGCATGGGTACCGAACTGCCGGGCGAGGAACGGGAATCGCTGCGCCAGGCGGACGCCGCACTGCTCCGGCACGGCGGCGTACTCCTGCACGGCCCCCGGGGCTGCGGCAAGTCCTTCGCCGCGCACGCCCTCGCCGCACTCGCCCGGGACCGCGGCGACCTGGTGCTGGCCGCCGGCCCCGGACCCGGCGAGCGCCAACTGCCGTACTCCGCGCTGGCCGACCTGTTGGAGCCGCTGGGCCCCGACCGGTTCGCCGCCCTGCCCGGACCGCGACGCACCGCGCTGCTCGCCGCCTCGCGCAGGCAACCGTCGCCGCCGGACGGGGTGGACGCCCTCGCGTTACGGCTCGGGACGCTCACGCTGCTGCGGTCGCTGAGCCGGGACCGCCCGGTGCTCCTGGTGATCGACCCCGCCGACCTGGTCGACGAAGACAGCGGACCCGTCCTGGCGTACGCCGCCCGACGGCTGGACCCGGCACGGGTACGCACCCTCGTCACCGAGACCACCACACCCGGATCGTCCCCCGTGACCGGGGCGGCGCTGTGCACCGGCCAGGTACGGGAGATCGCCGTCGAGCCGCTCTCCCTGCCCGAGGTGTCGGCGCTGCTGGCACCCCGGGCGCTGCCGCACCGGCTGATCCGCGCGGTGCACCGCACCAGCGGCGGCAACCCCTGGTACGCCCTGGAACTGGCGCGGGCCATCGGCAACGCGGCCCAACTCCCCGACCGGGACGGGCCGTTGCCGCTGACCGCGGCGCTGCGCGCGCTGTCGGTGGGACGCCTCGGCGAGCGGGACACGGCGGTGCGACGGGTGCTGCGGCTCGCCGCCTACGCCGAGCGGCCCACCGTCGAGCTGCTGTGCCGTGCGGTCGCGGCAGCGGACCGCGGCCCCGTACCCGTCGGAGCCGGCGACGCGCGAAGACCCGTCGGCGCCGCCTGCCCGGACGCCGGATCCGCCGGGCTGCCCGCCATGGCCGGGACCGCGCCGGTGGTCGTCTCCGGGTGGCCGGGCCCGCGGCTTCCGGTCCGTTCCGGCGCGGTACGGGACGACGGAAGTCCGGCCCGGCTGGTGGCGCGGGCGCTGGAGGTCGCGGGCCGGGCCGGACTGCTGTGCGTGGAGGGGGAGTTGGTGCGGTTCGGCCATCCGCTGACCATCGCCGCGTTCCGCGAGGGCGACGACGCCGAACGCCGGGCCGCGCACACCGCGCTCGCCCGGGCGACGGCCGACCCCGTGGTCCGGGCACGGCACCTCGCGCTGGCCGCCACCCGCCCCGACGAGGCGCTCGCCCGCTGCCTGTCCGCCGCCGCACACGGCGCCCGGGCGCACGGCACACTGGAGACGGCCGCGGAACTGGGCAGGCTGGCCCACACCCTGACCCCCGAGGGCCGGACCGAGGACCGTGTCGAACGGGCCCTGGCGGCGGCCCGGTTGGCCTACGACGCGGCCGACTACGAACTCACCCGGGACCTCGCGGGCCGGGTGCTCGCCCACGCCGCCTCACCCGCCCAGCGGGTCGCCGCCTGCGTTCTCGTGGTGCACGCGGCCAACCAGGCGCTCCACGAAGCCGGGGACGCGTTCGAGCAGGCACGGGCCCACGCCGGCGACGACCCGCGACTGCACGCGCAGTCACATCTGCTGCTCGCCCTGCGGGCCCACATCACCGACGGCGACACCGCGGCGGCACGGGTCCGCGCGGCCCGCGCCGCCGAACTGGCGCGACAGGCCCGGGACCGCCCGACCGAGCTGATGGCCCTGTCGCTCCAGGCGTTCACCGCCACCCTGCTCGGCCGCCCGGACGCCGACGAACTGCTGCTGCGGGCGCTGTCCGCCCCGCACGACCCCGGGCGCACCGGTGGCCACAGCGGACCACGCGCGGTCAAGGCCCGGCTCGACCTGTTCGCCGACCGCACCCGGCAGGCCGCCGGCGAGCTGGAACGGCTGTTGTGCCGGGCCCGGCGCGGTGGCACCGCCGAAGACCTGATCTTCCTGCTCTGCTCGTCCATCGAGGTGGAGGTACGCGCCGGGCGCTGCGCGGCGGCGATGTCCGCGGCCCGCGAAGTGGCGCACCGGTCCCGGGAGATCGGGGTGCGGCTGGGGCCGGTGCCGCACAGCCTGGCGCTCGCCGAGGCCGCCGGCGGCGACCTGACGCGCTCCGCCGCGCTGGCCGCCGAAGGGGTGCGGACGGCGGAGGACAACCACGACCAGGTCTTCCTCCCGCTGGCGTTGTGCGTGCTGGGCCAGGTACGGCTGCGCCGCGGCGAGTTCGCGGCGGCGGTGGCGGACCTCGGCCGGGCGCGGGCGGTGGCCCGGTGGCGCGGCATCGTCGATCCGGCACCGGTCCCGTGGGCCGCCGACCTCGTCGAGGCGCTGGTCGCGGCGGGCGAGGCGGAGCAGGCCGACGCGTTGGCCGCCGAAACCCTGCACACCGCGGAACGGCTCGGGCGCCGGGGTGTGTACGCCTCCGTGCTGCGCGCCCGGGCGCTGGGCAAGGCGGCCGGGGGCGGCCCCGCCGAAGCGGTGGCCGATCTGCGCCAGGCGGTGGCCCGCCACCGCGACCTGGAACTGCCGCTGGAGACCGGCCGCGATCTGCTGGCGCTCGGCAGCGTCCAGTGGCGGCTACGCCATCCGAGCGCCGCGGCAGCCGCCTGGCGGCAGGCGGCCGACGTCTTCCAGCGGTGCGGAGCGCTCCCCTGGCTGCGGCGGGCCACCGCGGAACTCACCCGGTTCGGCACCCCGGACACACCCGCGCACGGCGTCGCCGCGACCGCGGTCCTCACCGTCGCCGAACACCGGGTGGCCGCACTGGTCACCGACGGCGCGACCAACCGGGAGGCCGCCGCCCGGCTCTTCCTCACCGTCAAGACCGTCGAGTCCACCTTGACCCGGGTGTACCGCAAACTCGGGGTGCGCTCGCGTACCGAACTGGCACGGCTGATGCGTTCCTCGGGCGACCCCCGCCCGGCGGCCCCCGGCGACGAGGCCCACCCGCTGCCGTGAGAGAACGACGGCAACCGCAAGGGCCCCGGACGCGGGTCTCCCGCGCGTCCGGGGCGCACACCGTGCCGTGGTGGATCAGCCGGTGAAGGCCGCCGTGCCGTTGGGGGTGCCCAGACCGGTCGGACCGTCGTACCCGTCACCCGCGGTGCACAGGTACGTGCCGCAGCTGCCGTTGGAACCCGAGGTGACGTCGTTGAGCGCCGAGGTGTGGGCGTACGGGAACGAAGCCGGGTTGCTGCCCTGCGACGGCGTACCCGCGTCCGCGTAGACCGCGGCGATGATGGGCGACGACGCGCTGGTGCCGCCGTAGACGTTCCAGCCCTGCGACTGGTAGCTGTCGTACACCGCGACGCCGGTCGCCGGGTCGGCCACGGCCGCCACGTCGGCGACGGTGCGCTGCGAGCAGCCGGTGTCGGTCTGCCAGGAGGGCTTGGACTCCACCGTGGAGCAGCCGGAACCGGTGCCCGAACCGCCCGACTGGCTGCCCCAGACGCTTTCGCTCCAGCCGCGCGCGCTGGAGTCCTGGGTGAGGCTGGTGCCGCCGACCGCGGTGACGTACGGGGAGGCGGCGGGGTACTCCACGCCGTATCCGGAGTCACCGGCGGACGCGGTGATGACCACGCCCGGGTGGTTGAAGTACTGGCTGTCCGCCTGGGTGTCCGAGGGGTCCTCGGGGCCGCCGTAGCTGTTGGAGACGAAGCCCGCGCCGAGGCTGACCGCCTCGTTCACCGAGGTGCCCAGGTCGGACATGCTGGCGGAGTTGGCCTCCACCAGGATGATGTGGGCCTCCGGCGCGATGGCCGAGACCATGTCGAGGTCGAGCGAGATCTCCCCGGCCCAACCGGAGTCGGCGCTGGGGTAGTTGGTCCCGCCGTTCTGGTCGACCTTCGTGAAGCAGCCGTTGTCCGAGGTGCACGCCGGAAGACCGTACTGCGAGCGGTAGGTGGCCAGGTCGGACTCCGCGTTGGGGTCGTCCTGGGCGTCCACGATGGCGATGGTCTGCCCCGCGCCGCCGTCCGCGGGCAGGTTGTAGGCGCTCAGCAGGTCGGAAGGCCCGTAGCCGGACGGCGCGGCGTCGGGGCCGATCGCCGCGTTGCGGACGATGTCGGTGCGCACCAGCGCGTTGCAGGCCATCAGGCCCGGGTGCGGCTGCGCACACAGGTGCTTGACGTGCGCGTGCTGCCGTGCGGCGACGGGCGCGGCGTCGGCCGGACCCGCGGTGGCGAGCCCGGCGGTGGCCAGAGCGGCGGCGGATATGGCCGCGCCCGCGGCACGGTGAAGTCTGCGCCGGCCGGCAGAGGTCGAGTTGGACAACGTACAGCCCTCCCTGTGGGGTTGGGCGCCACACGCGGGCCTGGTAAGGCACCGGTACGTGTGGTCCCGGGAGCGATGGATGTGGTGCTGCGCGTGGCGGGACAGCAGACCGACGGCAGGGTCATGGCGCGATCATGTCAATCCGCCCGCTGGGTGATGCCGCTGAGGAACGTATCGGAGCGGCGCACTCCCCACAAGCCTTGCGTCGACACGCAAGTGTAGGGAACACTCGCCTTGCCGAAACATCCGGCCAATGCCGGGACATGGCCGTCAGGTCCGACGTTGCCTTCGTCGTTTCACGACGTCACGCACGTACCGCGGCGCGGTGCACGCGTCCTCGCGAGGGCGCGCCCCCGGTGCCCGCGCTCCGCGGCGAAGACACCCCGCGCACCGCTCACGTCCGGTACGGGACCGCGCCGGGAGGGCGTGCCGGGCGGAAGCGGAACATCACGACCCAGCCACTTCGGCCGGGTGCGGGCATCTCGAAGACTACGGTGCGGATCATGAACTCCATGCGCTCCCTGCTGGCCGCCGTCGCCTGCGCCGCCGCCTTGTGCCTCGCCGCCTGCGACCCCACCACCACGACCCCGGCCCCGTCCGCCTCCGCCGGCTCCATATCCCCGAACCCCAGCGCCACCGCGACCGTCACACCGAGCAACTCGCCGTCCCCGTCGGCCCCGTCGAGCCCCGCCCCGGCCGCGACCCGCCCCGCCGCACCCGCGACGCACGCGGCGGCACCGCCGGCTCGCACCGCCACCACCGAGGCCACCGACAACTCGGCGGACGACACCGGCTCGGCGACCGGTACCGAGGTGTGCGGCATCCGGTCGAACGCGGGCAACTGCTACCGGGCGGGCCAGTTCTGCCGCAAAGCGGACCTGGGCCGTACCACCACGGACGCCGAAGGCCGCGCCATCACCTGCGGCATGGAATCCGGCCGCCCCCACTGGCACTACTGAACCCACCGGCGGATGCGTCGAGATCACGGCGTCGTGGCGTCGGCCAGCGGTTTCGGCGGGTAGGCGCGGAGCACGAGGGACGTGGTGACGGGGCCGTAACGGGCGAGCGCGTCGACGACTTCCTCCAACCGCTCCGCCCGCGGGCAGTGGACGTCGAGGACGAGGCAGTCCTCCCCGGTGACCCTGAGGACGGAGGTGATCTCCGGGGTCCGGGAGGCGAAGTCCAGGGCGCGCGAGAGCCGGGCGTGCGTGGTGCGCAGCCGGATCACGGCGTGGATGTTCAGCCCCAGGGCCGCCGGGTCGACCACGGCCCGGTAGCCGGTGATGACGCCGTTCCTCTCCAACCGCTGGATGCGCGCACTGGCCGCCGGCTGCGAGAGCCCGACCCGGCGCCCCACCTCCGCGCCGGTCAGCCGGCCGTCGGCCTGGAGCAGGGCGAGGATGTCCCGGTCTATCCGGTCGAGTGATTCCACCGTTATCCCCGTCACTTTCCTTGAGATCACTTGTCCCCCTGCCGCCGCCCCGCCCCGTTCCGCAGAATCTGCCCCAGGCGCCCCAGGACCGCCGGGGCGACTAGGTGAAACGGTGGTGGGCCATGGTCGCGTACGTCATCATCCCGGGCATCGACGGCTCGGACGACCGGCACTGGCAGACGGTGTGGGAACGGCGGTGGGGCACCTCGGCGGTACGCATCTCCCCGGCCTCATGGTCCGCCCCCGACCTGGACGACTGGACCGACGCCGTCCAGACCGCGTACGACCACGCCGCCCGGCGGGACAGCCGCGTCGTGCTGGTCGCCCACAGCCTGGGCTGCTGGGCCGCGGCCACCTGGCTCGGCAAGAACCCCGCAAGCCCGACGGCCGGCGCGTTCCTCGTCGCACCACCCGACCCGCACGGCCCCGCCTTCCCCCGCCGGTCGGCCGCCACCTTCACCACCGTCCGCGCACACCCGCTGCCCGGCCCCGCCCTCGTCGTGGCGACCACCGACGACCCCTACTGCACCCCCGACTCCGCCGCCGACCTCGCGGCACGTTGGAACGCCCGCTACCACCTCACGGGCCCGCACGGACACCTCAACTCCGCCAGCGGGCTGGGCTCATGGCAGGACGGCCGTGAGCTGCTGGAGTCCTTGACCGGACGATGACCGGGCGGACACCACCACACAGTCGGGGCTGTGAACTCCATTACGCTGCGTCGTCCATCGGTCACCTGCCAGGATGGCGCCATGAACGATCCGTCACTTCTCCGGGCCGACTCCGCGATGACCTGCGCGTTCGAGGGGGACGCCCGGGGCATCAGGGCTCTCCTCATCGACCTGGACCTGGAGGAGGCCCGGAAGGTCTCCATCCGCCTCGCCGCCCGCGCCGCCGAGGCGATGCATGTCACCGGCGCCTGCGCCGGCCTGACGCAGGATCAGATCACCGCCGTGTGGGACATGATCCGGACCAACGGCTTCGGCCCGGACCAGGGGTAGCGCCGCCCCGCGCGACGTTTCCGCTCACCGGACGGTGAGGCCACCGTCGACGGCGAGGACGGTGCCGGTGGTCCACCGGGCCGAGGGGAGGTAGACGGCCGCGGCGGCGATGTCAGCGGCGGTGCCCAGGGCGTCCCAGGGGGTAGGAGCGCTCGATGTGCTCGTCGTGTGCGGCGCGCTCCTGCGGGGTCATGGGGGTGAGGTAGGAGCGTTCGTACGCGGGGGTGCGGACCGCGCCAGGAGCGATGGCGTTGACACGGACCCCTTGGGGGCGAGTTCGTTGGCCAGCGCCCGGGTCAGGGAATCGATCGCCCCGCGGGTGGCGGAGTGGGCGGCCGGGGACCGTTTTGCGGGCCCAGTAGCTGCTGATGTTGATGATGCTTCCGCGGGCGTTGAGGAGGGCGGGCAGCAGTTCCCGGCTCAGCAGCAGCGGTACCTGGACGTTGAGGTGCCACATGGTGTGCATCGCGTCGACCGTGGTGTCGGCGAGGGGGGGCGAAGTGCGCGGTGCCGACGTTGTTGACGAGGGTGTCGACCTGGGCGGTGAGGTTTCCGACCTGTGTGGCGATCCGGGCGGAGGCGTCGGGCGCGGAGAGGTCCGCGGACACGGTGTGCACGGTGGTGCCGTGCCGGCCGAGTTCCTCGGCCGCGGTCTTGAGTTTGTCGTGGTCGCGGGCGACGAGGATCAGGTCGGCTCCGTCATGGGCGAGGGCGTCGGCGATGGCCAGGCCGAGGCCCTCGCTACCGCCGGTGACGACGGCGAAGCGGCTGGTCTCACGGTGCTCGGACATGCCAGGTTGCCTCCGTGCGGTCGGTGGAAACGCTCAGGGCCGCGCATTGGCGCAGCTCTTCGAGCTGGTCGCCGAGGGCGTCCTCGATGCCGGCGAGGGCGACGAGGGCCCGGCCCGGTCCGCCGAACGCCCCGGTGACCTGCCGAACGCGTGGTCCCATGCGCCGCACCTCTCGTACGAGCCAAATAAACGGACAAAGGCTGTCCGTTTCCTGGCGCGGAGCGGCCTGGAGGGACCCGAGGGCGGGTGTTGCCGGTGCGCGCCGACGCCCAGCGCAATGCCGCGCGTGTCCTGGCGGCGGCACGCCGGGCCGTGGCGTCCGCCGGGCTGGACGTCAGCTATCACGAGATCGCGCGGGAGGCCGGCGTCGGTGTGGGCACCGTCTACCGGCGTTACCCCGAACGCGGCCAGCTCATGGCGGCCGTGCTGGGCGACATCCTCGCCGAACTGATCGACACGGCACACCGGGCGCTCGACTGCGACGACGCCTGGGAGGGCTTCTCGTCGCTGTTCACCGGCCTCGCGCTGCGCACCGCGCAGAACGCGGGACTGTCCGGCTCCCTGGACCAGCACGGCGGACCCGCTGTCGCCGAGCAGCGCGACCAACTCCTCGACCTCACCCGGAGGGTCGTCGAGCGTGCCCAGCGCGAGGGCCGCCTTCGCCGGGATCTGTCCTGGCAGGTCGTGCTGCAACTGACCGGCGCCGCGGCGGCACAGGGGTGTGTGCTCGGTCTCGAACCTGATCCCGCACACCG
The DNA here is from genome assembly GCF_000240165.1 of Streptantibioticus cattleyicolor NRRL 8057 = DSM 46488. NCBI lineage: Bacteria > Bacillati > Actinomycetota > Actinomycetes > Kitasatosporales > Streptomycetaceae > Streptantibioticus > Streptantibioticus cattleyicolor. Next base: position 1,571,839 of record NC_017585.1, read on the forward strand.
TCACCACCGCGCGGTGACCGTTCTTCTCGACGGTCTGCGGGCAGGCGGGCGGTGAGGCGGAGGCTCGTGCCGTCCTCCACGGACCGGGTGACAACGGTGGCGTACGACAGCCTCCCGGTGTGACGCGGACGAGCCACCACCGCACGTAGGACATCACGGTACGGCGGCGGTCAAACCCTCGTCGGCGCCCTGGACGACGCGTCACGGATCGACTCGGCCAGGGCGCGACATGCTCCCGCGCGGCGGCCGACGAACCGTCAGATGTCGCGTCGGCGCGTCGCCCACCAACCGGCCAGCAGCGCCGCCGCCGCCCACGCCGCCGTCACGGCGAGACCCGTCCACGGGGCGAGGCCGCCCGACGGCTGCTGGTGGAGGACCTGTTGTCCGGCGCGGTCGGGAAGGTAGGCGGCGGCGCCGTGGGCGATGCCGCCGACCACGAAGGAAACGATCAGGATGAAGGGGATGAGCAGGCTGAGCACCGCGATGGCGCTGCGCAGCAGGAAGGTGAGCCCCGCGGCGAGGAGGGCCATCAGCGCGAGGTAGATCCCGCCGCCGACGCAGGCGCGCAGGGCCCCCGGTTCGCCGATGCCGATGGCGTACCGTCCCAGGAACGCCTGGCCCGCGAAGAAGGCGGCGAACGCGGCGGCGAGCCCCACGACGAGGGCGGAGGCGGCCACGACCGCCGTCTTGGCCGCGTAGAGGAGACCCCGGCGCGGTACGGCGGACAGGGAGATCCGCAGGGCACCGCCCGCGAACTCGCAGGAGACGGCGGTGGTGCCGAAGGCGATCGCGGCGATCTGCGCGAAGTTGAGCGCGTAGAAGGCACCGAAGACGGGATCCCCGCCGTCGACGACCTCCGACCGGCCGACGGTGGCGAAGACGACCAGGGTGATGACGAGCGTGGCGGCGAAGACGGCGAGGAGCGAGCCGGAACTCGCCCGGACCGACCGGATCTTGATCCACTCGGAACGCAGTACCGCGGTGACGGACATGGTCAGGTCTCCTGTGACGTGGCCGGGGACGTGGGAGCCGCGGCGGTGAATTCCGCCTCGGTCGCCGTCAGGGCGAGGTATGCCTGCTCCAACGAGGCGCGCTCGTCGGTGAGTTCGAGAAGGGGGATGCCCTCACGGGCGGCGACGGACCCGATCTGCTCGGCCGTGGCGCCGTCGACCACCCAGCGACCGTCGTCGTCCTCCGCGAGCGTGTGTCCCCGGGCCAGCAGTACGGCCCGCAGCCGGACGGGATCACTGGTGCGTACGCGCACCCGCGGTGGACTGTGGTGGTCGATGAAGTCCGCCACCGGGACGTCGGCGAGGAGCCGGCCCCGGCCGAGGACGACGAGGTGGTCGGCGAAGGTCACGACCTCGTTCATCAGATGGCTGGAGACCAGCACGGTGCGGCCTTCGCGGGCGAGCCGGCGCAGCAAGTGGCGGATCCAGACGATCCCTTCCGGGTCGAGTCCGTTGGTGGGCTCGTCCAGCATGAGGACGGGCGGGTCCCCGAGGAGCGCGGTGGCGATGCCGAGCCGTTGGCGCATGCCGAGCGAGAAGGTTCTGATGCGACGGCGTGCCACCGCGGTCAGACCGGTCTCCGCGAGGACCTCGTCCACGCGGCGGGCCGGCAGGCGGTTGCTGACGGCGAGGTGGAGCAGGTGGTCACGGGCGGTACGGGAGCCGTGCGCCGCCTGCGCGTCGAGCAGGGCGCCGACCGTGCGCAGCGGCTCGCGCAGCGTCGCGTAGGGCCGGCCGCCGACCGTGGCGGTGCCGGAGGTGGGGCGGCCGAGGCCGAGCATGAGGCGCATGGTGGTGGACTTTCCGGCGCCGTTGGGGCCGAGGAACCCGGTGATGCGGCCCGGTCCGATACGGCACGTCAGATGGTCGACGGCCCGGGTGCCGCCGTATTCCTTGGTGAGTTCTTCGACGTCGATGCTGGTCATGGCATCAGCGTGGCCGGGCGGACGCGGGGTGGGCATCCCTCGCCCGAGGAGACCGCCTCCCCCGTGCGGGGGAGACGCCGGCCCGCGCCGCTCTGCCACCATGTCGGTATGCCTGGCCTCCTGCTGCCGCTGACCCGTGCGGTGACGTACACCCGTTGGTTGCACATGCTGATGGGCGCGATCGTGCCGTTCGTCTGCGCCATGGTCTATCCGGGGCTGTACAAGCCGTCACCGGGCGACTGGCTGCTGACCGCGGTCCTTCCGGTGCCCCTGGTCCTGGCCGCCGCCATGGTGCCCGTGGTCCGCCGCGCGGAGGGCCTTCAGGCGCGGCTGATGTTGTTTCCCGGGCCGCACGCACGGGTGCGCGACGACGAGGACCCCGGGGTCTCCACCGTCGCCTCCGCCTCGTGGAGCGACCGGGTCAGAACCGGTGCGTGGCTGCTCCTGCGGATGGAGACAGGGCTCGTCCTCACGCTGGTGACCAACGAGTTGCTGACGCTCGCGCTGTCGCTCGCCGGGGCCGCCGCCGGGGAGCCGGGTGTCGCAGACCCGCTCCTGCGTGTCCCCGGTACCGGCTGGGCGTACCTCCTGCTGGTGCCGATGCCCGTGCTGGTGCTGCTGCTGGTGGTCACGGGGGCGGGCGCGCTGATGGCGAAGGCGGCTCGCGCACTGCTCGGGCCGTCGGTGAAGGAGCGCCTGTCCGAACTGGAGAAACGCACCGAGCGACTGCTGGAACGCAACCACATCGCACGGGAGTTGCACGACACCCTCGGCCACGCGCTGACCACGGCCGTGGTGCAGGCGGGCGCCGCCCGCGCGGCGGGCGACCCGGACTTCACCGACCGGGCGCTGGAGACCATCGAGGAGACGGGACGGGCCGCGCTGGAAGACCTGGACCGGGTGCTGCTCGTCCTGCGCGAGACCGGGCGGCCGGCCGGCGCCCGCCCGGCCCTCGACGAGGCGAGCCGCCTGCTGGATTCCGCCCGGTCCTCCGGGGCACGGGTCGACGCCGAGGTGACCGGGGCGCTGGAACACCTCCCGGGACCGGTCTCCCGCGAGGCGTACCGGATGCTCCAGGAGGCCCTGACCAACGTCCTGCGGCACGCGGGCCCCGTCCCCATCGGCGTACGCATCGCCGTCGAGGCGGCACGGCTGCGACTCGAGGTGCGCAATCCGCTCCCCGCCCAGCCACCGGCGACCGGCCCGGGCGGCGGCCGGGGGCTGCGCGGCATCCGCGAACGCGCCGCACTCCTCGGCGGCGAGGCCCGCGCGGGACAGGACGACGGCCAGTGGCTCCTGCGCGTCGACCTGCCGCTGCGGTGACCTAAACTGCCATGATGCCGCTCACCGTTCTCCTCGTCGACGACGAGCCGCTGGTACGGGTCGGCCTGCGCGCCGTGCTGGAGGCGCAGCCGGACATCGCCGTCGTCGGCGAGGCCGCCGACGGCGCCGCTGTGATCCCCCTGGTACGGCAACTGCGCCCCGATGTCGTCGTCATGGACGTCCGCATGCCCCTGATGGACGGCATCGAGGCGACCCGCACGGTGCTGCGCACGATCGCCGCCCCGCCGAAGATCGTGGTGGTGACGACCTTCGAGAACGACGAGTACGTGTACGGGGCGCTGCGCGCGGGCGCCGACGGCTTCCTGCTCAAGCGGTCACGCCCGGCGGAGATCGTGCACGGGGTGCGGCTGGTGGCCGAGGGCGACTCGCTGCTGTTCCCGGCGGCCGTACGGGAGTTGGCCGCCTCCTACGGCCGGCAGCACGGCAACACCGCGGCCAGGACGGTCATGGAGCGCGCCGCGCTGACCGACCGGGAGGGGGAGGTGCTGCGCCTGATGGCACGCGGCCTGTCCAACGCCGAGATCGCCGCCCACCTCGTGGTGGGGACCGAGACCGTCAAGTCACACGTCAGCTCGGTGCTGGCGAAACTCGGCGCACGGGACCGTACCCAGGCGGTCATCGCGGCCTACGAGTCCGGCTTCGTCTCCCCGGGCTGACCCCGCGCACCACCAGAGGTACGCGGCGGCGGCTGACACCGTGGAGAGCGTTCCGTCGGCCGGCCGCGACCGGCGGTTCACCGCGACCTCGGCTCCGGCTGAGCCACACGGATCGCCCGAGGGCGACGACGCGCGGAATACCAGGCAATCGCCCGGAGTTGAGGCGTTGCGGCCAACCAACGAAGGGACGGTACATGAGGATCGGGGACATCGACGTGCTCGCCATCGCGGACGGGACCGGGGTGGAGGTGGCGCGGAGATCCTGCACCGGCCGGGGCGCAGGACGCATGGGCCTGCCACCGTGAACACGTCGCGCCTGACGGGACCCTCCAGCTGCCGCTCGGCGGGTTCTGCGTCCGCACCGGCGACCGTGTCGTCCTGGTCGACGCCGGAGTGGGTGACTTCGACAACGGCAAGTACGTGGGGGGCGCCCTGCCCGCCTCGCTGAGGGCGCACGGGATCGAACCGGGTGATGTGACCGACGTCGTCTTCACCCATCTGCACTTCGACCACATCGGCTGGGCGACCGACCGCGGCGAGGTCGTCTTCCCCAACGCCACCTACCGGGCCCACCGCGCCGACTGGGAACACTTCGTCACCGGACCGTCCGCGGACCCCCACGCCGTCGACAAGCTCACCCCGCTCGGGTCCCGACTCTACCTCTTCGACACGGACTTCACCGTCGCACCGGGGCTCGACGCCCTCCACGTGCCCGGCCACACGCCCGGCTCGACGACCTACGTCGTCTCCTCCGGCGGCAGACGGGCCCTTCTGCTGGGTGATGTGGTGCACTCGGTGGTGCAACTGTCCGAACGCGACTGGCAGGTGATCTGGGACGTCGACCCGGCGGCGGCCTCCGCCGTACGCAATCGCCTGGCCGACGAGGCCGCCGACACCGACGACCTCCTGGTCGCGTCCCACTTCCCCGGCATGCGGTTCGGACGTGTCGTCACGCTCGACGGCTCACGCCGGTTCGTCTCGGTGGAGTAGCGGGCACACGACCTCCGCCGTGCCCTTGACCGGTGGGTCGCCGGGGCCGGGCCGCGCGCCCGGCCCCGGCGCCCGCCTCATCGGCCCCGCTCGACCCTTCGCGGATCACCGCCCTCCTGGGACGGGACCGGTTCGGCCAGGAAGGCGCCGATCTCGCGGGTGACGCGTTCCGGCGCGTCCTCCATCACGAAGTGCCCGGCGTCGGGGACGACGACGAGGTCGGCCCGCGGGATGTCGTCGCGCAGTCGTTCCGCGTAGGTGACAGGCTGCCACTGGTCACGTTCGCCCCACAGGATGCGGACGGGCATGCGCAGGGACGGGAGTTCGTCGGCGATCTCTTCGGTGTAGGTGGAGTCGTAGTGACGTACCTGGTGCTCGAAGAAGGACAGCCGCCCGAGCGGTGATTGGTGTGGCCTCAGGTAGTCGTGGAGGAGTTCGCCGGTCATCAGTGTCGTGTCCGACACGGTCATGGTCAGCTGCCGGGTCAGCAGGGTGTTGAACGCCTCCTGGGACAGGCTGGCGCAGTCGTCGAGTTCTTCGTCGATGATCTTCCGCCAGGTCGCGGAGGGCCAGGAGTCGTAGGAGACGGTGTCGATGAGCATCAGCCGGCGGACGCGCTCGGGGTGGGCGATGGCGAAGCGCTGGGCGATGGCGCCGCCGATGTCGTGGGCGACGAGGTTGACGGTGTCGACGGAGAGTGTGTCGAGGACGGCTTCGAGCAGATCGGTCTGCGCGGCGACCGAGGTGTCGCGGTGTGCGGGCCGTTCGGACAGGCCGTATCCCAGCAGGTCGTAGGCGATGGTCCGGTAGCCGTCGGCCTCGATCCGCGGCACGATGTGACGCCATTCGCCTGCGTGCGAAGGTGTGCCGTGGATGAAGAGCACCGGCTCGCCACGGCCCTGGTCGCGGTAGGCGATGCGTACTCCGTCAGCGAGAAGGTTCGAGGTCAGGAAGGTCACGTTCGCTCCTTGCGGATGCCGCGCGTTGTCGGGTACGGCACGCCCGGGGCCTGCCGGGCGGCAGTTGGGCGGCCGTACGGGATCGGGCGGGGGATCCGGGGTGTCGCGGTGCCAACAGGCCACGGATTCCCGCCCGACACCTTGCGGCTGCCCGGCTGTGACGTGCTCGAACCGGGGGTTCCGTTGATCGCTCGCATACGACCGGGGGCGCCGGGTATGCGCGGGCCAGGAGGTTATGACATGGGACCGTTGCTTCTCGTTCTGTTGCTCGCTCTGATCCTGTTCGGGGCCGGGTTCGCTCTGAAGGTGTTGTGGTGGGTGGCGATCGCCGTGTTGGTGGTGTGGGCGCTCGGGTTCGTCTTCCGGGCCGCCGACGGTGGCGGGCGGCGCCGTTGGTACAGATGGTGAGTGCCACCACGCGTGACGCGGGGCGGGGTCCGGCCGGGAACACCGGCCGGACCCCGCCCCGCGTGCCTGCGCACCTGCCGCACGTGGGGGAACGGGGACGCGCCACCCGGGGGCGAGGGCGCTCGGATCGGGGGAGAAGGTTGTCCGGAACCGGTAACGGGTAAGAGGGAGCGCGGATAGGCGCGATTGTGGTACTTCGGCAGTAAGACAGGCACAGGTCTTGGCGATCATGGAGTTGCGACGCTCTGTGATCACCGGGGAGACCTGTGCCTGTACTGCCAGCGTGGCTGACTGAACCGCTCTGGGACCAATTCGCCGCCCTGCTACCTGAACGATCGACCTACGCGCCGACCCACCCGCTGGGCTGCCACCGCCCACGCATCAGCGACCGAATCGTCTTCGACAAGATGCTGCAGCTGCTGCGATTCGGCTGCTCCTACCAGGCGATCGCCGACACGACGTGCTCAGCCACCACGATCCGCAACCGTCGCGACGAGTGGATCCGGCTCGGCGTCTTCGCCAAGCTCAAGCGGATCGCGCTGGAGTCGTACGACCGGATCGTCGGCCTCGTCCTCGACCATATCGCCGTCGATGGCTCCATCACCAAAGCCCCCGGCGGTGGTGAGGTCGCAGGGCGTTCACCAGTCGATCGCGGCAAACAGGGCTTGAAACGCTCGGGCATGACGGACGGTTATGGAATCCCGCTGGGCCGCGTGCTGGCTGGAGCGAACCGTCACGACTCTCCGCTGCTCGGCCCAACGCTGGACCGCTTGGCCGACCTGGGACCGCTCCCCGACGACATCACCGTGCACCTGGACGCCGGCTACGACTCGGACAACACCCGCGCCCTGCTCGACGAACGCGGCCTGTACGGCCGCGTCGCGAACAAGGGCGAGAAGGCACCTATCCAGGCAAGTCGCAGGTGGCACGTCGAACGGACCCACGCCTGGCAGAACGCTTTCCACCGCCTCGCCCGGTGCTACGAGCGCCGGGCCGCCGTCATCAACGCCTTCTTCGACCTCGCCGACACCATCATCACCGTGCGCAGCCTGATCCGTAGGGCATGGACGTCCCATCGCTGGGGCGAACGGCCGAGCCGTCGCCCATGAGCATGCACCTACCGGCGCGGACCTTACCGAGGCCGACCGTTCGACTGGAGGTCGGTACCGCTGGAGGCGTCTGGCCACGCTTGGTCCAGGGCGCTGTTGAGTGTTTTCAGTGCGGCGATCACCGTGTCGACCTCTGCGTCGGGGAGTCCTGGGAGCAGCTGCCGCAGCGTCGGTTCGGCATCCCGGCTCCTGGCTTCGCGGGCCTGTCCGCGGGCGTGTTCGGCGATCTTGGCGACGGTCCGGCGTCGGTCGGCGGGGTCGGCTCCCAGCTCGACCAGGCCCCGCTTGTTTAGTGCCGCCACCACCGTGGATACCCGGCTTTGGGCGAAGCCGGTGCGCTGGGCGATGGCGCCCACCGGCTGCGGACCAGCGGTGTAGAGGCACTCCAGCACCAGTAGCTCGGTGGGGCCCAGGTCGGAGGCGTCCTTCATCGCCGAGGTCGCCGTAGCGGTAAGACGCCTGCCGAGATGGTGCAGGTCAGCGAGGCTCATGGGGCTGTTCGGCGGCACCGTGCACACCCTCCTTCGGGGAACATCTCCGATGATACATCTACGATAATGCAGCGCAAGAGATGTATCTTGAGAGATGCATGGAGCGCGCCCATGAGGGCGCCCAGACATTCCGAGGAGGAGACATGGTCCGGCCGATAGCCCGAATGCTGCTGTTCCCGTTCGCGATGGCCGTCCTGCTGGTCGGCATCTACACCGCCGCGATGCACGCCCCGACCCCGCACCACCTGAAAGTCGCGGTCGCCGGATCACCGGCGCAGACCAGCCCGCTGGCCGCTTCCCTGCGCACGGCTCTGGGCGACAAGTACGACGTCAGCACCGTCGCTTCCACCGAACAGGCCCGGCAACTGGTAGCGCACCGGGCTGTGGCGGCCGCCTATGTCCCCACGCCGACGCCCGGTGACCGCGACGCGGGTGCGCCCGGCACGGCCTTCGCTCAACCGCCGCATCCCAGCGGTCCTTTGCTGTATATCGCTTCGGCCGCCGGTGCCGCCCAGGTCAACCTGGCTGCCGTGCCGTTCGAGAACGTTGCCGTTCAGCAGCACCAGTTCCTCCAGGTCCGCGACCTGGTACCGCTCAGCACCGACGACACCAGCGACACCAGCACCATGTACGCCGCGATCGGTCTGACCCTGTCGGGCTACCTGTCGGCGGTCATGCTCTCGACCGTCTTCGGCACCGCCCTCACCCGTCGGCGCACGGTGGCCGCCCTTGCCGCCTTCGGCGCCGTCGCCGCGCTCACTGTCTGGCTCATCACCGGTCCGATCCTGGGTGCCGTGCACGGCTTCGCCCCCGCCATCCTCATCACCGGCTGGCTCACCGTGATGGCCGTCGGCCTGGCCACCGTGTTCCTGTCCCGCTTCTGCGGGCGCATGACCCCGCTGCCCGCCGTCGGGATCTTCATGTTCCTCGGCATGCCCGCCTCCGGAGCGGCCCTGCCCATCGCGACCATGCCCGCACCCATCCGCGCCCTGCACGACCTGCTGCCGATGACCTCAACCACCGGCAGCCTGCGCCAGATCATGTACTTCGACAGCGACGGCATCACCCGCTACTGGCTCGCCCTCGGCCTCTGGGCGATCGCCGGCCTCGCCCTGACCCTCGCCCACGACACCCTCAAGGCCCACCGCACCAGCCACCGCAACAACACAACCGCCCAACCCCGACAGACCGCCGAACCCGTCCCCTCCCGCTGACCGCACCCCGCCGTGCACTTACCCCGACACCCACAGCGAGGCCGAACCCATGACCGAAGCACCCCTGCCCTTCCACCACCACGGCCACGACACCGAGCCGGCCGCCCGGCCGGAAGACCCACTGACACTGCTCGCGACCCAAACCGAGCTCACCGGCGTCGACTTCACCGGCCTGGACCTACGCCCGGCCTTGAGGCGCAAGCAGCATCCCCGCACGTTCACCCGCTGCACCTTCACCGATGCCAACCTGCGCGGCTCCCACCTCGCCGAGACCGTCTTCACCGAGTGCACCGCTACGGCAGCCGACTTCACCGGCGCCGTGCTCGATCAGGCCCGCTGGCAGGGCGGCAGCGCCGCCAAGGCCAACTTCACCGACGCCGACTGCGGCGACCTCGCCTGCGACGGCGTCGACCTGGCCAACACCAAGTGGAGCGGCGCCCTGCTCGCCGATGCCACCTTCACCGGCTGCCGCATGATCGGAGCCCGCCTCACCGGCCACCGCGGACTGGGCCTCCAACTCGCCCGCTGCAACCTGGCCGTCGCCAACCTCAACGGCCTGAGCCTGCGCGGCACCCACCTCGTCGGGATCCGCTTCACCGAAGCCGACCTCGGCGGCGTCGACTTCCGCGACTCCACCTTCGAAGACTGCCGACTCGCCGACGCCAACCTACGAGCCGCCGACTTCACCGGCGCCGACCTGCGCGGCGCCGACCTCGGCGAACTCACCCTCGCCACCGCCGCACAGTTCTGCGGCGCCGTCATCTCGCCCAGCCAAGCCGCCCAAATCTGCGCCGCCCTCGGCCTGAACGTCATCGGCTGATCCCCAATGGAAAGACAGGCACGGGTCTCCCTTGGTGATCACAGAGCGTCGCAAGTCCGTGATCGCCAAGACCTGTGCCTGCATTGCCGGCGGGTGCCACCACCACGCCTATCTGCGCGGCCTCTAATTGAGTTGTCCGTCCGGGGGGAGCGTGATGGGGTCGGTGGTGAACGATCGGCACCATTGTGAGGCTCCATGTACATCACCGTCCCCACCACGGCAGGCCGGATTCGCGGACGGCGAAAAGGCGAAGTCACGGGGTTCGCGGGCATCCCGTACGCGGCGCCGCCGTTCGGCCCGCGTCGCCTGCGTCCGCCGCAGCCGCCACAGCCGTGGGAGGGTGTGCGTGACGCGTTCACCCCCGGCCCCTCCGCACCTCAGCCCGGTTATCTTCCGGCCATGGCGGGGCTGTTGGAGGAGGCGGCCGAGCCGGGCGAGGACTGTCTGAGTGTCAACGTGTGGACGCCGAGCCCGGGCCGGACCGGGGGACGGCTCCCGGTGATGGTGTGGATCCACGGTGGTGCGTTCCGCAACGGGGCCGGCTCCCTGCCCTCCTACGACGGGGCGCGACTGGCCGCCGACGGTGTCGTATGCGTCACCCTCAACTACCGGCTGGGCGCGGAGGGTTTCCTCCTGCTGCCCGACGGGACGTCCAACCTCGGCCTCCTCGATCAGATCGCCGCGCTGGAATGGGTCCGGGACAACATCGCCGGTTTCGGCGGCGACCCGGACAACGTCACCGTCTTCGGCCAGTCAGCCGGGGCCATCAGCATCACGGCGCTGATGACCATGGCGCGCGCCCGCGGTCTGTTCCGCCGTGCCATCACCCAAAGCGGTGCCGGACACCACAGCCATCCCGAACACATCGCCCGGCGCGTCACCGAGCGGCTGGCCGCCCTCGCCGGGGTCGAGCCGACCCGCGAGGGCCTGGCCACGGTGTCACCCGAACGCCTGGTGGCCGCCGACGCGGCCCTCGGCCGGGAGATCGCGCAGGCCACCGATCCCGGACAGTGGGGCGAGTCGGCGGGCGGCGGCACCACCGTACTGCCCGTGGTGGACGGGGCAACGCTGCCGCGGCGCCCGATCGACGCGCTCGCCGACGGAGCCGGCCGCGACATCGATCTGCTCACCGGCACGACCAGCGACGAGTTCCGTCTCTTCCTCGTCCCGCTCGGCATCGGCCCGCGTGTCACGGAGGACGTGCTCCAGGGGTTCCTCGCCGGGTTCGGACTCGACCCCGCCGAGGCCCGCGCCGCGTACGCGGCGGCGCACCCCGGTGCGACCCCCGGCGACCTGCTGTCGGCGGCCATGAGCGACCAGGCCTACCGCGTGCCCGCGCTCCGGGTTGCCGAGGCCCGCGCCGCCCACGGAGCGAGCACCTACGTCTACGAGTTCGCGTGGCCCTCGCCCGTTCTCGACGGTGCCCTCGGTGCCTGTCACATGGCGGAGATCGGCTTTGTCTTCGGCAACCTCTCCACCCCTCTCACCGGCGCGGACGCCCCATCGGAACTCTCCGACACCCTGCGCGAGGCGTGGACCTCCTTCGCCCGCACCGGCCACCCCACCGCCCCCGGCACGCCCGGCGGCCGGCTGCCGCACTGGCCCGCCTACGCCGGACGGCGTTCCGTGATGCGCCTGGGCGACGGTGCCCCCGCCGTGTGCGAGGACCCCGCGGCGCGGACACGCCGGCTCTGGGAGGGCCGGCGCTAAGCGCGGCGCGACGACTTCCGTGACGGTGTCTTCGGCAACGGCTCGGACACCGCGTCGATCAGCAGCGGGAGGTATGTGACCGCCAGCTGCTCGGGGGCCAGGCGGTCCGGCTCGACGAGGCTCTGGGCCAGGGAACCCTCGTGGACGGCGGCGGTGAGGCGGGCCAGGGAGTCCAGATCGACGGTCGGCCGGCGTTCGAGGCGGTCGAAGAGGCGGCCGAGGAGGCGGACGATCTCCTCACGCAGCAGGCGGTCGTGGTCGGCGAGCGTGCGTGCCGTGTCGGGGTGGCGGATGGCGTGCAGGGTGAACTCCGTGGACAGCAGATACCAACGGTGTTCGGTCTCGTCCAGGGTGCTCATCCGGGTGAGCACGGCCCATACCGGGTCGTCGGTGTCGTCGATGTCGTCCACGGCCCGCGCCAGCCGCTCCACGACCCGCTGCGCGTGCAGGTCGAACAGGGCGAAGAACAGGGCTTCCTTGGTACGGAAGTTGGAGTGGAACGCCCCGCGGGTGAACCCGGCCCGCTCGCAGATCTCCTCGATGGAGGCCCCGTGGAAGCCGCGTTCGGCGAACGTCTCCAGGGCGGCCTCCAGCAGCCGCGCGGTGGTCTGCGGGCGCCGTTTGGTGGGCCCCTTCGGCACCTCGCGCCTCCCAGGCGTTGACACCTCAACGTTACTCGCCTCACGGTATAGGACCGTATGCGATACGGAGTCGTATCCCAGGTGGGTGCGTACCGAGGGGGAGTCCGCGCCGCGCGTGCTGTGCGGGCGGCCGGAGAGCTATGCATCACATGTATACATCACATGTATAGTTGCGGGAGTACACGGAGGATGTGGCACGTTCGAGCCCGACCGCGGAGGCCGGCATGACGGTACGGAAGAGTGGTCCCGGTGCGTGGGTCGCCGCGGCGACGGCGACGGTCGGCGGGGTGCTGCTCGGCGTGCTCACCAACCTGGCCCAGGGGTGGCTTCCGGGAGACTGGAACCAGCTTGCCAACTCGGCCGCCGTCTGGTCGGCCGTGGCGTTCGCCGCCGGCGCCCTGATCGCCAGGCGGGGCACGCTGCTGCGGGCCGCCCTTGGCGGACTCGGCGCGGAGACCGGGCTCGTCGCGGGGTACTACGGTTACGCCGAGTTCGGGCGCGATGGCATGGGCGCTCTGCTCTTCCCGCTCGTCTGGCTCGCCATGGCATGCGTGGCCGGGCCGCTCTTCGGCGTCGCGGCGTACGCGTGGCGACGCGGCAGAGGTATACGGAGCCGTACCGCCGGCCTGGCCGCGTTCGCCGGACTCTTCGGAATGGAGGCGATGACGGCGGCCCGGGACCTCCACCACACGGCACAAGCCTGGACCTGCGGCACGGCGTTCCTCCTCATCCCCCTGCTCATGGCCCCCACACACCGCGTCCGCGCCCTCACCCTGGCGGCAGCCGTACCCTGCGCGCTCCTCGCCTACGCGATCGTCGGCCTGCCACTCAAGGCCGTGTCGTCCTGAGTGCTCGCCCGGCGTCGACCGGAACGGTCGCTGTCGGCCGATCTCACGCCTGGTCCGGACGAACCGGCACAGCGGCTCATCGGCAACTGTACGCTCAACGTGGCGAGTTGCTCACTCGGGGAGGGACGCGGTGGCAGGAACGACTGGACCGGCGTGGCGTGCGACGGCCGCGACGGTAGCGATCGGCGGCGTGTTATGCGGCATGCTGACAGCGTGCGGCGCCGGCCACTCCGGTAGGCCCGGCGGCACCGGCCACGCGGTTCCGCGCACGCCGTCCACCGCACCGGATTCCGTCACGGCGCTGACCCAGAGCCAAGCGCGAGACGCGCTGCCGGACGCAAGGGCCGTAGCAGGCCTGCGTGTCCTGGGCGCCCCCGACGCGTACGCCGGGGGCAAGGGAACCTGGCTGGGTAACGCCCAGCACGCCCTGGCCAAACCGGCCGTGGGAAACGGAAGCGTTGCCTACGTCGAGAAGGACGGAGGAACTCGCCGTGAATGCATCACCTTCCGCGTCGACACCGTGATGGCCACGACATCCGTCGAGGGCGGCATCGGCGAACCGGTGCTCACCCAGGGGGCGAGGATGTTCGCGGAACGGATCGCGCAGGTGGAAGCCGGCCACCGGGCCACGGCGACCCTGGCCCGGTAGAACCCGTGCGGGCGACCGCTTGGCGACCGGGAACGCCGTCGCCGCCTTCGTCGTGGACCGCGGGTGTCACGCCCTGAGCCGGCTCAAGCGGTTCGGCCGACCCGGGGCCCCCGTCCCCGCCGAGTCAGGTGGCCCGGCGGTTCGTGCCGTGCCGGATCCATACGTTGGGCTCGACGTAGACCGCGCGGTCGTGCGTGGTGTCGCAGCGCACCGGGACGAGGGCGCCCGGGACGTCGAGGTCACCGTCGCTGTCGAAGGGCAGGCCGGTCCACTGCCGCCACTCGGCCAGGGAGCCGCTGACCGTCATCGATGCCGGAGCGACCTTCTCGATCCTGCCACCGGCCCTGACGTGCACGCGCAGCCACGGGTCGGTGGGCAGCCCGTCGTCGCGGCGTCGACGGATGTAGTCGGCCATGGGCACGCGCGGTTCGAGGTGCTTGGCGGTGGGACGAACCGGGGCCAGCAGTACGTCGTGGCCCTGGCGGGCGGCGGCGTCCCGCAACGCGGCCAGCATGCGGTAGGACAGGCCGCGGCCGAGATATCCGGTGTCCACCGTGATCTCCAGCGCGCTGACGGCTGTGGGGGAGTGCCCGCCGTGCCGGTCGTGGAAGGCCCACACGAGCACCTGGTCCCACCCCCGGTCCGGCGTCTCCGTACGGCCGTCCGTCGTCGCGGCGTCGAACGGCGCGCTCAGCCCACGGGCGACGACGCGGTCCCCGTCCGTCGCCACCACGCAGTAGTGGGGGAAGTCCTCGGGCACCCGGCCGAGCAAGGCAGCCGCGACCGGATCGTGCGGGACGAAGGCCGGCCAGGCGCCGACGATCTCGTAGATCCGGGATGCCAACGCCGGACGCTCGGCGAGCGGGGTGATCACGATGCCATCTGTCTTCGTCACGGCGAAACCTTGCCACGGGAACCCCCCTCCTGGCCAAGCGGTTTGCTCGCCCTGCGGCGGTCGGGCGCCGCGCTGTGGTGTGGACGTACGGCCCCCGCGTTCCGGAGCGCCGTAGGAGAAGGTGTATCCGGCGAAGTCGGCCAGGTGGACGAACCCGATGCGCTGGTACAGCGCGTTGCTGGTGGTGTTGGCCGGATCCGCGAAGAGGACGACGTCGGTCGCGCCCGCGGTCAGGGCGGCTCGGCTCACCTCGACGGTCACGGCGGCTGCGTAGCCGCGTCCCCGGCGGTGGGCCGGGGTGTGGACGGGGTCCACCCGGACCATGCCGCCGACCATCGGTGTCGAGCCAGCCATGGAGACCGGCACACCGTCCGGGTCCTCCCAGAAAGTGAAGTGCTTGTCCGCGAAACGGGTGTCGGACCAGGAGCCGGAGTCGATGGCGTCCGCGGTGGCGTTCTCCGCGACCTCCACGCAGAACTCACGGCACCAGCGCACGACGTGCTCCTGATCCTCCTCTCCGGCGGCACGGGCCCGGCCCGCGGCGGACGGCCGCGGTGGGACGAGGGTGCCCAGACGGTAGAGGCGGGACCGCCAGAAGAGTGCCGGTGCCGCGCCTGTGTGCCGCTGCCATGTCCGCGCGAAGGCGGTGGCGGTGTCGTGGTCCGCGATGACGCCGGAAGGGGAGCGCCCGAGGCCGGCCAGGTGATCGGCGAGGGCCCCGGCCTGCCCGGCGGGGAGTGGCGTGACGTTGAGGAAGCCGCGCGGAGTGCGATGGCAGACGGCGCGGACCTCGCCTCCTGACTCCAGCCGGCCGAAGACGGTGGCGTCCGCCCCGCGTGTTCGCAGTTTGTCGATGTACGTCAGCGGTGTGTTGTGCAGGGCGGGGCGGGAGCGCAGGAAGTCCCCGGCCCGGGTGAGGAAGTCGTCGATGTCTTCGGTGAGGTGCCAGCCGTCCGGGCGCATGCCTCATGATGGCACCCGTCAGTAGAGGGCTTGGCCCATCGGGAAGTTGTCGCCGGTGACGTAGGCGCGGATCGCCGCCAGGTAGGCGGTACGGGTGACGCGCCCGTCGCCGTCGGTGTCGAGTGCGTCGAACGCGGCGCGGGCGTTGCCGGGCGGGTTGTTGAGGGCGGTGCGCAGGGTGGTGAACTCGGCCTGGTCCACGGCGCCGTCGCCGTCCGTGTCGACGAGGTCGAACAGCGAGCCGAGCGCGAAGCGGCAGATGGTGTCGAACTTCTCGCCGTCCACCCAGGCGTCGTACTCCTCGAAGGTCAGGCGGCCGTCGCCGTTGGTGTCCATGGCCGTCCATGCCGTGCGTCCTTGGGCGCGGGCGGTGGCGACGAGGGGGTCGTCGTCCGGGCGTCCGGTCGCCTTGACCGCCCGTTCGATGCGGGAGAGGTAGTCGTCGGCCGTGATGACGCCGTCGGCGTCGGTGTCCATCATCGCGAAGACACGCTGGGTGGGGGTGGCCTCGGTGGCGGTCGTGGGGTTCACGGGCCTTCTCCTCCTGCTCGCTGCGGGTGCGACGAGAACTCGTCCGGCCCTTCCTACCCCGCCTGCGGGAAGTTCTGATCCGACTGCGGCCACTCGGGTCAGGCGACGGGAGCGGGAGCGCGTCGACCGGCGCGTCCGGGCAGGCGCGAGCCGTGGGTAGGCAACGCCCACCCGCCGCGTCAGCGGGACGAGCCCCCGTGGGCGCCCAGCACCGCGTCCACGAGGGCGTCGGCGTATGCGGGGGTGACGGGTTCCCCGGAGACGAGGAGGCGGTACCAGGGCGGGGAGATGAGGAGTTCTTCGAGCAGGACGGGGTCCATGGCGGGGAGTTGGCCGGCCGACTGGGCGGCGGTGATGCGTTCCCGGTTGCTGGCCTGGAGGGGGCGCTGGATCTTTTCGCGGAGCATGGTGGCGAGTTCGGCGTCGGTCTGGGCGGCGCCGAGGAGGCCGACGAGGAGTTGCCGTGCGTGCGGGTCGGTGAACAGGTCGGCGAAGCCGCGGATCCAGGTGCGCAGGTCGCGGGCGATGTCGCCGGTGTCGGGGAGTTGCACCGCGGGCTCGACGATCCTGTCCAGGACCACGTCGAGGAAGACCGCGCCCTTGGAGGGCCACCAGCGGTACAGCGTGGGCTTCCCGACGCGGGCACGGGTGGCGATGGCTTCCATGGTCACGGCGGCGTAGCCCTGCTCGCGGCACAGGTCGCCGGCGGCTTGCAGGATCGCGTCCCGGGAGCGGGGCCCTCGGGCGGGGTTTCGGTCGGTCACCCGACCAGGGTAACGGGAAACGTAACGTTCAGTTTTGACACCCCCATCGGTCGGCGGTACGGTCTGGCGCGACGAAACGAAACGTTACGTTTCATCCAAGGGGGGAGACTCATGAGTCGAACAGTCGCGGTCGTCGGCGGGGGCTACGGGGGAGCGGCGGTCGCCAAGGCGCTGGAGAAGGAAGCGGACGTCGTCCTGATCGACCCGCGGGAGGCGTTCGTCAACGCGGCGGCGTCGCTGCGGGCGCTGACCCGGCCGGACTGGGCGGGCAGCATGTTCTTCCCCTCTCCACGCTGCTCACCCGCGGCCGGGTGATCCGGGACCGGGCGGCCTCGGTGGACGCCGGCGGCGTCTCCCTCGCCTCCGGCGCGCGCGTCGCGGGGGACTACGTCGTCCTGGCCACCGGCTCGGCCTACGCGTATCCGGCCAAGCCCGCCTCCGACTCGATCGACGAGGCGCTGGACGATCTCCGCCGCACGCACAAGGAACTCCGCGACGCCGCCAGGGTACTGATCCTCGGCGCCGGACCCGTGGGTCTGGAACTCGCCGGGGAGATCAAGGAGGCCTGGCCCGATAAGCACGTGACCGTCGTCGACCCGGCCGGGGAACTCCTGCCCGGCTTCCGGCCCGAGGTGGTCGAAGATCTGCACGGCCAACTCGCCGCGCTGGAGGTGGAGTTGCGCCTCGGCACCGGGTTGGCGCAGCTTCCGGACACCGAGCCCGGCCGCTCCGGTGACTTCACCGTCACCACCACCGGCGGGGAACGGGTCACCGCGGACATCTGGTTCCGCGCGTACGGGACCAGCACCAACAGCGGATACCTCGCGGACGGCAGGCTCACCCCGCGCAACGAGCGGGGACAGGTCCCGGTGGACGAGTTCCTCAACGTCAAGGGGTACGAGCACGTCTACGCGGTCGGTGACATCACCGACGTCGCCGAAGCGAAGATGGCCGGCTACGCGATGCGGCACGCCGAGGTGGTCGCCGAGAACATCACCGCCCAGCTGAACGGCGAGCGGCCCACGGCCACGTACCGCCCGCTGCCCCACCCGATGATCCTCCTCCCGCTCGGGACCCGCGGCGGGGTCGGCCAACTCCCCTCGCCGGAGGGACCGTTCGCCGCGACCAGGGAGATGGTCACCGAGATCAAGGGCGCGGACCTGTTCACCGCCCGGTTCGTCGAGCAGTTCGGCCCCACCGCCTGAAGGGAGGCGCCATGCAGTACACCCGCCTCGGCCGCAGCGGCCTGACCGTCTCCCGGCTGGTGCTGGGCACCATGAACTTCGGGCCGCAGACCTCCGAAGCCGACAGTCACACCATCATGGACCGTGCGCACGAGCACGGCATCAACTTCTTCGACACCGCCGACGTGTACGGCGTCCAGCCGGGGGACGGCGTCACCGAAGACATCATCGGCCGGTGGTTCGCCACCGGCGGCGGCCGACGGGACCGGACCGTGCTGGCCACCAAGGTCTACCTGCCGACAGGAGACGGGCCCAACGACTCGTCGCTGTCCGCACGGCACATCCGCCGTGCCTGCGACGCATCGCTCAAGCGGCTGCGGACCGACCACATCGACCTCTACCAGATGCACCACATCGACCGGAACATGCCGTGGGAGGAGATCTGGGAGGCCTTCGGCGTCCTGCGGCAGCAGGGCAAGGTGCTCTACTTCGGGTCGTCCAACTTCGCCGGCTGGCACCTCGCCCAGGCGCAGGAAGCCGCCCGGGAACGCCACCTGCTCGGACTCGTCTGCGAGCAGTCGAGATACAACCTGATGACCCGCTGGGCCGAGTTGGAGGTGCTGCCCGCCGCACGGTCGTACGGGCTCGGCCTGATCCCCTGGGGGCCGCTCAACGGCGGCGTGCTCGGCGGCGTGCTGCGCAAGCAACGGGAGGGCGGCGTCGCCCGCAGCGGCTCCGGACACGCCGCCACCTCCCTCGCCCGCCACCAGGAGGCCGTCGCGGCGTACGAGGACCTCTGCGCCGGCATCGGCGAGGACCCGGCGCACGTCGGGCTGGCCTGGCTGCTCGCGCAGGACGGCGTCACCGGTCCGGTCATCGGGCCGCGAACCGTCGACCAGCTCGACAGCTCACTGCGCAGCCTCGAACTCACCCTCGACGACGGCTTCCTGGCCCAGCTCGAACGCCTCTTCCCGCCACCGGGCCCCAACGGAGCCCGGCCGGCCCCGGAGGCGTACGCCTGGTGACACCCCCGTGGTGAACGCCACCGTCACCGGGACGGGCGCAGCGCGTCGGCGAGTTCGGCAGCCGCCGCACCAGGGGCGCGGGGGTGGAGGAGTTCGACGCGGTGCACGATCCGGGGTTCGGTGATCGGCACGGCCGTCACCCCGGGCATGCCGGTGGCCGCGGACAGCGCCGCCGTGGTCAGTCCGCCGCCGGCGGCCACGAGGGCTCCGAGCCCTGCGAAGTCACCGCCCAGGAAGGCGAGTTGGGGCCCGAACCCGTCGGTCTGCGCGACGGCGCGCAGTTGGGTGAGGGCGACGGTGACGTCGGGCGCGTCGATCCAGCGGGCGGCGGACAGGTCGGGCAGCCGCAGCCCCCGGCGTCCGGCGAGCGGGTGGGCGACGGGCAGCAGGACGGCAAGGGGCTCCTGGGCGACGGCGAAGGCGGTCAGCGGACCGGCGTCGGGCAACGGCAACGGATCACTGGGCGCCACCGCGCCGTCGACCAGGGCGGCATCGGCCGCCCCGGTCGACACCGCCCGTACCGCCTGGTCGCGGTCGCACACCCGCACCGATACCGCGCGCAGCGGGGCCGCGGTCCTGGCGCCTACCAGGGCGTCCGCGACGGCGGGAGTCAGCGCACCCGGGGTGCACACCACCGCGAGGCGCCCGGGACGCACCTGCCGCAGCCGCGCGACGTCCGCCCGCGCCGCGTCCAGACGCAGCAGCAACGGCCGGGCGTGCTCCAGCAGCCGCCGCCCCGCCTCGGTCGGGGCGACGGGACGCCGGGTGAGCAGCGTCGCGTCGAGGTCGGCTTCGAGGGCGGCGATGTGCTGCGACACGGCCGACTGGGTGTAGCCCAACGCCCGGGCGGCGGCGGAGAAGGAGGACTCGTCGACCACGGCGACGAACGTACGCAACTGCTGCGGATCCATGGCCATCAGTATTACTGATACTCGATGCGTGGATCATCGTTGGACGTGATGCGACTTCGCGGCCGAGGATGGCCGCATGACACACACCGCCCGTATCGCCCTGGTCGGCGACCGCTCGCCGCACGTCCGTTCCCACACCCGCGTCCCCGTCCTGCTCGACGCCCTCCGCGAGCGCGACCACCTCGACCTGGACGCCTACTGGATCCCCACCGAGGAGGCGACCGACCTGGCGGCGCTCGCCGCGTTCGACGCGATCTGGGTGCTCCCCGGCAGCCCCTACCGCAGCGAGGCCGGAGCGCTCACCGCCGTCCGCACCGCCCGCGAACACCGCGTCCCACTGCTCGGCACCTGCGCCGGCTTCCAGCACGTGCTGCTGGAGTACGCCCGCAACGTCTGCGGCCTGACGACGGCGGCGCACGCCGAGAACACACCGGAGACCGAACCGGAGGACGCGGTGGTCGTCCCGCTCGCCTGCTCCCTGGTCGGTCACGAGGGCACCGTCGACCTGACCGCCGGCTCACTCGCCGAACAACTCATCGGCGCCGAACGCTCCATCGAGCGCTACCACTGCAACTTCGGCGCCAGCCCGCGCCACGTCGCCCTGCTGCGCGACCACGGCCTGCGCTTCACCGGCGCCGACAGCGCAGGCGAGGTGCGCATCGCGGAACTGCCCGGCCACCCCTTCTTCCTCGCCACCCTCTTCCAGCCGGAACTCGCCGGCGACGGCGCCGTCCCGCACCCCATCATCCGCGGCCTGGCCGCCGCCGCCGTGACCCACGCGACGGTCACGGCCTGACCAAAGCGGCCTCGACGGGCCGGCCGGCGCCTGGGAATTCCCTGTGCGCCGGCCCGGCCCGAGCGGGTAGGCCGGCCCCGGTGGCCGCCACGGGCGGGCGGGTTCTCAGAAACCTCTCAGGAACTCTCCGGAACCGGACAGGGAAGGTTGCCAGGCTTGGGCGCTCCATGACGATCACGATCTGACCTGGAGTCGTTTCCCGTGGCCTCATTCCTGTGCAAGCTGGGCCGGTTCTCCTTCCGGAGACGCTGGTTCGTCGTGGCGTTGTGGGCCGGTCTGCTGGTGGTGGCCGGAGTGCTGGCCTCCCGGGCCCCGGCGGCTCCTCCCAACGACTTCTCCATGCCCGGCACGGAGGCACAACAGGCGTCCGACCTGCTGGAAGCGCGCTTCCCCGAGATGCACGCGGGCGGCGCCTCGGCCCGCGTGGTGTTCCGGGCGCAGACCGGCAAGGTGACCGACCCGCAGTCCGAACGGGCCGTGCGGGAGACCGTCCGGGCACTCGGCGCCGATCCCCAAGTCGCCCAGGCGACCGACCCGTTCAGGACGGGATCGGTGAGCAAGGACGGCTCCACCGCCTACACCCAGGTCTCCTACGAGGTGTCCGCGGCCAACCTGGCGGACTCCTCCCGGACCGCGCTGCTGGACACCGTCGAGCACGCCCGTTCCCCGCGACTGACCGTCGAGGCCGGGGGCAACGCCGTCTCCGGGACACCCGGCGGCGGCCACTCCTCCGAAGCTCTCGGCCTGGCCGTGGCCGCCGTGGTCCTGGTGCTCACCTTCGGCTCCCTCCTGGCCGCCGGACTGCCGCTGCTGACCGCGCTGTTGGGTGTCGCCATCGGCGCGAGCGCGATCAAGGCACTCTCCGCCCCGCTCGGTCTCGGCACGACGACCACCGGTCTGGCCACCATGATCGGCCTGGCCGTGGGCATCGACTACGCGCTCTTCGTGGTCTCCCGGTACCGCGCCGAACTCGCCCGCACCGACCGCCGGGAGGACGCGGCCGGGTACGCCGTGGGCACCGCCGGCTCGGCCGTGGTCTTCGCCGGGACGACCGTGGTGATCGCGCTGCTGGGGCTGTGGGTGGTGGGCATCCCCCTGCTCACGCAGATGGGGTTCGCCGCGGCCGGTACGGTCGTGCTCGCGGTGCTGATCGCCGTCACCCTGATCCCCGCGCTGCTGGGTGTCGCGGGGCGGGGCATCGGCCCGGCACGCCCCCGGCGCCGTCCTCGACGCGGGCCGGACGGGACGGCCGGCGCCGGACTCGGGGTGCGCTGGGCGGGCTTCGTCGTCCGCCGGCCGGTCGTCGTGCTGCTGACCGGCGTCGCCGCGCTCGCCGCGATCGCCGTTCCCGCCGCGTCGCTGGAGATGGGGCTCTCCGGCGACGGGAGCAAACCGGTGTCGACCACGCAGCGCAAGGCGTACGACCTGGTCGCCGACGGCTTCGGCCCCGGATACGACGGCCCGTTCACGGTGGTCGTCCAACCCCACGGCGGCGACGCCCGCACCGCCGCCGGGAAGGCGGCCCACCACATCCGCGCCCTGGACGACGTCGCGGCGGTCGGCAAGCCCCGGCTGAGCGCGTCCGGTGACACCGCCGTCCTCAGCGTCGTACCGGCGAGCGCGCCCGACAGCGCGGAGACGACCGGACTCCTGCGCGCGCTGCGCGACCCGGCTCTGGCGAACGACGCGGACGCCCGTGTCCTGGTCGGCGGCACGACCGCCATGAACGCCGACGTGTCGCAGAAGCTGTCCGACGCCCTGCTGCCGTATCTCGCCCTCGTGGTGGGTCTGGCGTTCCTGCTGCTGATCGCCGTCTTCCGGTCCGTGTTCGTCCCCCTCAAGGCCGCGCTCGGCTTCCTGCTGTCGGTCCTGGCCGGGCTGGGCGCCGTCGTCGCGGTCTTCCAGTGGGGCTGGCTGAGCCAGGTCTTCGGGGTCGACCAGCCGGGTCCGGTGATGTCGATGATGCCGATCTTCATGGTCGGTGTGGTCTTCGGACTGGCCATGGACTACGAGGTCTTCCTGGTGACGCGGATGCGGGAGGCGTACGTGCACGGCAGGGGGCCGCTCGACGCGATCCGCGACGGCTTCCGGCACAGCGCGCGGGTCGTCACGGCAGCGGCCGTGATCATGATCGCGGTCTTCGCCGCGTTCATGGGCTCCGGCGAGCAGATGATCAAGACGATCGGGTTCGGCCTCGCGGTCGCCGTCCTCTTCGACGCCTTCGTGGTCCGGATGGCGCTCGTACCGGCCGTGCTCTCCCTGCTCGGCGACCGCGCGTGGCGTCTGCCGCGTCGACTGGACCGCCTGGTACCCGACTTCGACGTGGAGGGTGAGCGGCTGCCGCGCGAGCGGACGGCGACCGAGGTGCCGCGGTCCGGGGACGACCGGCCGGCCCTGGCGACCGGCGAGGCCGTCGAAGCCGGGCGGCACGGCGCCGGTGGCTGACCGGGCCCGCACCGCCCGCCGCGCAGCCGCCGCCGACACACCAAGGAGCCACCCCATGCCCGCGACTCCCTGGCACGACAACACCACGCCACCCCGAGGAGGTTGGCGCCAAGCCCTGGAAGGAGCCCTCGCCGTCCTGGCCGCGACAGCGGTGATGGCGGTCACCGCGTGGACCGCGCTGCTCGCCCTGGGAGCCGGTGCGATCGCGCCGCTGTCCCGGCTCGTACCCGCGGCGGTGAGCATGGCCCTCGGCGGCCAGGTCGCCCTCGCGTCGGCGTCCGCGCCGTCCGCACCGGCCGGCGGGCTGCTCGGAGCGCTGGGCGGATCCTCCGGCGGCGGCCTGGCCATCGGCGTCCAGGGGGAGGCCGGCGCCGTGCCCTTGATGCTGACGTTCGTGGGGACCGCCGTCCTGGGGGTGGTGTTCTTCCGGCCCCTGCGCCGCCGCGCCCGCCCCGCGCCCGCCCTGTTGTGGGCCCGGGCGGGCGGGGCGCTGGCCACCGCGGGGGTGCTGCTGCCGGTGGCGGCGTGCCTCGCGCGCGGCACGGCACGGCTGCCCGAGGGCATCGCGGGCCGGCTCGGCAAGGGCGGCGGCGGTGGCGGACCGGGCGGGTTCGGCGGCGGTGCGGGCGCGCTGTCCTCGGTGGCCTTCCACGCCGACGTGGCGGCGACCACGTTCCTGGGACTGCTGTGGGTGGTCGCCGTCCTCGGCATCGGCTGCCTGGCGGCACGGCGTACGACGCTGCCGCGGCCGGTGGCGCTCAGCCGGCTCCGGCACATGTGGCACCCCGTCGCCTCGGCGCTCACCGGCACCGTCACCGTGCTGTGCTGCCTCGTCCTCGCGGTGGCGGTGCTGGCCGGGGCGGCGGCCCTGACCGGCCGGGAACAGGCGGCCAAGGCGGCGGGCGCGCTGCTGCTGGCCGGCCCCGATCTGCTCGCCGTGCTGCTGACCTCGGGCCTGGGGGCCTCCTGGGAGGCGGGTGTCCGGCGGGAGCAGGGCGACGGCGGCGGACTGCTCGGGATGCTCGGCTCGGGGGCCGCCGGCGGCGCGGGCCCGGACCGCTCGTTCGACCTCAGCGGCTGGCCGGGCGCCGGGGTGCCGCTGTGGCTGACCGGGCTGGCGCTGCTCGTCTGCCTTGTCGTCCTCGTCGGCTACCTGACCGCGGCCCGTACGCCGGCCCGCACCCCGCGCGAGGCGGCGGAGGCGCTGCTGGGCCGCCACGCGGAGGCGGCCCTGCGCACGGGTGTCGTGGTCGCCGTCTCGGCGATGGCCTGCTGCCTGCTGTCCCGGGGATCACTGCGGATCGGCTTCACCGTGATGGGCAGCGAGACGGGCGGGATGACGGCCGCCCTCGACGGCACGGCGGGGCTGTGCGGCCTGACCGGATGCGTGCTCGGCGCGCTCGCCTCCTACGCGGGGAGCCGGCTGCACGCGCTACGGGCCGCGCGCCGCCCCCCGGCGGACCCTCCCCGCAAGCGGACCCCGCGCTCCGGGGAGGAACGCCGGACCGACCGCCCGGTGTCGTCCGGCCCGGCCCCCTGAGACCCGTGTGATCTCCTGGAGAAGACCCCGGCACCACAAGAAGCAGACCGCGTGAGAGGTCCGTGAGGCAGCGCACCTATGGCGACACCGTATCCCCCACCCCGTCCGGCAGGCCGCAAGGACCGTCTGCTGGTCGTGGACGACGAGCCCACCGTCCGGGAGCTGCTGCGTACGGCGCTGCGCTACGCCGGCTTCGACGTCGACGCCGCGGCGACCGGCCGGCAGGCCCTCGACCTCGCCGAGCGCTGCCCGCCCGACCTCGTCCTGCTCGACATCATGCTGCCGGACATGGACGGCTTCGAGGTGATCCGCCGACTGCGCGCCCAGCCCCGGTCCGCCACACCGGGGCACGGCGGCGGCACGCCCGTGCTCTTCGTCACCGCGCGCGAGACCCGCCAGGACCGCCTCAACGGCCTACGGCTCGGCGGCGACGACTACCTCACCAAACCGTTCGACCTGGAGGAACTCATCGCGCGGATCAACGCCGTCCTGCGCCGCACCAGGGGCGAACCACCGGCCCGGCTCGTCGTCGGCGACCTCGAACTCCTCCCCGAGGGCCACCACGTCTCCCGCGCCGGACACACCGTACGGCTCTCCCCGACCGAGTTCCGGCTGCTGCACTTCCTCATGGCCAACGCGGGACGCACCATGACGAAGCATCAGATCCTGGAGAGCGTCTGGGCCTACGACTTCGGCGGCGACCCCAGCATCGTCGACACCTACATCAGCTACCTGCGGCGCAAGGTCGACACCCGGGAACCCAAACTCATCCACACCGTGCGCGGCGTCGGATACGTCATCCGCGGACCGAGGCCATGAGGCGGCGTTCCCCGCTGCCCCGACTCCGTCGGCCGCTGCGCCGGATGTCGCTGCGCACCCGACTGCTGTGCCTGTCCGTCGCCCTGGTCGCGGTGGGACTCGCCGCGACCGGCGTGGTGGTCAGCACGGCGCTGCGCGGCTACCTCCAGGACCGGATGGACGACCGGCTCGTCCTGACCGCGCGGATCGCCGCCCGCCTCACCCCGCCGTCCGGCGCTCTCGCCCAGGGGGTGAGGCCGCTGAGCCTGCTCGGCGACACCACCCTCACCTACGTCGACGACGACGGCGCCACCCGCAAGGCATACGGGGCGAGCACGGCCCCGCCCGGCGGCGGACCGGACCTGCCGGTGCCGGACCGCGAGCGCGTACTGGCGCGCGGGGGCCGCCCGTTCACCGTCCCCGCGAAGCACGCGGGCCATGACTGGCGGGTCGTCGCCCTGGCCCAGCCCAGCCGGCGCTTCCCGCCCGCCGGGAGCACCGGTCCATCGGGCAGCGTCGTCGTGGCGACACCACTGGACGAGGTCGACCGCACCGTCGCCAAGACCCAGGCGCTCTCCCTCACCGCGGGGCTCGTCCTGCTGGCCGTGCTCACCGTGGTGGGATGGTTCGCGGTCCGCTCCGGCCTGCGCCCGCTGACCCGCATCGAGGAGACCACCACCCAGATCGCCGACGGTGACTTCTCCCGCCGGGTGCCCGAACTCGCCGACCCCCGCACCGAGGTCGGCCGCCTGACCACGTGCCTGAACCGGATGCTCGACCACATCGACACCGCCTTCCGGGCACGGGCCGACGCCGAGTCGAGGATGCGGCGCTTCTTCGCCGACGCCGGCCACGAACTCCGCACCCCCCTGGCCGGCATCAAGGGCTACACCGACCTGTACCGCATGGTCGCCGCACCCACCCGCCGCGACATCGACCGGACCATGACCCGCATCGCCGAGGAATCCGCACGCCTGGCCCGGCTCGTCGAAGACATGCTGCTCCTGGCCGGCCTGGACGAGGACGCCCACCGGCCCTGGGCCGACGCGCCCCGGCACCCGGCCTTCCCCCTCGACCTCGCCCCCATGGACCTGCGTACGCTGGCCGCCGACGCACTGCACGACGTACGCGCCCTGGACGCCGGCCGCCCCGTCACCCTCACCGGCCCCGGCGGCGGCAGACCCACCACCGCGCCCGCCCTGGCCGACGAGGCCCGGCTGCGCCAGGTCGTCACCAACCTCGTCGGCAACGCCGTCGCCCACACCCCCGCCGGCACCCCCATCCGCATCGGCGTCGGCACGACCGACCAGGACGCCGTCCTCGAAGTGGCCGACCAGGGCCCCGGCCTCACCCCCGAGCAACGCGCCCGCGTCTTCGACCGCTTCTACCGCGCCGACGACTCCCGCACCCGCGGCACCGGCGGCTCCGGCCTCGGCCTGGCCATCGCCCACGCCCTGGTCACGGCACACGGCGGTCGCATCGACCTGCGCACCGCCCCCGGCCAGGGCTGCACCTTCCGCGTCCTGCTCCCCTCGCTCGCGCCGGGAGCCGCCCACGGCGACGAGGTTCCGGACGGCGACGGAACCGGCTGAGGGCCGCGGCCTGCCCCTGCGTCGCGGAACGCCGTCAGCGGCTCCGGCGGGCGTTGAGGCGGGCGGCCTGGCGTGTCAGGTGGTCGCGTTCGGCGAGGTCGGGTGCCTTGTGGGCCGCCTCGGCGTACAGCCGGGCCGCCGTGGCCAGGTCGCCGTCGCGTTCGTGGAGGTGGGCCGCGACCGCGGTGTGGCGGGGCAGGGCGGGGTCCACCTCGGCGAGCGCCGCCAGGCCGGCGCGGGCTCCGTCGGCCTCCCCGACGGCGACCGCGCGGTTGAGCCGGACGACCGGGCTGCCGGTCAGACGCAGCAGCTCGTCGTACCACTCGACGATCTGCACCCAGTCGGTCTCCTCGGCGGTGCGCGCGTCGGCGTGGAGCGCCGCGATGGCGGCCTGGGCCTGGAACTCGCCCAGCCGGTCGCGGACGAGGGCCGCCTGGAGGATCCCGATGCCTTCGGCGATCGACGCGGTGTCCCACCGGCCGCGGTCCTGCTCGGCGAGGGGCACCAGGCTGCCGTCGGGCGCGGTCCGGGCGGCGCGCCGGGCGTGGTGGAGCAGCATGAGGGCGAGCAGCCCGGCCACCTCGGGGTGGTCGACCCGGGCCGCGAGCTGCCGGGTGAGCCGGATCGCCTCGGCGGCGAGGTCGACGTCACCGGAGTAACCCTCGTTGAACACGAGGTAGAGGGCGCGCAGCACGGTGGCGACGTCGCCGGGCCGGTCGAACCGCACGCCGGCCACGGTGCGCTTGGCCCGGCTGATCCGTTGGGCCATCGTCGCCTCCGGCACCAGATACGCCTGAGCGATCTGACGGGTCGTCAGTCCACCGACGGCGCGCAGCGTGAGCGCGACCGCGGACGACGGCGTCAGCGACGGGTGGGCGCACAGGCAGTAGAGCTGGAGCGTGTCGTCCACCGCGGGTGCGGTCCCGGGCGCGGGCTCGTCGCCGACGCGGTCCTCACGCCGGCGGCGGGCCGCGTCCGCCCGGGTCGCGTCCAGGTACCGGCGCCAGGCCACCGTGACCAGCCAGCCCTTCGCGTCCCGCGGCCGGTTCGCGGGCCAGACGCGGACCGCCTCGACCAACGCGTCCTGCACCGCGTCCTCGGCCGCCGCGAAGTCGGCTCCGCGGTGGACGAGGACGCCGATCACGCTCGGCGTGAGCCCCCTCAGCAACGCCTCGTCCATCGCGGTGGTCACTCCGTGATGGTGGGCGGTGTGGTCAGGAACGGGCGTACCTCGAGCCACTCGTGGATCGGCCTGCCGCCCGCTCCCGGCGCGGCCGACAACTCCCCGGCCAGCTCGACGGCGCGCTGGTAGCTGTCGACGTCGATCACCATCCAGCCGGCGATGAGGTCCTTGGTCTCGGCGAACGGCCCGTCGGTGACCGGCGGGCGCCCCTCACCGTCGTAACGCACCCACGCCCCCTCGGGAGCGAGCGCCTGACCGTCGACGAACTCGCCGGTCTTCTCCAGCCGGGCCGCGAAGTCGTTCATGTACCGCATGTGCGCCGAGATCTCCTCCGGCGTCCACCGGTCCATCGGCACGTCGTTGACCGGAGCCGGCGCGCCGCGGTAGTGCTTCAGCAGCAGGTACTTGGCCATCGTGATTCTCCTCGGTGCTGGTGCGGCCCATTGTGGTCGCGTTCACCCCGGGGACGGAGCCGGACGCGGGTTCTCGACATCGCCGGGCGGAATTTTTCTGGACGGAACGGTGGGGGCCGTCAGCCGGAGCTTCGCAGGAGGTGGCGGTCGGCTTCGGGGAGCCAGCAGTCACCGGCGGGGCGTCGGTGCCAGTGGTGGTCGTGCGCGTAGGTGTGGACGAGTTCCAGTACGCGGTCGAGGGTGGGCGGTGAGGGGGTGGTGGGGTTCCAGACGGCGTGCCAGGGGTAGAGCGGCACGGGGCCGACGAGGGGGCGGGCGGTGAGGCCGCCGGGGAGGTCGCCGGTGGTGAGGCCGAAGGCGGGGTAGCCGCGGGCGGCGACCGTGGCGTGGATGGACGCGCGGCCGTGTCCGCGGACGCGCAGGGCGACACGGAGGCCGAAGGCGGTGACGGCCTCCTCGATCCAGTCGCGCCACTCGGCGGCCTCGTCGGCGGTGTGGACGAGCAGCGGGTGGTCGGCGAGGGCCGCGAGGGGCACCTGGTCGCGGGCCGCGAGGGGGTGGTCCGCCGGGAGGAGGACGCCGAGGGGTTCGAGGCGCACGGGCATGGTGGCGAGAGCGGCGCGAAGGGGCCGGCCGAGGCCGTGGACGCGGCCGAAGGCGAGGTCGAGGTCGCCGGAGAGCAGGCGGGGCACCGCGGCGGCCAGACCCTGACTGTGGACGACCTCGAACGGCAGGCAGGGGGACCGGGTCCGCAGGTGCTGGACGAGGACGGAGGGGGTGAGCCCTTCGGTGAGCACGTCGACGCGCAGCGGTGCCTGGGTACGGGTGAGGTCGTCGACGAGGCGTCGGGCGTCGGCGAGCAGGCGCCGTCCCCGCTGCACGAAGACCTCACCGGCCGGGGTGAGGGCGACCTGGCGGCGGTCGCGGGCGAACAGCGTGACGCCCAGACGCTTCTCCAGCGCGGTGATCTGGGCGGAGAGGGTCTGCTGGGCGATGGTGAGCCGGGCGGCGGCCCGGCCGTAATGCAGCTCCTCGGCGAGGGCGACCGCGTAGCGCACCTGGCGCAGATCAAGGTCCA
Source organism: Streptantibioticus cattleyicolor NRRL 8057 = DSM 46488 (assembly GCF_000240165.1). NCBI lineage: Bacteria > Bacillati > Actinomycetota > Actinomycetes > Kitasatosporales > Streptomycetaceae > Streptantibioticus > Streptantibioticus cattleyicolor. The sequence continues at coordinate 1,601,732 of NC_017585.1, forward strand.
CCACCTCACCGTAACAGCGTACGGCTGTCACGTGTCCGGTGAAGAGTGTTGGACCCGACTCCAGGGGAGGCCGTTGACTGGTAGGCGAAAGGGGCCGGACAAGCCAGGAACGAAGGGTGCGTCCGGCAAGCAATCGCTCTATCGAAGGTTAGGCGGCGAGCCTGATGAAGGCAGTGGTGATGGACTCCTACGGCACCCCCGATGTGTTGCGGGTGGCGGACCTCCCCGATCCGCGGGCCGGGGCGGGTCAGGTGCGGGTGCGGATCAAGGCGGCGGGGCTCAACCCGATCGACGCCAAGATCCGCCGGGGAGAGTTCGACGCCGTGTACGACATCTCCTTCCCCGGGCAACTGGGCAACGAGTTCGCCGGGGTGGTCGACCAGGCCGGCGCGGGCACCGGGTTCTCGGCCGGGGACGAGGTGATCGGGTTCGTGGACATGGCCGCGTACGCGGAATACGTCGTCGTCCCCGCCGAGAACCTCACCCGCAAGCCGAAGGAGCTGGGGTGGGAGACGGCCGCGGCGATCGGCGCCGTCGGCCAGGCGGCGTTCAACGCGCTGCGCACGCTCGGGGTGACGGCCGGGGAGACGCTCCTCGTCCACGGCGCCGCCGGCGGGGTCGGCGGCGTCGTGACTCAACTCGCCCGCGCCCGGGGGGTCATGGTGATCGGTACCGCGCGCGCGGACCACCACGACCACGTCCGTTCCCTCGGCGGCATCCCGGTCCACCACGACGAGCGGCTGGAACAGCGGGTACGCGAGGCGGCCCCCGACGGTGTGGACGCCGCGCTCGACCTCACCGGGTCCGAGGGCGCGATCACCGTCTCGATCGCCGTCACCCGGGACAAGAGCCGCATCGTGACCCTGGCCGCTCCGCAACTCGCCCGGCAGTACGGCATCACCATGATGTTCGGCACCCGCTCGGCCGAAACCGTCGCCCGCGTCGCCGAGTCGGCCGCCCGTGGCGAACTCCACCTGCCGGTCGCCCGGCGGTTCCCCCTCTCCCAGGCGGCGGAGGCGCACCGGGCGCTGGAGGCGGGCGGCCGACTCGGCAAGCTCGTCCTCACCCTTGACTGACCCCTGGCACGCGCGGCCGGGCCAACGCGTCCCGCCCGCTTGACCAGGACTCGTAGAGTGTTCGCCATGACCATGACCTATCGCCATCTCGGCCGTACCGGTATCGAAGTCAGCACCTACTGCCTGGGCACCATGATGTTCGGCGCGGTCGGCAACCCCGACCACGACGACTGCGCCCGCATCCTCAACTCCGCGCTCGACCAGGGGATCAACTTCGTCGACACCGCGGACATGTACTCCGCCGGCGAGTCGGAGGAGATCGTCGGCAAGGCATTGCGCGGCCGTCGCGACGACGTCGTACTGGCGACGAAGGTGCACTTCCAGATGGGCGAGGGCCGCAACCGCAGCGGCAACTCACGGCGTTGGATCGTCAAGGAGGTCGAGGAGAGCCTCCGGCGGCTGCGAACCGACTGGATCGACCTCTACCAGGTGCACCGCCCCGACCACGCGACCGACATCGAGGAGACCCTCGGCGCGCTGAGCGACCTGGTGCACCAGGGGAAGATCCGGGCCTTCGGCTGCTCGACGTTCCCGGCCGAGGAGATCGTCGAGGCCCACCACGTCGCCGAGCGGCGCGGGCTGATGCGTTTCCGTACCGAGCAGCCGCCGTACTCCCTGCTGGCGCGTGGTGTCGAGGCCGCGGTGCTGCCGGTCTGCCGGCGGTACGGCATGGGGGTGCTGACCTGGAGCCCGCTCGCCTTCGGTTTCCTCTCCGGGAAGTTCCGCAAGGGGCAACCGATCGACATGTCCAGCGGACGTCCCGCGCTGGCCCCGGCCCGGTTCGACCCCACGCTGCCGCAGAACGCCGCCAAGCTGGAGGCCGTCGAGCGGCTGGTGGAGGTCGCGGAGGGCATCGGCTGCACGCTGCCCGAACTCGCCGTCGCCTTCACCGTCGCCCACCCCGCCGTCACCTCGGTGATCGTCGGCCCGCGCACCATGGAGCAGCTCGACGCCCTGCTGAAGGGTGCCTCGGTCGCCCTCGACGACGCGACGCTCGACCGGATCGACGAGATCGTGCCGCCCGGCACCGATCTGTACGACCCCAACGCCGCCTGGCCCCCGCCCGCCCTCACCGACCCCGCCCAGCGCCGCCGCCCCCTCGTGGAGCGCGCCGCCGGCTGAGTCGGCGGACGTGCCCGACACCCGGGCCACGAGCGGGCAGTTCAGGTCCGGGTGCTGGTCAGGTCGGCGTAGATGATGATGTTGTCCGGGTGGTGGCCGTCGGTGATGGGGCCGCCGCAGGTGATCAGGCGCAGTTCGGGCCGGTCGGTGTTGCCGTAGACCGCCCGGGTCGGGAAGTGGGCCTTGTCGACCTGCTGCAACCGCTGGACGGTGAAGGTCAGGACGGAGCCGTCGGCGCGGCTGACGGTGATGGGGTCGCCGACGCGGACGCGGGAGACGTTGCACATCACCGCGGGGCCGTCGACGGTGTCGAAGTGGCCGATGAGGACGGCCGGGCCGGTCTGCCCGGGTGTGACGCCGCCGGTGTACCAGCCGATGTCGTCGGCCTGTGCGGTCGTGGGGACCTGAACGGTGCCGTCCGGTGCCAGGCCCAGGGGGAGGACGGGTCCGGTGTCGACCCCGGCGGACGGGATGCGTACCCGTACCGGTTTCGAGGCGGGCAGCGCCGCGGGGTGGTTGTCCGGGGCGGCGGTGGAGGTGGCGGGGGAGTGGGCGATGGTGGCCCGGTAGGGGCCGTCGATGCCGCCGCCGGCGAGCGCGTGGAGCAGTGTCCAGCAGCCGAGCAGCAGCGCCGCGGCCGAGAGCGCGACGAGTGCCAGGAACCGGCGGGGACGGGCGGGTCGGGACACGGACACGGCTCCTGTGACGGTGAGGGAACGGGTTGTGGTGTTCCGGCGTGCCGCGCCCCGGGGCGGAACACCGCCCGCGGGGCCCGTTCGTGAGGTGACCGCCGGGTCAGCCGTCGGCTCGTGCGGCGCGACGACGGCGGGCCACCGCGACGCCCAGTCCGGCCGCCCCGGCCGCGGCCACCGCGGCGCCGGTCAGCGCGGCGGTGTCGTCGTGGCCGGATCCGTTCTCCACCCCGGCGGCGACCGCGCCGACCGGTACCACCGTCGTCTGGGTGGCGGTGGTGGCCCCGCCGGCCGCAGCGGTGCCCGCCGGCGTGGTGCCGGCCGGGCACTTCGGCAGCGCCGGGAACGCGTGTCCGGGACCCCACGGCATGGAACCGCCCTGCGACCGCTGGAAGAACTCCGGCGCACCGCCGATGTCACGGATCCGCATGCCGGTGTCGAGGTTCTCCGGGTGGGCGCGGTCGACGACGGCCAGGATGTGTCCGTCGGAGGTCCGCAGCGTCGCGCGCGGACCGGCCGGGCCGTTGCTGAGCAGCACCTTGTACGGCGGGAAGACCGAGGCGATCGTCGTCGTGGCGGTGCAGTCGCGCGGCTCCGGGGCCGTGCTGCTCAGCCACCAGGAGGCGATCCAGCCGGTGGCCGCGTTCAGCACCACGTGCATGCCGTGCAGGTCGATGGCGTCGTCCCGGCCGTGCGTCTCCAGGATGCCGGCCAGCGGCTGCCCCTTCTTGCCGGGGATCTCGGCCCGGTAGAAGCCCTTGCCCTTCATCTTGCTGACGAACGCCCGCTCGCCGTCGACCAGGGTGAAGACACTCGCCCCGGAGGAGGGGCCGGCCGGGGCCGAGTGCGTGCCGCTCGCCGGGGTCGCCGCGGAGGCGTGCGGTGCGGGCTTCGCGGACGCGGCGGCGCTCGGCGTGCTGCTAGGCGTGCTGCTCGCGCCGGGCGCGGCGGAGGGGCTCGCGGCGGCGCCGGCGGTGGTGTCCGGCGTGGTGGTACCGGCAGCGAAGGCACCGGAGACCGGGCCGAGGACGGCGGCGGCGACGGCCACCCCGATCAACGTGGCGCGGACCGCGCCGCGGCGGCCCGCGCGGACGCCGGAGGTGATGGACATGCAAACTCCCCGTGAATGGAGAAGAGGTCGTTGTGGATGGCCGCTCCTCGTGTTCGTGTGGGGCCGGTCAGTCGGTGCGGTGAGACCAACCCTATGAAGGCTCTTTGACAGGCCCTTCCACGAACTGTCACAGAAAGTCGACGGGAATCGGACCCGCTGGATCCGGTCCCGGCCGTCCGGTGGTACACGGGCGCGCACTCGTCCGGGTGCATTCGCGTTGTGCGCCCTACCCACCGACGGGCGGCCGGAGTTGACTGGGTGCCACGAACCGGGTCGAGGAGGTGCCGCAGATGGATCCGATGCTCCGGGCCGACAACAGGGACGGTGGTGAGGGCGGGGACAACCTGCCTGGTCAGCCGTGGCAGCCGGAACCGCCGTCGCCGGACGGCGAAACGCCCCAGGGCGGCGGGAAACACCGGAAGTGACACAACATCAGCTCGGGCGACGGCCGGCTCGCGTCGAGTTGGGCCGCCGCCTGCGCGCCGCCGGCGTACTGACCGACGACTGGACGGCGGCCTTCGAGGCCGTGGACCGGGCCCTGTTCCTGCCGGACGTCATGTGGGCGCACGACATGGACACCCGCCGGAACCAGGCCGTCGACCGCTCCGCCGACCCGGAGGGCTGGCTGCGGGTCGCCGACTCGGACGTGCCGATCGTGACGCAGTGGGACGACGGCACCCACGAGGGCCCGGACCCCGGCCGCGTGCCCACGAGTTCGTGCAGCATGCCCTCGGTGGTCTTCCGCATGCTGCGCGACCTCGACGTGGCCGACGGAGACCGGGTGCTGGAGGTCGGCACCGGTACCGGTTACAACGCGGCGCTGCTGGCGTACCGGCTGGGCGACGGGAACGTCACCAGCGTCGAGGTCGACCCCACGGTCACCGCGACCGCGCGGAAGGCCCTGGCCGAGGCTGGGCGCCACCCCCGGGTGATCTGCGGCGACGGGCTGCGGGGTTGGCCCGGCGGGGCGCCGTACGACCGGATCGTCGCCACCTGCGGGACGCGGTCCGTCCCGGCGGCGTGGCCGGCCCAGACCCGCCCCGGCGGGATCGTTCTCGCGCCGTGGGGAACGGACTTCACCAACCAGGACGCGCTGGCGCGGCTCGTGGCGGCCGGCGACGGCAGCGCGTCGGGGCGGTTCACCGGCGGGGTGGAGTTCATGAAGGCGCGGTCGCAGCGGCTGGTGTGGCCGCGGTTCGAGGAGTACCTGCCGGACGGCTTCCCGGCGGAGGCCACCGTCACGAAGACGGATCTGTCACCGTTCTCGATGGTCCCCGGCGGGCCCTTCACGGCCGCGCCGTTCGCGGTGGGGCTCGCCGTGCCGGACTGCGCGCACACGGTGCAGCGCGGCGACGGTGAGGCGCTGGTGTGGTTCATCAGCCTCACCGACCGGTCCTGGGCCGCGGTCCGCCGGCCGGCCGAGGGCGACGAGGGCACGGTGTACCAGTCGGGTGCGCGCCGTATGTGGGACGAGGTGGTGGCGGCGTGGCGTTGGTGGGACGCGGCCGGCCGGCCGGGGGTGGAGCGATTCGGGCTGACGGTGCGGGCGGACGGCACCCACGAGGTGTGGCTGGAGGCCGACGGACGGCGGGTGCCGGTGGGGGGTGGGTGAGTCGGTCACCGGCCGCTCCGCGGGGCCGCGTCAGCCCACGTCGGGGCCGAAGCCGTTCGTCCGGATGAAGTCCCACACCGCGGCGATCTGCTCCTGCGTCAGCCCCGCGCAGGCGCCGGTCACGTGCATCGCCTCGGCGGCCCGGGTGGCGAGGCAGATCGACACGTGCCGCGTCTCGTCGAGGTCCAGCTGGTGGAGGAGAAGGCTGATGCCTCGGGCGTCGCCCTCCAACGCGCAACTGATGGCGGTGTCGGCCGTGAGGAGCAGAGGATCGTCCATGACCCCATCCTGGTCGACCACCGGGCACATAGGGGCCGTAACGGCGTCCACAGCCACGTTTGTGTGATCCCGCGCACGGTTGTGGGAGCCGCGCGGTGCCCATCGTCGGTCGCCGCGCAGCCCCTATTGAGGGATCGTGATGGTGGGGGCGAGGATCGGAATGATGTCGGTGCCATGACCGGGGTTGGAGAGGACGATGTTGGGGATGCCCAGGTCTCCGCACTGATTGACCGGCGACGTGCCGGGAAGGGCGGCGGCCAGACCCGTGACGCTCCCGGCGCCGCTCGTCGTGGCCGCGCGCGGCCCGTGTCCGGTCGTGTTCCGGCAGGAGTTGGAGTGCGCGCTGTTCCCGACGCCGATGACGGAGGTGGCGGCGGCACCGCCGGCGCCACCTGCCACCGTCGTCACCGCGACCATGACGACAGCCGCGCTTCGCCTGACCATGGACGTTCCTCCTGTCATCCGCTTCACGCCCTGCTCAACGGACGTGAACCCCGTTGGACACGCGCTCCTTAGCGGCCCGGCGGCGACCGGGCGCTTCAATGCGGTGGCCGGGCGGCGACCGCGGCGGCCCGGGATTCCAGGTGGCGTTGTTCGGCGGTGCTGGCGGTGGACTTGGCGGCGCGCCGGTAGTGCTCGTACGCGCCTGCCGTGTCGCCGGCCTTCTCCAGCAGATGCGCGCGTACCGACAGCAGTCGGTGGTGGCCGCGCATGCGCGGGTCGTTGTCGAGGGTGGACAGCAGGGCGAGCCCGGCCCGAGGGCCCTTGGTCTCGGCGAGCGCGATGGCGCGGTTGAGGGTGACCATGGGGTTGGGGGCGATCCGTTCCAGGATCAGGTAAAGGGTGTGGATCTGCGGCCAGTTGGTCTTCTGGGCCGTGGCCGCGTCGGCGTGCGTGGCGGCGATGGCGGCCTGGAGTTGGTACGGTCCCAGCGCCGGGGCGGCCAGCGCCGCCTTGGCGAGTCGCATGCCCTCGTCGATCAGCGCGCGGTCCCAGGTGGTGCGGTCCTGCTCGTCCAGCGGCACCAGGTCGCCGGTGGCCGTCGTACGTGCCGAGTGGCGGGCGTGGGTCAGCAGCATCAGCGCGAGCAGCCCGGTGACCTCGCTGTCCTCGGGCAGTTGCGCGTGCACCGTCCTGGTCAGCCGGATCGCCTCGTGTGCGAGGTCGGCGCGGTGCAGCGTGCTGCCCGAGGAGGCGGTGTAGCCCTCGTTGAAGATCAGGTAGAGCACGTGCAGGACGACCCGTAGCCGTTCGTCGAGTTCCCAGGCGTCGGGCAGAGCGAAGGTGCCGCCGGCGGCCTTGACGCGTTGTTTGGCCCGGCTGATCCTGGCCGCCATCGTGGCCTCCGGCACCAGGAACGCGCGGGCGATCTCGGCGGTGGTCAGTCCGCCGACCGCCCGCAGCGTCAGGGCGGTCTGGGAGGCCGGGGTCAGGGTGGGATGGCAGCACAGGAACAGCAGGACGAGTGTGTCGTCGGTGTCCGGCACCTCGGCGGGCGGGGGCTGCGTGAGGGTCGCGGCCTGGCGCCTGCGGCGTGCGTGGTCGCTGCGGATCTGGTCGACGAGCCGACGGGAGGCGACGGTCGACAGCCAGCCGCGCGGGTTGTCCGGCATGCCCTCGGCCGGCCATTGCACGGCGGCGGCGAGGACGGCCTCCTGCACGGCGTCCTCGCAGTCCTCGAACCGGCCGTGCCGTCGTACCAGCGCGCCGAGGACCCGCGGCGCGAGCTCACGCAGCAGGTCCTCGATGTCCGGTGCGGTCATGCTTCCAGGTGCCCGTCGGCGAACATCACCTGGCGCACCTCGACGCCCAGGCCCTCGATCGCGGCGTCGGGGATCCGCGCGGCCAGCGCGATCGCCCGGTCCTGGTCCTCGCAGTCGACCAGGTAGAAACCGCCCAGGTGCTCCTTGGCCTCCAGGAACGGGCCGTCGGTGACCACCGGCCGGCCGTCCCGTACGGTCACCACGGCCGCCTGGGACGGATCGACCAGGGCCTGCGTGGTGATCAGCTCGCCGGACCGCTTCAGCGACTCGATGAACCTGCCGTGGCCCTCGCCGATCGCCGCCTTCTCCTCGTCGGTCAGCGCGTCCAGCACCGCCGGGTCGATGTGCAGGCTGATCAGGAACTGCATGCCGTACTCCTCGTGGTCCGCGAGCCCCGGAGGGGGCCGTTCACCTGGTGGTCGGAGTCGCCGCCGCCGTCTTGACACCGGCACCGGGGCAATCTCGCACGAGTTTCCGCGGAAGGCCACCGCCCGCGTCGGCGCTGCTGTCCGTGCCCACGGGCCCGGGCCCGGCATGATCGGCGAGCGCACCCCGCGTCCAGGTCCGTAGGGTGGTGACATGACGGTGCACGACGCGTCGATCGTCATGCCGGACGGCGGTGAGGTCATCGAGTTCGGACCGATCCGGATGCGCATCCTGGAGGACGGAAGCGCGACCGGGCACCGCCTTGCCATCAGCGAGGTGACGCTCGCCCCGCGCGGCAGCGGTCCCGTCCTGCACCGCCACGCCCGGCACGACGAAGGCTTCTACATCCTCTCCGGCACCGCGCGGTTCACCATCGGGGAACGCGAGCGCGACGTGCCGCCGGGGACGCTGGTCGTCGTGCCCCCCGACGTCCCGCACACCTTCGCCAACCCCACGGACGAACCGGTCGTCTTCCTCGCCACCTTCAGCCCGGACCTGTTCGTGCGGTACTTCCGCGAGGTACGCGACGCCCTCGCCGACGGCCGGGAGCTGACCGGGCAGGCCGAGCGGCGGCTCCTGAGCCGCTACGGCACCACACCGGTCACCGGCCACACCTGACCGCCGTGCGTACCCGAGCCCGAGGACGGCCCCGGATGTCAGCGGTCGGGTCGATACTGAACCTCATGGACACCGAGGCCGTCGACGAATCGGTCCGCGCCCGGCCGGCGCCCGCGTTGCGGCCGTACGTCGCCGGGTACACCGGATACCGGCAGGAACGCGTTGCGCCCGGACTCCACCGCGGACTGCCGTCGCCGTGGCTCACGCTCATCTTCACGCTCGACGACCCGCTGACCGTCAGCCGCCACCCCGACCCGCGGCAGGCCCCGGGTACGTACGACACCGTGCTCGGCGGGCTGCACACCCGACCGGCGCTCATCAGCCACGACGGCCGCCAGTCGGGCATCCAGCTCGCGGTGCGCCCGCTCGGCGCGCGAGCGCTGCTGGGGTTGCCGGCCGGGGAGCTGGCGGACACCGACGTGCCCGCCGACGCCGTGCTCGGTCCGGTGGCGGCGTCTGCGCGGGAACGGCTGCGGGACGCGGCGACCTGGCGGCGGCGGTTCGCCGTGCTGGACGAGGTCCTGCTGTCCCTGCTGCGACGTGAAGCCGTGGCGCCGCCCGCGCCCGAGGTGGTGCGGGCCTGGTGGCTGCTGATGCGCGGCGGCGGTGCCGTACCGGTGGCGGCGCTCGCCGAGGACGTCGGGTGGAGCGCCCGGCACCTGTCGGCGCGGTTCCGGCGGGAGACCGGCCTCGGCCCGAAGACCGCCGCGCGGGTCATCCGCTTCGACCGGGCCCGCAGGCAGCTGATGTCTCCGGGCGCCGTGCCGTCGGTCGTGCCCCGGCTGGCGGAGATCGCGGCCGTGCACGGTTACTTCGACCAGGCACACCTCGCGCGGGAGTTCCGGTCGCTGGCCGGCTGCCCGCCGAGCCGCTGGCTTGCCGAGGAGTTCCGAAACGTCCAAGTGCCCGGACCGCCGGCGCGGCGAGGCTGGTGACCACAGTCCGACGACCCGAGGAGATGTGATCGTCATGGCCGGTACGCCACCCCCACCCCAGGTCTGGCCCGTCCTGCGGGCCCGCGACGCCGATGCCCTCATCCGCTTCCTCACCGACGCCTTCGGGTTCCGGGAGACGGTCCGCTACGGCGACGGGGACCACGTCGACCACGCCGAGCTGTCGTGGCCGGAGGGGGGCGGCGTCATGCTCGGTTCCGTCCGCGACGACCCCGCCGACCCGTGCCCGCTCGCTCCCGGTGCCTTCGGCGCCTACGTGGTCACCGCCGACCCCGACGCCCTGTGCGCCCGCGCCCGGGCCGCGGGCGCCGAGATCACCTCCCCCCTCCACGACACCGACTACGGCTCCCGTGACTTCTCCGCCCGCGACCCCGAAGGCAACCTGTGGTCCTTCGGCACCTACCGGGGTCACCCCGGCGCGGGGACGGACGCCGCCGGCACCGCGCGGGACGCCTGAGCGCGCCGTTCTCACGACGGGCGAGCGACAACGGCCGTAAGTCGCAGGGGAGTTGGCGTCGCCTTGTCGCGGTCGGTGACCCTCCGACTCGCGTGTCGTCCCACTCCGTGGACGGTATGTCCACGATCCGTTCCCCCGCCGCGCCGATCCCGCGGCGGGCCGGCGAGTCCCCCGGCCACCCGCCCGCCGACCTGTCGCCATTCCCGCGGGCGGGTGCCGCGGCCGGTGCCGCGTCGGCTTGAAGGAAGCGGCCCGATCCGGCCATCGTCGGATACGGACGACGATCCACGCCCGTCAGCGCCGCAGGCCATCCGTGGAAACGGACGGGCGGTTACCGAGCGCGATGGTAGGAATCCGGTCACCGGCGCGAAGAGGATATTGATTTATGATCGATGGTCAGTGCAAAGTCTTTTCGGGCCAGGCGACGATGTTGTGTCCGTGGGACGACGCAGCTTGGCCGCGACCGGTACCCACGGTGTCCGCAGCCAGCGATGACGGTACGGGATCGGCGGAACACGGAAGGCGTTGTTCCGCTGCGTTCCCGTACCTCGACGGCACCGTGTCTTCACCCTTCCGTCTCCGTTGAACAGCGCATCCACCCGCCGACGGCCATGGCGCGGCCATGACCGTGAGGCGGGACGGCACGTCGTGCAACTCTCCTTTCGGATCGGTAGGGAGACTTCGAGATGCCCGCACGGTTCAGCATTCCCCTCACCGCATGGCCGCCCGGGGCGGTGGCCGTGCGGTGCGACGGACGTCCCCCGGTCACCTACGCCGAACTCGACGCCCGCTGTGCCCGGTTGGGGGACCGGCTACGGGAACGCGGCGTCGGCCCGGAGACCGTCGTCGCCGTCTCCGTGACCGAACGCGCGGACACCCTGGTGGCGTTGCTCGCCATCCTCCGCGTGGGCGGCGTGTACCTGCCGCTGGACACCACGGCACCGGTCGAGCGGCGCCGTCAGGTGCTGGCGGACAGCGGCGCCACGGTGGTGCTGCGCGACGGCCCCCACCCCGGCGCCGAACCCGTCGCGGAGGGGCGGGCCGATCCGCCGGCGGCCGGCACCGACCCCACGGACGCCGACACCGCGTACCTCCTCTACACCTCGGGGACCACGGGGCGGCCCAAGGGCGTGTGCGTCCCCCGAGGGGCCTTGGCGGCGCACCTGCGGGACATGGCCGAGCGGCTGGAACTGGTGGCGGACGACCGTGTCCTGTGGTTCGCCGCCCCGCACGTCGACGTCGCGCTGGAACAGGCGCTGACCCCGCTGATCGTCGGCGCCACCGTGGTGACGCGCGGCCCCGGGCTGCTGTCCTTCGGCGAACTGGCCGACCTCGTCGACCGCCACGCGGTCACCGTCGCCAACCTGCCGGGCGGCTACTGGAACGCGTTCGCCTCGTCCCTCGACGGACAACGGGCCGCGGCCTGCCGGGGCTTGAGACTGATGATCTCGGGCAGTGAACGCATGTCGGCCCGCGCGGTGGCCGACTGGCAGCGGCTCCTGCCGGACGTGCCGTTGCTCAACGCCTACGGTCCCACCGAGGCGGTCATCACCTCGACCCTCTTCCGCCTCCCGGCGGGGGTGACACCACAGGACGAGATCCCCATCGGGACCGCGTGCGGCGGGCGCGGACTGTACGTGCTGGACGAGCGGAAGACACCGGTCCCCGACGGGCGCACCGGCGAGCTCTACATCGGCGGCGCGCCACTGGCCCGGGGATACCTGGCCCGGCCGGAGACGACCGCCGAACGCTTCGTGCCCGACCCGTGGGCGGACTCCCCGGACGCCCTGATGTACCGCACCGGCGACCTGGTCCGGAAGACCGACGACGGGGTCCTGGAATTCGTCGGCCGCGCCGACGACCAGGTGAAGATCAGAGGGTTCCGGGTGGAGCCGGCCGAGGTGCGGCTGGTGATGGAACGCCACCCCGCGGTACGCCACTGCGCCGTCCTGGGGCGGACGACTCCCGACGGCCGCACCACCCTGGTCGCCTACGTGGTGGCCCCCGACGCCACACCGGCCCAACTGGTGTCCCACGCGGGCGAGTTGTTACCTCCGCACATGGTGCCCACCGTCGTGCCGCTGCCCGCCCTGCCACTGACCGCCGACGGCAAACTGGACCGGGCCGCGCTCCCCGAACCCGCCCCGGCCACCCAGGACGCCGCCGGGCACACCCCCGATACCGCGCCGACCGCCACGCAGAAGGCACTGGCCGAGACATGGTGCCGGATGCTGGACGTGCCCCGGGTCGGCAAGGACGACAACTTCTTCGCCCTGGGCGGCGACTCGCTCGCCGCGCTGCAACTGGCCGCCGAACTCATCGCCGAGTACGGACCGGGCCTGCCCGCCGAAGCCGTCTTCTCCGCGGCCACCCTGGCCGAACTGGCCGACGTCCTGGACCAGGTCGCGGGGGAGAGCAGGGCACAGTCCGCCACGCCGCAGCCCCTGCCCGACGGCGCGACCACCGACCGGCCCGAGGACGACGGCCTGTCCGCGGGCCAGCGTTCACTGTGGTTCCTGGAGCGCTGGGCACCCGGCACGGCCACCTACAACGTGCCGTGGGCGTTCCACCTCGACGGACCGGTCGACCACACCCTGCTCGAAGGGGCCCTGCGCACGGTGGTGGCCCGGCACGAGGTGCTGCGCTCCGTCTTCACCGAAGACCTCGGCGCCCCACGGCGCGTGATCCGCCCGGAACTGACGATCGACCTGGACCTGGTGGAGCCGGCCACCACCCCGCCGTCCGGACCGGGCGGTGACCACCAGCACGACGAGGCGGTCACCGCCTGCCTGCGGACCGCCGCCGAGACCCCGTTCGACCTGGAGAACGGCCCCCTGCTGCGAGCGGTACTGGTACGCACCGGCGAGCGCCGGGCGATACTGCTCACCGTCTTCCACCACCTGGTCTGGGACGAACTGTCGCTGGCCGTCTTCGAGCGCGAACTCGCCGAGGCGTACGGCGCCGCCGTGGAGCGGCGCCGACCCCGGCTGCCGCAACTGGCCGCCGGCTACGACGACTTCGTCTCCTGGCAGACACGCAGGGCCGCCTCCCCGACCCACCGGGCCGGACTCGACCACTGGGCCCGACGTCTCGCCGGAGCGCCGACCCTGCTGCGTCTGCCCACCGACCGGCCCCGTCCGGAACACCCCTCGTACGACGGCGCCACCGTCGAGTTCGCGCTGCCCACGCCGGTCGCCTCCCGCGTCCGCGCCCTGGCCCGGCAGGAGGGCGCCACCCCCTTCCTCGTCCTGCTCACCGCCTGCGCGGCGACGCTGCGGCGGTACAGCGGCCAGGAGGACATGGTGCTCGGCACCCCGGTGGCCGGTCGCGGCAAGCCCGAGTTCGAAGAGCTGATCGGGAACTTCGTCAACCTGCTGGCGTTGCGCGTCGACCTGTCCGGGCAACCCACGTTCCGCCAGGCGCTGCGCCGCGTCCGCACCACCGTGCTGGCCGACCTCGGCCACCAGGACGTGCCGTTCGAGGCCGTGGTGGACCGGGTGCTCGGCCACCGCCCGACCTCACACGCGCCCCTGGTCCAGGCCGTCTTCGAGATGCACCGCCACAGCGACGACGGATGGCGGGCCGGACCGCTCACTGCCCGTCGCGCGCTGCTCCCCACCAGGACGGCGAAGTTCGACGTCAGCTGGCAGGTCACCGACGACCAACGCGGCTTCCACGGAGTGGTCGAATACAACACCGGGCTCTTCGACGAAGACACCGTGCGCGACCTGGTCGAGGAGTGGAAGGCCCTGTTACGCGACGCGGTGCACGAGCCGGACACCGCGCCCCGCGCCTGGCGGGAGGCCACGGCGCCACCCGCGTCCGAGCCGGCACCGAGGAGGACCGACATGGATGCCGCACCAGTGGAGGACCGGCCGGGCAGCCCGGCGCCCGCCGCCGACGGCACGCACGGATCCGCCGCCCACCACCACGGCGATACGCCACCGGACGAGCGGACCCTGAACCACCTGCTGCGTTCCCGGCCCGCCGGGGACCCGGAACGTCCGGCCGTGGCCATCGACGGGGCACACCTCAGCCACCCGGAGCTGACCGCGGCGGCCAACCGCCTCGCCCACCGGCTGCGTTCACTCGGGGTCGGCCCCGGGGTCGTGGTGGGCGTGCTGGCCGAACGCTCCCTCGACCTGGTGGTGGCGCTGCTCGCGGTGGTGGCGTCCGGCGGCGCCTACCTCCCGCTCGACCCCGAGTCCCCGGCCGGCCGCCTCGACCACATGGTCACCGAGGTGGCCGCCCCGGTGGTGCTCGCCCAGCGCCGGTTCGTCCCGCTGCTGCCCGCGGGGAAGGCCACCGTGCTCGACCTCGACGACCCGGACCGGTGGGCCGAGGAGTCCGACCAGGACCCGGTGCCGTCGGCCGGACCCGAGGACCCCGCCTACGTGATCTTCACCTCCGGCTCCACCGGGCGGCCCAAGGCGGTCGCCGTCTCCCACCGGGCCATCCACAACCGCCTGGCGTGGATGGACCGCTGGTCCCCGCTGACCGCGGACGACGTGGTGCTGCAGAAGACACCCTTCGGCTTCGACGTGTCGGTGTGGGAGTTCTTCTGGCCGCTGATGACCGGCGCGCGCCTGGTCCTGGCCCGGCCCGGCGGCCACCGCGACCCCGGCTACCTGCGCGATCTGATCAACGCCGAGCGGGTGACCACCGTGCACTTCGTGCCGTCGATGCTCCGGGTCTTCCTCGCCGAGCCGGGTGTCGAGGGGTGCCGGTCGCTGCGCCGTACCGTGTGCAGCGGTGAGGAACTGCCGCCCCGGCTGGTCGACGACTTCCTCCGCCGGATGCCCGGGGAACTGCACAACCTCTACGGCCCGACCGAGGCCGCGGTCGACGTCAGCGCCTGGCGGTGCCGGCCGCTGCCGCCGACCGCCCGCACCACTCCGATCGGCCGCCCCATCAGCGGCGTGCGGCTGCACGTCCTCGGCCCCGACGGCGAACCGGTGCCCCCCGGCACCCCCGGCGAACTCCACATCGGCGGGGTGGCCGTGGCCATCGGCTACCTCAACCAGCCACGGCTCACCGCCGACCGCTTCGAACCCGACCCGTTCGCCGACGACGGAAGCCGGCTCTACCGCACCGGCGACACCGCGCGGCTGCGCGAGGACGGGGAGCTGGAATACCTGGGCCGGCTGGACGACCAGATGAAGATCCGCGGCCAGCGTGTCGAACCCGGCGAGATCGAAACCGTACTCGAAGGGCACCCGGCGGTCTCCACCGCGGTGGCCGTCCTCGTACCCGACGGGGAGGACCACCGGTTGCAGGCATACGTGGTGACGGCGCCCGGCCGCGAGGTCGACGCCGCGGAACTGCGGGCCCGGGCCGCGTCCGTACTGCCCGACCACATGGTTCCCACGCACTTCCGCCGCCTGACCGAGGTGCCGCTCACCGCCAACGGCAAGGCGGACCGCTCCGCGCTGCGGGCCGGGGACGCCGGGGAGCCACTGCCTTCCGGCGCGTCCGTGCCCGGGACGGACGACACGGACGGCGACGAACCGGTGGTGCACGTGCTGAACCGCATCTGGTCGATGGTGCTCGACCAGCCCGGACTCCACCGGGACCAGGACCTGTTCACCTCGGGGGCGCACTCGCTCAACGCCCTGCGGGTACGGGCCAGGATCGCGGTGGCGCTCCACACCGACGTACCGCTGCGCGCCATGTTCGAGTCGCGGACCGTCGCCCAGCTCGCCCGGTCCGTGCGGGCCAGCGCCGACTCCGTCGAGGAAGTGGAGCGACGCGCCTCGGCGGTGGCCTCGCTGCCACCACTCGGCGACGCCGAGTGGGTGCGAGCGGTGACCGAACTCGACAGCGAGGTGAGGTGAGATGAGCGCTTCCTGGCAGCCCATCACCCGGGCCGGTGAGACGACGGCACCGCTCTCCTCGGGTCAGCGGTCCTTGTGGTTCCTCGACCGGTGGGCACCGGGGACGGCCACCTACAACCTGCCGTGGGTCCGACGGCTGCGCGGCCGGCTCGACCCGGCTGCGGTGGAACGGGCCCTGCATGGCGTCGTGGCACGGCACGAGGCGCTGCGCACGGTGTTCTCGGCGGCCCTCGGCGAGCCGAGACAGGTCGTCCGCCCCGAGGTGGTCGTACCGTTCACCACGCACGACCTCACCGCCGACCCGGACCCCGAGTCCCACGCGGCGCGGTTGCTGCACGACGTGGTGCGCCGGCCGTTCGACCTGGAGCGGGGGCCGCTGCTGCGCGGCTGCCTGCTCAGGACGGGTCCGGACCGGTGGATCCTGGCGGTCGTCGTCCACCACATCGTCTGGGACGAGTTGTCCACGTCCGTCTTCGAACGGGAGTTGTCCGAGTTCTACGCCGCGGCCGAGCACGACCGTCCGCCGGCCCTGGAACCGCTGCCGGTGCAGTTCGCCGACTACGCCCGCTGGCAGCGGGAACGGATGACCGGCGCCGCCTTCGAGCGTCAACTGACGTACTGGCGGGACCGGTTGGACGGCGCTCCCGCGTCGCTCGCGCTGCCCACCGACCGCCGCCGTCCCGCGACCCAGACCTTCCACGGCTCCACGGCCACCGTGCCGCTCCCCGAGGGCCTGCTGGACCGCGCCCGCGACCTGGCCCGACGCGAGGGCGCCACCGGCTTCATGGTGCTGCTGGCCGCCTTCGCCGCCCTGGTGCACCGCCACACCGGCCAGGACGACCTGGTGATCGGCACCCCGGTGGCCGGCCGCGACCGGCTCGAACTGGAGGGCCTGCTCGGGTACTTCGTCAACATGCTGGCGCTGCGGATCGACACGGGGACGCAGCCGGCCTTCAGGCACCTGCTGGAGCGGGTCCGCGACGGTGTGCTGGAGGACTTCGACCACCAGGACGTGCCGTTCGACGCCGTGGTGGACCGGGTGCTCCCCGACCGGTCGGGCGGCCGTTCCCCGCTGGTGCAGGTGGTCTTCGGCTACCACGACGGCCGGGGCGCGGAATCGCTGCGGCTCGCCGACGCGGTCGCGAGCCCGATGCCGATCGACACCGGCACCGCCAAGTTCGACCTGATCTGGTCGGTCTGCGACGAGGACGCCGGGGCGCGGGTGGAAGTGGAGTACAACACCGACCTCTTCGACGAGGCGACGGTGGTGCGCATGGCGCGGCGCTGGATGCGGCTGCTGGAGGGGGTGCTGGCCGACCCCGGGGTCGGTATCGGCGTCGTCGACCTGCTCACCGACGAGGACCACGCGGTGGTCCAGCCGGTCGCCGCGCCCCGGGTCCCGGCGGGCCCCCGGCTGCACGAGGCGTTCGAGCGGGTGGCGGCCGAACACCCCGGCCGCACCGCGGTCACCCACGGCGACGAACACCTCACCTATACCGAGCTGAACGCCCGCGCCAACCGGCTGGCCCGGTACCTCCGGTCGCGCGGCGTCGAGCGGGGAGACCGGGTCGGCCTCTGCCTGGAACGCGGCCCGGCCCAGGTCGAAGCGGTCCTCGCGGTGCTCAAGGCCGGAGCCGCCTACGTGCCCGTCAACCCCGCCGACCCGGCCGAACGGCAGGAGGTGGTCTTCGGCGACGCACGGGTCCGGCTGGTGCTGCGCGACGAGGACGTGGCCGGCGCGGTGGCGTCGGGATCGTGGTCGCCGGAGAACCTGTCACTCGCCGGCTCCGCCGACGACTCCGCCTACGTCATCTTCACCTCCGGCTCCACCGGCCGCCCCAAGGGCGTGGAGGTCGCGCACCGCAACGTCACCGCCCTCTTCGACGCGGTGGCCGGGCGGTTCGCCTTCGGCGCCGACGACGTGTGGACCGCGTTCCACTCGTACGCCTTCGACTTCTCCGTGTGGGAGACGTGGGGCGCCCTGCTCCACGGAGGGCGGCTGGTCGTGGTTCCCCTGCCGGTCGCCCGGGCCCCCGAGCGCTTCGCCGAACTGCTGGTACGGGAACGGGTCACCGTCCTCAGCCAGACCCCGTCCGCGCTGGCCCAGCTGACCTCCGCGTCGGCCGGACTCCCCGTTCCGCTGGAGGACCTGCGCTGGGTGGTGCTGGGCGGCGAGGCGTTGCAGCCGCACCACGTCGCCGCCTGGTTCGAGCGGGCCAAGGCACCGGCGGCCCGGTTGTGCAACATGTACGGGATCACCGAGACCACCATTCATGTGACGGCACATCAGATCGAGTCGGCGCACGCGTTCCAGCACAGCGTAATCGGCCGCGCGCTGCCACA
This sequence comes from Streptantibioticus cattleyicolor NRRL 8057 = DSM 46488, assembly GCF_000240165.1. Classification (NCBI taxonomy): domain Bacteria; kingdom Bacillati; phylum Actinomycetota; class Actinomycetes; order Kitasatosporales; family Streptomycetaceae; genus Streptantibioticus; species Streptantibioticus cattleyicolor. The sequence continues at coordinate 1,620,018 of NC_017585.1, forward strand.
CCTGTCCGTCGCGGTGCTCGACCCGCACGGCGCACCGGTGCCCATCGGTGTGGTGGGCGAGATGGTGGTCGGCGGCGCGGGCGTGGCCAAGGGCTACGTCGGCAACCCGGAGCTGACCGCCCAGCGGTTCGCCCCCGGACCGGTGCCCGGCGACACCACACCGTGGTACCGCACCGGCGACCTGGCCCGATGGCGTCCGGACGGCACCTTGGAGTACCACGGCCGCGGCGACGACCAGGTCAAGATCCGGGGCTTCCGCATCGAACCGGGCGAGATCCGCCACGCGCTCCTGGCACACCCGCGGATCCAGGACTGCGTGGTGGTCGCGCACCAGGACCCGGACACCCCGCCCCACCTGGTCGCCTACGTGGTCGGCGAGGCCGGCCCCGCCGAGGTCCGCACCTTCCTCGGCGCACGCCTCCCCGCCCATCTGGTGCCCTCCGTCATCATGCCGCTGGACCGGCTGCCGCTGACCTCCAACGGCAAGGTCGACCGGCGCGCGCTGCCCCGGCCCCGGGCCGACGTCGGACGCGGCACCCGCCACACCCCGCCCGAAAGCGACGCGGAACGGCTGATCGCCGAGGCCTGGCAGGAGGTCCTCGGGGTCGACGACATCGGCCGGGAGGACAACTTCTTCTCCCTCGGCGGCGACTCCATCCGCAGCGTCCAAGTGGCCGGAACACTCCGCGAACGCGGCTACGAGCTGGACCTGGAGGCGTTCTTCACCACCCCCGTACTGGCCGAACTGGCACCCCAGCTGCGACGTGCCGAGGGGCCCGCCGACACCGTCGGCCAGGCACCGTTCGCACTGGTCCCGCCGGCCGACCGCGCCTTCCTGCCCCCCGGGCTGGACGACGCCTACCCCATGACCGCCATGCAACTCGCCATGGTCTACCACATGGAGGCCGACCCGGGACGCCGCCCCTACCAGAACGTCAACAGCTACCGGATGTCCGGCGACTTCGACGAGAAGGCGTTCGCCGCCGCCCTCACCGAGGTCGTACACCGCCACCCGGTGCTGCGCACCAGCTTCGACCTGGTCTCCTTCAGCGAACCGATGCAACTGGTGCACCGGGACGTGTCGGTGCCCCTGGTCGTCGAAGACCTGCGCGGGGTGGGCGAGTCCGCACAGCTGGCCCGCGTCACCGACCTGGCGCTGCGCGAATGGGCCGTCGCCTTCGACCTGGCCACCGCACCGCTGCTGCGCGTCCTCGTCCAACGCCTGGCCGAGGACGTCTACCAGCTCACCCTGGTCGAACACCACGCCATCCTGGACGGCTGGAGCTTCACCTCGGTCTTCGCCGAACTCCTGGAACGGCACGCCGCACTGCGCGACGACCCGGACAGCCCTCCGCCGCCGCCACCCGCCTCCCTCTTCCGCGACTACGTGGCCCTGGAGGCGCGGGCCAAGGCATCAGCGACGTCGCGGGAGTTCTGGAAACGCCGGATGACCGGGGTCCGCCCGACCCGGCTGGGCACCGGGCGGCACACGGCGGGACGCGGCGCCGACACCGGCGTGCTGGAACGCACCCTGCCGGCCGCGCTCGCCGCCCGCGTGCCGTCGTTCGCCGCCGCCAACGGGGTCGGCGCCAAGAGCGTCGCACTGGCCGCGCACGTGGCGGCGATCTCCCGGCTGGCCGGCACCCACGAGGTGGTCACCGGGCTGACCGTCAACGGCAGGCTGGAGGACGGTGCGGGCACCGAGGCCCGTGGTGTCTTCCTCAACACCGTCCCGCTGCGCGTACCGCTCGACGGACACACCTGGACCTCGCTGGTGCGTGCGGTGCACCAGCAGGAGAGCGAGATCACGCCGCACCGCAGGACACCGTACAGCGAGATCGCCAGGCACCTGGCCGATCCCACCCTGGACTGCAGCTTCACCTTCAACCGGTTCCACGCACTGGGCCGCCTCGCGGAGGGGCGGACCCGCATCGTGGACCCGCGGCTCGGCGTGGAGCCGACGGTGCGCCGGGAACCCAACCACTTCGCGCTGAACGTGGCGTTCGTCCAGGACCCGGCGTCCGACCGGTCGATGCTGATCGTGGACAGCGCGGACACCGCCGTCACCACCGGACAACTCCACGGCTACGTCGCCGACTTCTTCGCGGCCATCCAGCACATGACCGAAGCACCGGACGGCTTCGTCACCACGTGGCGGGGCGGGGAGGGGACCCGATGAGCGAGCGGCAACCGCCGGCCACCTACACCGTGGTGGTCAACGACGCCGGCCAGTACTCGGTGTGGCCCGTCCACCGGGCGGTGCCCGGCGGCTGGCGTGAGGTCGGCGTCCGCGGTGACCGGGACAGCTGCCTCGACCATGTCGAGAAGGTATGGGCCGGCCCGCGTCCCGCCTGACACCCGCCCCGCCGCACCCACAACCCGAGGAGTCAGTCATGTCCCGCCAGAAAGGCACCGGACCCGGTGCGTTCAGCCCCGAGGGCGACCCCGTCGAGCTGTACTCGATCCTGCGTGCCGGACGGACCCCACGCGTGGTGGACGGCGCGCTGCCACGCCACGCCTCGGTGCTGGAGCTCGGGGCCGGGACCGGGCGCCTCACCCACCCGCTGATCGCCCTGGGCCACCAGGTGGTCGCGGTCGACCACAGCGCCGAGATGCTGGCCAGGATCGAGGGGGCCGAAACTGTCCACGCCGAGATCCCGGACCTGCGGCTCGACCGCACCTTCGACGCCGTGGTGCTCGGCTCCTGCCTGGTCAACCTCACCGACGCCGAGGTGCGCTACGAGATGATGGCCACCGCCCGCCGCCACGTCCGCCCCGGCGGCAGCGTCCTGATCGAACGCGCACTGCCCGAGTGGTTCACCGGCGTCGGCGAACCCCGGGTCTGGGACGACATCACCGCCACCTTGCTGAAGGTGGACCAGCTCACCCCCGACCTGCTGCGCGCGGTGATGGAGTACCGCTGGCAGGACCGGCGTTGGACCCACCTCCAGATCGTCCAGTTCCTCGACGAGGGCACCCTCGACACCTACCTGGAGGCGGTCGGGCTGCGCCGCAAGGAGTGGCTCACCGAGGACACCTCCTGGCTCGCCGCCTCCCCCGTCGACTGACGGCCGGCCCGGCACGGCCGGTCGACGATCCGCCCGCCGCTCCCCCCGGAATCCGGCCTGGACCCGTCCCACGTAAGCGAGGCGTCTTCGTGCACACTTCCCGAACGATCCCCCGGACCGAGGGAGACTGGTTCTGGCTGCCGGACCACCGCCCGCACGCCGCCGTCCGGCTGCTCTGCTTCCCGCACGCGGGCGGTGACGCCACCGCCTTCACCACGCTCGGCCGGCTGCTGCCCGAGGAGATCGAGGTGTGGGGGGTGCGGATGCCCGGGCGGGGCGGCCGGGCCCGCGACCCCTACCCGGAGAGCTTCGAGGACCTGGTCCAGGCGGTCGCCGACGCCGCGCTGCCCCACCTCGACCGGCCCTACGCCGTCCTCGGCCAGAGCGTCGGCGCCCTGGTCGGCTACGAGGCGGCCCGCAAGCTCAGCGCCCAACTCAACCCCACCGCCTGCTTCGTCATCGGGTTCGCGCCCCCGCACACCTGGCGCGAACCGCCCGGTTCCGGCGGCGAGGACGACGCCCGCGAACTGGCCGACTTCATGCTCCGCAACGACGAACGCGCCGGCGCGGTCGTCACCCACCCAGCACTGGGCGAGATGGCGCAACGCGCGCTCCTGGCCGACATGGGCCTGGCCCGCACCTACCGGGACGCCGGCACCGGCCCACTGGACTGCCCCGTCCAGCCCGTCCTCGGAGCCGACGACGAGGCGGTGACCGCTGGCGAGATGGCGGAGTGGAAACGATGCTTCACCGGCAGCCGGCCGCTGGAGGTGGTGGAGGCCGGACACCTGGTGCTCCAGTCCGGCGAGGCCGCCGTACGGCAGGTGGGCGCCGTCGTCCAGGACGTGCTGCTGCCGTCCCTGTACCAGTGAGCCACCGCCGACGGCGGCAGACTTGAGGAGCAGCATGAACACCGTAACCGGCGTGACCACGTTCCCCGACCTGACCGACCCCGCGTTCTGGGCACGCGACGACAGCCACGCGGTCCTTCGTGAGCTGCGCCGCCGATCGCCGTTGTGGCGACTGGAGTCGGAGGCGGAAGGGCCGCTGTGGTGTGTGCTGTCGCACGCGCTGGCCAACGAGGTGCTGGGCGACGCGGCCCGGTTCAGCTCGGAACGCGGCTCACTGCTGGGCACCGGCCGGGACCGGGCGCCGGCCGGCGCGGGCAAGATGATGGCGCTCACCGACCCGCCACGCCACCGGGACCTGCGCGGCCTCGTCCTGCCGTTCTTCTCCAAGCGCAAGGCGGCCGAACTCGGCGCACGCGTCGCCGACCTGACCCGCCAGGTGGTACGCGACGCGCTGGGGACCGCGCGCACCGACTTCGTCCGGGACATCAGCACGACGGTCCCGCTGACCGTCATGTGCGACCTGCTCGGCGTCCCGGACGAGGACCGCGACCACGTGGTGGCCATGTGCGACCGCGCGTTCCTCGGCGACACCCCCGAGGAACGCTCAGAGGCACACCAGCAACTGCTGCCCTACCTGTTCGCCCTCGGTCTGCGCCGCCGGACCGACCCCCGCGACGACATCATCAGCCAACTGGTCACCCACGAGGTGGACGGCCGGCGTCTCCCGCTGGACGAGGCCCTGCTCAACTGCGACAACATCCTGGTCGGAGGGGTGCAGACGGTACGCCACACCTCGACCATGGCGATGCTCGCGCTGACCCGCCACCCGCACGCCTGGCAGGCCATGCGCGCGGACGGCTACGACCCGGAAACCGGCGTCGAGGAACTGCTGCGCTGGACCTCGGTCGGCCTGCACGTACTGCGCACCGCCCGGCACGACACCGAACTCGCCGGACATCACATCCGGGCCGGGGACCGCGTGGTCGTCTGGACCCCGGCCGCCAACCGGGACGAAGCCGAGTTCCACCACCCCGACGACCTCCTCCTCGACCGCACCCCCAACCGTCACCTGGCCTTCGGCTGGGGCCCCCACTACTGCATCGGCGCCCCCCTGGCCCGCGTGGAACTCGCCTCGCTCTTCGCCGCGTTGACCGAAGCCGCCGAACACGTCGAAGTCCTGGAACCCCCGGTACCCAACCGGTCCATCATCAACTTCGGCCTCGACGCCCTCGTCGTCCGGCTCCACCCCCGAGGGGCGGCCGGCTGAGAGTCCGGGGACCCACGTCACTCTTCCGCGGGCCGAGGCGTCGGAGGTGGGTCCGGCGACGCCGACCGGACAGGGCAGGTCACGGCCGTCCGAGCGCAGCGGCCACGAAGGAGGCGACCATCGGCCGGTGGTCCTGCTCGTTCCAGGCGAGTACGAGGCGGCTGGGCGGGGCGTCGGCCACCGGGATGCCGACCAGGCCGGGTGGGAGGGGTTCGACCAGGGAGCGGGGGAGGACGCCGATCATCCGGCTCACGGTGATCATCTGGAGCAGTTGGACGACGTCGGCGACCTCCGGGCCGGTGCCGTCGCCGCCGGGGACGCCTTTCCAGCGCGGCAGTGTCTCGCCCTCCAGGTCGCGGATGCGTACCGAGGTGTGTCCGGCCAGCCGGTGCCCGGAGGGGACGATGACGACGCGGTCCTCGGTGCGCAGCGTCTCGTGGGCCAGGCCGTCGAGGTCGTCGAAGGGCACGTAGAGCAGTCCGACGTCGGCCCGGCCGTCGCGCAGGAAGTCGGTGCGGTCGGCGGGGCCGCTGAAGAGGATGTCCACCCGGCGGGCGTCGGGCTGGTGGGCGTATTCGGCCAGGATCCCGGAGAGCAGGCCCGCGTCGCCGCCGGGCTTGAGGACGAGCCGCAGGTGGGCCTGGGTGTCGCCGGCGTGCCGGGCGTGCCGGATAGCGGCGCCGACCGCGTTGAGCGCGTGCCGGCCGTGTTCCTGGAGCGCCTTCCCGGCCGGGGTGAGTGCGACGTGCCGGCTGTTGCGGACGAACAGCGGGACGCCGATCCGGCTCTCGATCCGCCGGATCGCCTTCGACAGCGCCGGCTGGGCGATCGAGAGCCGTGCGGCGGCCCGGCCGAAGTGCAGCTCGTCGGCGAGCACGATGAAGTACTCCAGCTCACGGGTCTCCAGTTCAGCCATGCCTACAGGTTATCGCTCACTGTCTGACAGGTCTTGGACACCAGCGGCCGGAGCCGTCAAGAATTGCCGCATGATCACCCACACGATGATCGTCTCCTTCGATCAGCCACTGCCCGACGCCGAGCTGGATCAGTACCTGGCGGATATCGAACGAGCGATGCTCGACACCGGCTTCACCGACTCCGTCACCACCCGGCGCCACCTCCCCGTCCCCGGCGAGGACGCCATCCCCGCGCTGATCGCGACCGCGATCGTGCAGGTCACCGTCGCCGACATCGAGGCGCTCGGGAAGGCGTTCGCCGCACCCGGCATCCACGAAGTCATCGACCACTGGCAGTCACGCCACCCCTACAAGGTCGCCTGGGCCAACCACGAGGTGATGGCGTGAGCGGCGTGTCCCGCAAGGCCGGACTGGTCACCGGCGCCGGCAGCGGGATCGGCCGTGCCACGGCGCTGGAACTCGCCCGCGGCGGCGCCGCGGTCGCCGTGTGCGACATCGACGCGGACACGGCGGCCGAGACCACCGAGCTGATCAGGAAGGACGGCGGCGACGCACTGGCCGTCACCGTCGACATCGCCGACGAGGACGCCGTGCGGGCGGCCGTCGAGGCCACCGTCACCGCGTTCGGCGGCCTCGACTTCGCCGTGAACAACGCCGGCCTGGCCTCCCACCACCGCCGGCTCGACGAGATGACCCTGGCCGAGTTCGAGCGTGTGGTCCAGGTCAACCTGGCCGGGACCTTCCTGTGCATGAGGTACGAACTGCCCGCGCTGCGGCGGCGCGGCGGCGGCGCGATCGTCAACATCGCCTCCAACGGCGGCCTGTACGCGATCCCCACCGCCCCCGCCTACGTGGCCGCCAAGCACGGCATCGTCGGCCTCACCAAGGTCGCCGCGGTCGACTACGCCCCGGCCGGCATCCGCGTCAACGCCGTCTGCCCCGGCCCCACCCTTACCCCCGGGTTCGAGAAGGCGGTCGGCACCGACATGATCGCCATGCAGGAATCGATCACGCCCCTCGGCCGGCTGGCCACGCCCGAGGAAGCCGCCGCTGCGGCGGTCTGGCTCTGCTCGGACGCCTCCTCCTACGTCACCGGCATCGCCCTGTCGGTCGACGGCGGACGGCGGGCCTGAGGGCCCCGGCCGGCTCGCTCCACGATCGACCAGGCCGTCCCCGGCACGGGTCGGCGGACAGGTGACGGCGGCCCTCCACACCCGGGGGCCGCCGCCCCGGCCGTCGTTCGTCCAGCCCGAAGACCCGGCCGCGTCGATGACCGGCGCCCACCCCGGCAACCGCCAACCACCAGCGCCCGCAGGGCCCATGGCCGCCGTACCGGACGAGAACACCCGCAACGGAGTCGGATCATTGAGCACACCAGCGTTCGCCCGAGGCACCTCGGCGCGGACCGGCACAGCACTCGCCGTCGGCATGGCGGTGATGACACTGGAAGGCTTCGACCTCGTCGCCTTCGGCGCGACCACACCACTGCTGCTCCATTACCACCCCTGGCACCTCACCGTCGCCCTCGTCGGCCTGCTCGGCAGCCTCACCCCCGTCGGCATGCTCGTCGGATCCCTGCTGGTCGGCCAGTTCACCGACCGGCTCGGCCGGCGCCGGACGACCCTGGCCAGTATCGCGGTCGTCAGCGCCGGGATGTTCGCCTGCGCCATGGCACCCCTGCCGTCGCTGTTCGGTGCCGGCCGGTTCGTCGTCGGGCTCGGCGTCGGCGCGATCTATCCGGCGATGGCCCCGCTGATCTTCGAACTCGCCCCTGACAGACGCAAGAACCTCTACTCGGGGATCGTGCAGTGCGGAACCGCCATCGGCGGCTCGTTCGCGGCGCTGGCCGCCAACACCTTGCTGAGCGGGCACGGTTTCCAGCTGGAGTACGTGGTCGGCGGCGTCGCCGGTCTGCTCCTGCTGCCCGCGGCCTACGCCTGGCTGCCCGAATCCACCGAATACCACCAGGCGATGAAGACCTCCGCCCCGGCTCCCGGCAGCGGCGGGGTACGCCTGGTGCTGAAGCCGCCGTACCTGCGCACCACACTGCTGTTCTGCGCCATGGCGGCCCTGTCGTTCCTGCTCATCTTCGCGATGAACACCTGGCTGCCGCAGCTGATGCAGGCGGCCGACCATCCGCTGCGGTCCTCGCAGACCTTCCTGATGCTGCTGAACCTCGGTGCCACCGTCGGCGGGCTCGCCATGGCGTTGCTGGCGGACCGCGCCGGGTCGAAGGGGCCGGTCACGGTCAGTTTCGTCCTCGGAGCCGTGGCGATCGTCGCCATGAGCGCCAAGCTGCCGTCGGCGGTGCTCTACGCCGTCGTGATCATCGGTGGCTGCGGCGCGGTCGGCGTCCAGGGGCTGATCAACGTCTACATCTCCCGCAGCTACCCGGTGACCGCCAGGGCCGGCGCCGTTGGCGTCGCGCTCGGCGTGGGGCGTATCGGCGCGATCGCCGGCCCCACGCTCGGCGGCTGGATCCTCGCGGCCGGCCTGGCTCCCCGGTGGAACTTCGTGCTCTTCGCGGTACCCGCCGTCCTCGGCGCGCTCCTCGCCCTGGCCGTCGGCGGACGAACGCCCCAGGACCAGGGCGGCGGTACCCCCGCCCCCGCGCCGCGCGCCAAGGAGGCGACGGCCGGACGGACCCTGTGAACGAAGACACCGCCGATGCGGTGGCCTCGATCGAGAGCGCCGAACTCCCACGCGAGGTGACGGCGCAGACCGCCCATCCGAACGCCGGACGGGCGCCGCGCGTCACGGGGTGAGCACCGACCGTCCGCGCAGACCGCCCTCGGCAAGGTGTCCGCGACGCGCCGCGGGGCCGACCGGCCGAGTGCCGTGGTCCGGCCCGGCCGCCGGTCAGCGCGGCGGCCGGCCCGTACTGCCACGGGGGATGAGACGTGCGTGCTCCTGACGGACGTCGGCCACCCGCTCGCCCGCGATGTGGGCGAGCAACACCCGGGCGGCGCGGGCCCCGTAGGCGTGGATGTCCCGGGTCATCGCGGACAGGGGCGGCCGGACCACCTGGGTGAGCGGAGAGTCGTCCCAGGCCACCAACGACACGTCTGCGGGGATGTCCATGCCCAGCTCCTGCGCCACCGACAGGGCCGCCACCGCCATGATGTCGTTGTCGAAGACCAGCGCTGTCGGCCGCTCCGGCGCGATGAGCAGCCCCCGGGCCGCGCTGGCGCCGGCCTCACCGGTGTAGTCGGTGTGCACGACGACCGGCTCCGGCAGACCGGCCTCCCGGCACGCCTCGCGCAGGGCCGCGTCCCGCACCGCGGTGTGGGCCAGGTGCGGCAGCCCGGCGACCCGGGCGATACGCCGGTGCCCGAGGACGTTCAGGTACTGCACGATCTCCCGGACACCGGCGGCGTCGTCGGACCACACGGTCGGCAGTGCCCCGGACACCCCGGGCGGGCCGACGACCACGGCGGGCAGGCCGAGTTCGGCGACCGCCGCCACCCGGGGATCGGTGATGTGCAGGTCCACCAGGAACACCCCGTCCACCCGGCCCTCGCCCCACCACCGCCGGTAGATCTCGATCTCGGTCCCCGCGCCGTCCGCGATCTGGAGGGTCAGCGCGTAGGAACGGTCGGCCAGCGCCGCCTCGATACCACTGATCAGCTCCATGAAGAACGGCTCGACACCCAGGGTTCGCGCGGGCCGGCACAACGTCAGCCCCACCGCTTGCGCCCGGGCGCCGGTGAGCGCCCGGGCGGCGCTGTTGGGCCGCCAGCCGAGTTCGGCGGCGATCGCCTTGATCGACGCGCGGGTCGCGGCGGACACCCCGGGCCGGTCGTTGAGGGCGTACGAGACGGCGACCTTCGACACCCCCGCTCGCTCGGCGATGTCCGCGATCGTCGGTCGTCTCACGCGCCACCTCGCCCTCAACCGGTCGGTCGTGCAGGGGGTGACCCTACTCTCCTCGCCTCACCGACGCCGGTCCCCTCGCGTTCCCGCGCCGGACGGCCGAACCCACCTCGCCAGGACGGCCGTGCCGTCATCGCGTCAACAACCGCGCGCCCGGCCCGACTTCTCACCGCACCCCCAACTCTCCCGGGCCCCGCCGCGGCGGCCCGGGCCCGCGTACGCCCCTCGGTGTCCGGCCTTGCGCGACCGGACACCGCGAGCTGGTGTCGACGTGGGGGGCGTCCAAGGGGTGAGCCGGCTGTCGCGGCTGCGGGATTCCGGCGTGTGGGGGTACGGGAGGCGCGCGGCGGCGGAGCACGCGCCTGAGCTTTCCGGCCACGGCAGGCACGGATACGGCCAACCCGCGGCAACCCGCCCACCCCGGTGGCGGGTTCGGGCTACACCGGAACGCGACAGACGCTGACCTGGGGGTGGGGCGGGTGCTGACGGTCGACTTGGCGGTATTCCTGGCGGTCATCGTCATCGTGCGGCTACGCCGCCGCACCCAGGCCCGTACCCGCTTCGACGAGAAGCTGACCGTCGCCATCGTCCTCGCCCTCGGGGTACTGATCGCCCCCACCGCCCTCGGGCACAGCATCGCCAACGTCCTCGGCCAGCTCGCCCACGGCGTCGCCCAGGCACGCCCTTGAGCCGGTGATCCCGGCGGCGGGCCGGGCGGGCGTACCCCGTGGCGCCAACACCGCCGTCCCCTCCCTGGCTCAGGGGACCAGGACGGCCCTGCCGAACACCTGCCCCGCGTCCATCGCGCGGTGGGCCGACGCTGCCTGGTCCAGCGGCAGCGTCCCGTGCACGACCGTGCGCAGGCGCCCGTGTGCGGCGTCGGCGAACTGGGACGCGCGCACGGCCTGCCTGCCGGGGCCGGGCACGGTGTCGGCGCTGAAGGTGGCGAACGACAGCGAGCTGCGGAAGGCGTCCATCAGCCGCATGCCGAAGTCCGCCGGTGGCTGACCGCCGACCACACCGACCGCCATGTAGCGCCCGTTGGGGTTCAATCTGCCCAGGAACGAGGGGAGTTGGGGTCCGCTCACGACATCGAGCACCACGTCGAAGCCCGCCGGTGCGTCCGGGCCCCCCGCGCCCGAGCGGTCGAGCACATGCGTCGCCCCCAGGTCCCGCAGACGTGCGCCACGCTCCGCCGATGAGGTGGTGACCGCCACAGCGCCCGCGCCGCCTGCGGCCGCGAGTTGGACCGCCGTGATCCCGATGCTGCCCGCCGCACCCCGCACCAGCACCGACTCACCGGGTGTGAAACGCGCCCGCTCCAGTGCGAAGTGGGCGACCACACCGGAGCCGCCGAGGGTCACCGCGGCGGCGCCGGTCAGGCCGTCGGGCAGCGGAAGGACATCCCCGACCCCGGCGACGGCCTGCTCGGCGTACCCTCCGGACAGCCCGGTGAACGCCCACACCCGCCGCCCCACCCACGAGGCGTCGACGCCCTCTCCCACCGCGGTGACACGTCCCGCGACCTCACTGCCGAGGAGATGACCCTCCTGGAAGCCGTGCGCGGCGAGCGTTCCCCGGCGGATCACGGCGTCCACGCCGCCCACCCCGATCGCCTCCGTGGTGATCCTCACCTGCCCCGGGGCGGGCACCGGCACCGCCACGTCGACGACCTCCAGGCCGTCGGGGTCTCCGAACGCCCTGATGACGACGGCTTTCATCTCTGCTCCTCGGATCGGTGAAGGGACGGGGTACCGCAGCCGCGACCGTGGGCGCCGAGCCGGCCCCCGCAGCCGGGACGCCGGACGGGGCGGCGGCACCGCCTTCGGACCGTAACGGACGCCCCCTTCCGCTTGAGTAAAGTGAGAGACGATGACCGGCCGCTTGCCTCACCCCGCGCGCTCCGACGCCCGCGACAACCGTGCCCGCATCCTGGACGCCGCCCGCGCGGTCTTCGGGGAGAAGGGACTGGACGTGCCGATGCGAGAAGTCGCCCGGCACGCGAACGTGGGCCCCGCCACGCTGTACCGGCACTTCCCGACCAAGCGGGACCTGATCGCGGAGACCTTCGCCGAGCAGCGGCGGGCCTGCCACGCCATCGTCCGCGACGCCCTCGCGGACCCGGATCCGTGGCACGGGTTCCGGAGCCTGGTCGAGCGGATCTGCGAACTCCACGCGCACAGCCGGGGGTTCGCCGACGCCTTCATGACGGCCTTCCCCGAGGCCATGGACTTCGCCGCCGACCGGGAGCGGACCTTGCGCGCGGTCACCGTTCTGGCCCGCCGTGCCCGCGACACCGGCCGGCTCCGCCCCGGCTTCGTCGTCGACGACCTGGTCCTCATGCTCATGGCCCACCGTGGCGTCGGCGACACGCCGCGAGCCGACCGTCTCACGGCCTCCCGCCGTTTCGCCGCCTACATGATCGAGGCGTTCCGCGCCGCACCGGAGACGGAAACCCCCGCACCGCTGCCGTCGGCCCCACGCCTGCGTTCCGCGCCGACACGCGAAGCACCGTGACGGGAAAAGGGGTCAACGAGACCGAGCAGAAGCATGGTCCGGATCGACGGGCTCAGGTGCATGACGGCGGTGAGCGCCCCGGCCAGCGCGGCGAAGAGCGAGAACGTTGGCGCCTGCCCGGCGCTGTCCAGCAGCAACCCGGCGAGCGGCGGACCGACGGGCCCGGCCGCCAGCATCGCGGTGCTGACGACCCGCCCTTGCAGTCCGGGCGGCGTGACGTCGATCTGCGCCGCGAAAAGTGTGGCGTTCGCCGGCGTGGTGATGAAGAACATCACGGCCAGCAACGCGCCGACTCCATAGGTGTTGCGCACCTGCCCGAGCAGCGCCAACGCCACACCGTCTGCCGCGCGCCGCGTCGTCCTTGGCCACCAGCCCCCCGCGTCGTGTCCCTCCCGCACCCCCTCGGTGCGAGGACGGTGCAGCATAACGCGGGGGCGAGGCGGGGGAAGCCTGACAGTTCCCGGAGGCTGATTGTTCCGGGCCGCCCAGGGTCGGAAGTAGGCCCTGAACTACCGGGCGTCGGGCCCGAGTTAGCGGGACACGGCGGCCGGTTCCTCGGGTCGGCGAAGCCGTCGAGGTGCCGGGCGCTGACGGCATCCGCCTGGTCGGTCGGGGCCGCCGCGTCCCAGCCCGTCAGTACGGGAAGTCACGGCGCGACTGGTACTGCTTGCCCCCGAGCAGTCGCACCACGATGTCCGACGGGTTGGTGAGCGCTCTCAATTGGGCGCGCATGTCTTCCTGCGGGACGCAGAAGGTGTGGGTGTAGGTGACGAGGAGGGCGGACCTCAGTGCTGTGGTGCGGTTGGGGCGGGAGGTGTGCCACCAGGCGCCGTCGGCGAAGATCGCGCTGCCGCGGGGGCCGGTGAGGATCTCGCCGTCGTCGCACCAGGAGTCGCCCATGTCGGGCAGGCGGTCGGCCCGGTGGGAACCGGGGATGCCGGCGGTGGCGCCGTTGTCTTCGGTGAAGTCGTCGAGGAACCAGATGCATTGGCCGGCGAGGGGGATGGCCGGCCATGGGGGTGTGAGGGTCCAGTAGGGGTGGTCGGCGTGCCAGTACTGCTCGACCGAGCCGGGCCACAGCGCGTTCGCGCTGAACGTCGAGCAGATCAGGTCCTCGCTCAGGTAGCGCCGCCAGACCGCGAGGACGAGCGGGTGCACCAGGGCTTCGGAGAACACCGGGTCCTTGACCAGGAGGTGCAGGACGCGCTGGTGACCGCTGGAGTGCAGATTGCGTCCCTTCTCCGCGTGCAGCAGGCGTTCCAGGGCCGTCCGCATGCGGTCGACGGTCGGTGCGGGCAGCAGGTTCTCGACGACCACGTAGCCGCGCTCGCCGATGGTGCGCACCGTCGAGTCGACCAGGTCGAGTTCTGTCGTCGTCATGGCGTTTCTCCGGACGGGGGTCAGGACCAGCGGGGCAGGAGGTCGCGAAGGAGCGCCAGGCGGGCGCGTTCTCCGGTGGCGAAGGGGTTGTTGGACTCCAGGCCGGGCACCATGACCCGGACGACGTGCGCGGGTTCGGTCTCCGGACACGTCAGGTCGAGTACCGGAACGTGCGCCAGACCGGCGTCACCCACCCGCCGCAGCGCCCACCACAGGTCGTCGAGGACGTCGTCGCTGGTCAGGCCCGGCGCCAGCGGGGCCGGCACGATGTCCGGGTCGAGCCAGAACCAGGCGTCGTCGTGCGCGATGGGGCGTGGCCTCTCATGGCGGCCGAGGCTGCGGGCCTTGATCGTGAGGTCTTCCCTGCCTCCCGCCACCAGGCAGGCGATCGACTGCGCGGCCTCCAGCAGCGCCATTTCGACCGCCGTGCCGGGATCCGGATGGGTGCCGTAGCCCTCGGAGCGGTTCAGATCGCGCCACACGGTCGCCATGAACGTCGGGATCCTGACATCCGCCGTGATGTCGAGGACCCGGACGACGTGCCCGACCCGCCGCAGCCGCTCCGCCACCTCACGTGCCCCGTCCGGGACGGTGTCGAGGTCCACGAAGCGGAACGGCGGCGCCCCGGTCCGGCCGGGGTTGACCATGGCGATCTCCGCGAGACGCTGGGCGTGCCGCTCGACGTACTCGCACAGCCCGTGCAGCAGCGCCTCCTCCCGGGAGAAGCCGGACCCCAGGCCGTTGGTGGCGATGACCTTGCGCGCGCCTCGCGGGCTGAAGCAGATGTCGTGCGGGCCGCGTTCGAGCCGCAGCAGGTCGAGGGGGACGAGCACCGTCCGGCCGGTGAGGACGTCCGGGCAACGCACCCAGGTCAGCGGGGAGCCGGGGGTGTAGCCGGTGTCGTAGGGCAGGGCGAGGCTCGTCGGGTCGACGGCGTCGCCGGTCAGCTCGCGGTAACTGCCTTCGACGAGGTCGCCGGCGCAGGGCACCCACTGCTCCTGCGCCCACTTCTCCAACTCCTCCATGACGCTGCCGATGTGCGCGCCGTCCTCGGTGAGCCCCTTGCCGCTCCCGTACGTGCTGGACCAGCAGCCGTCGGGGCGGGCGGCCTGGGCGATCTGGATGCCGCCGATGTCCCCGAGTTCGCCGACCATGCCGATCCGGGTGATCCCGATCGTCTTCGCCAGCCGGGTCGCGTGGTCGCGCGCCTCGGCCAGCGGCAGGCAGAAGCGCCGTTCGCCCGGGGGCTTCTGGCGGTGTCGCAGCGGCAGGTCCGGATGGGGCACCGGCCGGCCGGCGGGCACGGTTCGTCCCGCCATCGTCGCGGCCAGCGCCCGTCCCGCGCGGCGTGCCCGTGCGAGCCGGTGGACGAAGGCGTCCTGCGCGGCGCGGTCGTCGTACCCCCACCGAGCCCACCGCCGCCGCATGGCTTCCACGTCGAAGGCAAGGTTCGCCTTGCACAACACCCGCCACGCCTCGGTGAGTTCCTCGGCGGAGGGCGGACGGGGGTCCCGCTCGGCGAACAGGTTGAGCCCGCCCAGCCGCATCACCTCCCGCTTGAGCGACGCGTGGTGCAGGAACAGCGCCACGCGAAGGGACCGCCGGAACGCGTCGGGATCGGCCTTCGCCCAGGCCATCAGCCCGGCTTCCGCGACGGCCTCCGCCTCGGCCCGGTGGTTCAGCGTGGGCACGTCGATGCCGAGGTCCGCGAGGGTGACGCGGGCTTCCTCCGAGCTGAGCCACCCCCACCGGCGCACGGCGGTCCGGAACAGCGCCTGTGCCGCGGGCACGTCGACCGGTTGGGCCAGTTCGGGCGGTACGGGGTGGGCGGCGCGCGCCCACGGTTCCAGCTTTCCGGTGAACGTGAGGAACGCGAAGAGTTCGTCGTCGACCCGGTCGCCGCTCTCCCAGATCAGCGCGGTGCCGGTGGTGACGGAACCGGGGGCGGGGCCGGGAACCGTTCGCGCCGCTGTCGCGCGGGACGCCGACCCTCGCGGGAGCACCGCGGTCGCCGCGCCGATCGCCTCCAGGACCGACTGGGCGTCCCGGTGCTTGAGGTCGTGACCGGCCAGCATGGCGACGAGGTCTTCACCGTCGGCCCGTTCCAGCAGGCCGGCGCGGTGGGCGATGCGCCGGTAGGTGCGTGCCTTGAACGGCAGTTCGAGCGCGGCCGAAAGCAGCCGCTCGGCGGCGGGTGCGTCGATCGTGCCCGAGCGGTGGAGGCGGTCGACCGCGTAGCGCACGTTCACCGAAGGCACCGTCAGCGGGGCGCCGGTCTCCTCGTCGAACAGCAACGCGACCTCGTCGTCCCGCGTCACGACGCCGTCGCGGTACCAGGCGTACACCAGCCCGACGCCGATGACACCGGGCACCTCGGTCGCGCGCAACGCGCCCATGCTGCCGCCGCCGTACACCACGACCCCCCGCTCGACCGCCGCGCGCACCTCGGCCGGGCTGACGGAGAGGGTCTGCTCGAAGACACCATCGATGATCCCGACGACCTGACCGGCCGGGATCGCCTCGAGGTCGCCGCGCCGGACCGGGCGGCGGTAGTCGGCGTCCAGGATCGGGCGGGCCTCGGCGAGCGGCATCGACGGTCCGAGGAAGACGATCGGCCGTGGGCTCACCGTGCGACCTCCTCGATCTCACCGGCCCGGGCCCGGCGCAGCAGGCCATCGGCGACCAGCTTGCGCACCACGTCCACCACGGCGTCCGTTCCCAGCGCGCCGGGCAGGTCGGCGGCGCGCACCACGGGTGCCTTCGCGACGTGCTCTAACGCGGCCAGGACGTCGATCGGGCCCCGCACCGCGCCGCCCGGGAAGTGGATCGTCGCGGAGCCGCCGTCCTCGGTCACGTGGCAGTCCGCGCCCCGAGCCCGGACCAGCCAGGTGTTCTCGTCGATGTCGTCCAGCCCGTCGTGCCGGCCCAGCCCGCCGTCCGGCAGGACCACCCGCCGCGTGGTTCGCCGCGCGGCCACCCCGCCGAGCAGGCCCGGCAAGGCGGTGCGCACGTCCGGGGAGGCGAGCAGCTCGGCCAGGCCCGAGGCGAGAGCGGCGGCATCGGCCGTGCGCGCGCGGGGAACGTGCGCGTCCAGACCGGGCAGGGCCGCCACGACCTCGTCGAGGACGTCCCGCCACCGCAGCGGGAACAACCGGAGCGTCACATGCAGGGAGCGCTCGGCCCCGGTCCGGGCCGCGTGGCCGCAGTGCTGAGGTATGTACAGCACGTCTCCCGGCCCGAGCGAGAACTCCCGGAACCGCAGTCGCGCCCACTCCCGCGGCGGGACCGCGCCCGGCCGTGGCGGGCCGGCCCGTTCCTCCACCATCCAGGACTTGCGCCCCTCCATGTGGAGGACGAGGCTGCCGTGCTCGTCGCGATGGGGTGCGAAGCCCTGGGCGGAGCGCGGCGTGGCGAAGACGTGGGCGCCGGCCGGTTCGCGGAGGGGGACGCCGTGGTCGGCCAGGTCGAGTTCGACGCTTCGGCACAGGTCGGCCAGGGGCGGTGAGAGCCGGTGCGCCTTGGTCAGGTACAGCGTTTCGCCGCCCTCGAACGCCCGCCGGACCTGCCGCAGGTCGAGCATCCCGTCGGCGTCGATGAACACGGCCGGAAGACAACGCCGTTCACCACCCCGGGCGAGGTGGAGCACGCCCTTGTGGGCGTGGTGCAACGCGCCGAGCATCGCCTCGAAGCCGTCGAGGTCGAGCAACGAGGCCCCCGCGGCGGCGCCGGGGAAAAGACACGGGTCAAGGGCCCATACGGTGTCGAGGAAGTCCGTCACGGTCGTCGGGCGGAGCAGATCCGCGAGCGTCACGAACCCTCCAGCCCGGTTTCGGGCCGGACCTGTTGTGCGGGCTCGGGGACCGCTCGGTAGCGGCGGACGAGGAAGCGGCGCCTGCGGACCTTCTCCTCGGGCGTGCAGGTGGTGATCAGCCTGCTGCCGGTGTGCTTCTCGTCCTCCACCCGGCAGCTGCCGCCGCAGATGTTGCGCAGGTCGCAGGAGCTGCAGCCCTTCCGGTGGTCGACCCCGAAGGCCGCGGCCGTGCGCCCGAGATACTTGGTGATCTCGCCGAGGGGCAGCTGGTCGATGTGTCCGAGTGCGCCGGACATCAGGTGGCAGGGGTACACCAGTCCGTCGGGTGCGACGACGAGCTGTTCGGCGTATCCGCAACCGCTGATCTTCTGCACCATGTTGGGCCCGTGCACCCGGTCGTCCTCGGCGCGCAGCCCGCCCAGCAGTTCGTCGACCCAGGCACGCACCTGGTCGGTGTCCAGGTCGTGGTCGAGGTCGGTGCCCCGCCCGTGCGCCATGGCGCCGTAGCTGATGCGGAACCGCAGATCGGTGCCGCGCCACTGCTCGATGAAGCCGGGCAGTCCCGCTTTGATCGCCGGCCAGTTGTTGACCATGATGGTGGTGCTGACCCGGGTCTGCACCCCGGCGTCGAGCAGCAGCCGGATGGCACGCGTGGCCCGGCGGAAGGAGTGGCGGCCACGGATCGCGTCGTGGATCTCCGCCGTGGGCCCGTCGATGCTGATCTGGACGATGTCGGTGTAGCGGACGATGTCGTCGAGGTGTTTGGGCACGGCCATGCCGTTGGAGAACAACGTGACTTCCAGCCCGAGTTCGTGAGCGCGTCGCATCACCGGGACGCAGCCCTCGTGCACTAGCGCCTCGCCGCCGGTGAGCAGCAGCTTCTGCCCGCCGTTCGCGGCGAAGTCCTCCACCAGCTGGATCCAGCGCTCGGTGGGCAGTTCACCGTCCTTGGGCAGGAACGGGCTGGAGTTGGTGTAACAGTGCACGCACTGGAGCTGGCAGCGGTGGGTGAGGTGGAACCGGGCGAACATGTGCGGCCGGACCTGCTTGACGGAGTGGTAGCCGCGGATGCCGCGGACCATCCCGGCGAAGGCGAGCCGCCCGACGAGCTTGGCCATCGCCTCCGTCGCCGCCTCCGGGGCGAGCCCGCGGTTGCGGTGCATCTCACGCGCGGCGTCGGCGGGTGTCGTGCCCGCGGTGAGGAGGGTGAGCAGTTCGTGGTCGATGTCGTCGGCGACCAGCAGCTTTCCGTCCTCGACGGCGATCCAGAGGTGGTCGTCGTCGACCTCGTGGTGGACGAGCGAGGAGACGAACGGGATCGGCTCCGTCGTGGACAGGTCGTAGATGTCACGGGTGCCGTCCGCGGACCGGCGCGCGGGACGTTCCTCGTCCGTGGCGGCGGGGGGAGCAGGGTCCTCCAGGCCGACGGCGCCGAACGGGGCCCGGTCCGGTGCCCCGAAGCGGGGGATCGGCTGCGCCTCGTCGGGTCCGGAGAGTGCCGGGCCTCCCTGCCAGGCACGTAGGGTCAGCAGAGTCTCTTTGCCGCTCATCGTGTTCCTCTCGGGCCGGACCGGGGATCGGGGTCAGCGCAGCCGGGGGCCGGCGACCCATGCCACCAGCGCGCGACGCAGGCCCTCGGTGACAGGCGTGACGCAGTGGTCGATCAGGGACGGGAAGACCAGCACCGAACCCCGCTCGCGCGGCAACTCCTCGGTCTCCACGCCGAACATCCGCAGCGCCCCGCCCTGGTACGAGGCCGGATCCGACAGCTGGACGATGACCGTGATCTTGCGGGGGGAATCGAGCTGGTCGTGGCTGTAGTCGTTGTGCCGGTGGAAGTGCCCGTTGCCAGGGAGGTATTCGACGTATTGCGGAGCACGCGTGATGCCCGTCAGGTCGAACCCGTAGACGGTGCGCGCGGCCTCCCGTGCCACCTCCTCGACCAGCCGGTACACCCACGCCGTGCGCGGCCCCTTGGGTACGTGCCGCATCTGGGCGCGCCGATGGCTGGGGTGGCCGGTCTCGTCCACCGTGGTCGGTGCGGTCAACGGGAGTTCCCGGCAGGCGGCGACGAGGTCGTCGCACTCGGCGGCGGAGAGGGGTTCCCGCAGGCGCATCCAACCGAGGTGGTGGCCGGCTGCCGGGCCCTTGTCCCGTACCAGCGTCAGGTCGCGTGTGCGGACCGCCGCGGGCACCGGCTCCTGCGCCGCCGCCGTCTCCCGCGCGGCGGGGATCGCCGCCGGGACCGCCGGCTCGGGCCCCGCTGCCTTCTCCACCGGGTGGAAGATGTGGTGTCTGACCAGGATCCGGGTCAGTTCGACGGCGTCGTAATCGGCTCCGACCGCCGGAAGCTGCCGGGGTACGAAGGACTCCGCCTTCGCCACGTAGTCGATCACGGGTTGGAGCCGGCCGTCGAGACGCAGCGTGCCGCCGGGGAAGGTCAGGCGGGCGAGCCCGTTCTCGCTGCCGGATTCGCTCGGCATCAGCGGCACCCTGCCAACGAGGGTGTCTGCTTCGACCGTGGCAGCGGCGGCGTCCGCGAGCAGTTGTCCGCCGGGCAGCGGGTCGAGCCCGGCGATCCAGCGGATGCGGCGGCTGCGCAGGTAGCCGGGGACGTCCAGCTCCGGGAGGCCGGGCAGCGTGGACCCGGCGGTGTCGGGCCCGGTGACCGAGCGACGGAACGGCTCGTGCGCCCGCAGCATGTCCGCCAGGGCGTCCGCCCACGACAAGGTGTGCAGGCCGATCGTGAGGTGGAGCGACGCCTCGTCGGTGGTGTGCGCGACGTGGGGGAAGCCGGCGGGGATCGACAGGACGTCGCCGGCCTCCAACGTCGCGGAGACCACCGCCTCCGGCCCCTGCGACCCGGGGCCGAACACCTCCCACCGCTTGCTGCCGTGCAGTTGGACGACGAGCACCGAATGATCGTCGTGGTGCCGGCCGAAGCCTTGCGCCCGCGGCGGCGTGAGGTACGCGTTGGCGCTCACCGGATCGCCCGGCAGCAGACCGAGCCGGAGCAGGTCGAACTCGATGCCCCGGCACAACTCACCGACCGGTGGACAACGCGAGGGAAGGCACGACAGCAGAAGCGTCGCACCGGACCGGTAGGCGGCCAGCACATGCCGTCCGGGAACCCGGTCGGCACGGTCGGCGACGACCGGCCTGGCCTGGCCGTTCTGCACGACGCTCAGCTCGGCGCCGCCACCGCACGCCAACCGCTCGAAGTCCGCGAGCGTGAACAGCCGCCCGACGAGAGGCACCGCCGCCCCATGGAGCAGCAGCGCCTCTCGTTCCCAGCTCGTGCGGAGGAAAGCCGCGATGTCCCGGTCACCGAGGACCGCGGACAGCCCCCACTTCTCGGTGTCCACCACGATCAACTCCGAACGGCACCGCTCAACAGCTCGGCCCGCCGATGTTGGAGAAACACCCGGTGCTCGCGGTGATCATGCCGAAGCTCTGGTTCTCCACCTCGACGTCGATGCTTTCGAGGGAGATGGACATCTTCCCCGGGACCGGCATCGCCTCGTCGGCCCCCTCCGTCCGGGGGCTTCGCGGTGTGGCCGGGGCCTGGTCGGCGTCGGTCAGCTCCACCAGCGGGCTGTCGACGCCTTCGTACACCTCGGCCACGATCTCTTTCTCGGCCAGCTGCGACGGGTTGGCGGGCTCGGGCACGGCACGCTCCTCAAGGTCAGGGCGGACGACGGAACGAAGGGGGAATGTGTTGGGGAGGAAGCTCTTACCTGTGATCTCCCGGCACGGGACGTGACGCCTGTTCTCGCGGCGATCACCCGACACGCACGGCGTCGGCAGCTCACGGCAGGGACTTCCGGAAGTGCCCGTACATCGGGCAGTCCTGAGAGTGCATGCTGAGTCTGCCGCGCCATGCGGCTCTTCCGGCAGGCGTTAGTCAGCCAATCCCCTGGCACGGCCTGCGTGCGGCCTGCGCCGGTCGGCCCGGAACCCCAGCAGTGTCTTCAGCCCCAAGAGGATGTCCCCTGTGCTGGTCAGTGCCTCGGGCCGGACGCGCGGGGTGAGGGTGCGCGGGCAGCCCTGAGATGCTGGGTTCTGAGGTCGTCCGCGCCCGAGCCGCAGGCCGGAAGTGGGTGGCTCCCCTCCACCGCGCAAAAGGCTCACAAGGGGGCTCAGACACGCAGCTGCCGGAGCATGACGGTGAAGCTGGGTGCGCCCGGGAACGGCTGCCGGTCGCCGATCCGGCGGTAACCCCACGTCGCGTACAACGCCTCCACCTTCGGGTGCTCGGAGTCGACCAGGAGCACGGCCAGCGCCTCCGGCCGGCCCGCGATCAGTGCCGCGTGGAGCTGCGCCGCGGCCCCGGTCTTCCGCCGGCGCGGGATCACCATCAGCTCGGAGACGGCGAACGTCGAGGCGTCCGCCGGTGGCGTGGGCAGATGTTCACGCCACCACTCACAGCCGGGCGGGGCCGGGGCCCCGTAGGCGAACCCGACCGGCTCCTCACCGTCGTAGCCGACGACACACGTGAACCCCGGGTAGCCGCCCCAGCGATCGACGGACCCGGCGAAGTGCCGGCCGGCCTCGTCGTCCAACTCGTCCGCGTAGGCGCCCGCGTGCACGTCCATGAGCGTCTGCCGGATGCCCGGCAGGCCCTCGCGGCCGAACCGGCGAAGCGCGACGGGTGTGCGGCTCAAGAGCTGCTCCCTTCGGTGTGGCGCCGATACCCGACGCCCCGTCACCAAGGCGGCTGTGGTTTCTCGTCCCCGCCACGACAGCACGGTAAGGGCTACCTCCGGCCGGCGGGAGACGGTGGACGGTAGTCCGATCCCCGCCGCCCACGCCGTTCAGGTCGGACCTCACCTCCCCGTGAAGGCTCGCGGGGCCGGACGGTCCGGGCGAGCTGGGCCGGTGCCGGACCGGGGTGGAGGATGGCGAGTCTGCGGGTCGCCCTGGTGAGGGCGACGTACAGATCGTTCAGGCCACGCGGTGAGCCGTTCCTGATCGCCTGGGGGTCGGCGATCAGTACGGAGTCGAACTCCAGCCCTTTGGCCTGGAGCGCGGTGAGGACGATGTCCAGGACGCCCTCGGCGTAGGCGACCTGCTCGGCGTGCGCGCGAGCGGCGTCCGCCCGTTCGCGACGGTCGTCGTGGCCCAGCAGTTCGGCGGCTTCATCCAGCAGCGGAACGTCGGCGGAGCGCCTTGACCGCGGGCCGGGCCGAGTTGACGTGCCGAATCACGCCCGGGCGGTCCATACCGTCCAGGTGTCCTCTTCCCGGACGGGGAACAGGCCGCGCAGTTCGTGGGTGACGTGGTCGGCCAGGCGCCGGAGCTGGTCGTCGTCGAGGTGGTGCAGGACGGATCGTCCGGTGCGGGCCATCAGGTCTTGCCGTACGTCGTCGGCGTCGGCGTAGGTGCGGCGGACCTCGGTGAGGGTGCGGGTGCGGACGGGGGTGAGTCCGGCCGTGCGGATCGCGGTGGTGATGTCCGCGGTGGTGGGGCGGCGGGCTCGCTCGATGGTGAGCAGGGCGGGGAAGGCGTCGAAGAAGTAGCCGCGCAGGTGGGAGGGGGAGGCGGGGCGCAGTACGTCGTCGAAGGTGCGGTCCTGCACGATGAGGTGGCCGCCGGGTGACAGCAGGCGTTTCGCCTCGCGGAAGGCGGCCGGCAGGTCGGTGAGGTGGTGGACGAGGGCGCGTTCGAAGACGATGTCCACGCTGCCGTCCGGCAGCCCGGTGGCACACGCCTCGCCTTGGACGAACGTCAGCCGGTCCCGGCCACGGCAGCGTTCCCGGGCTCCGGAGAGCATGGCGGCCGAGAAGTCCACCGCGGTGACCGTGTCGGCGCCGAGGTCCAGCCACGCCGTGGAATACACGCCGCCGCCGCAGCCCACGTCGGCCACCCGCTTGCCGGCCGGGTCCACCAGCGAGCGAATGAGGGCGCCCCAGCTCTTGTCGGCCTCGCGCCGGGCGTACGTGGACCGGTTGGACTCGTCATGGAAGTCGATGGCGGGCATGCGCAACCTCCGGTGAGAAGTATCTCGACGTCAAGGTACTATGCCGGGTCCGTACCGCACCGCGCGCCTCAGTGGGAGTGCCCCTCGTGCCGACACGGGGTGACCGGGTCGGCACCCGACGAGGACGGTCGCGGGCGGCCCCGTGCCCGCCCGCGACCGTCGGTGGTTCACGGGTTGTCGGTCACCTGGAAGCCGGCGCCGTAGATGCCGGGGTGTGCGGTGTCGCGTGCCCGCAGGTCGGCGAGGATGTTCGCCGAGCTGGTGTAGACGTAGGGAGGGATGCCCAGGACCCTGGCCTTGGTGATCCCGGCCCAGGGGCCGGCCGCCTGGAAGCCGTTCGCGGAGGACGGGTAGGCGCTGCCGGGGACGTGCCATATCGCCGGGCCACCCGAGTCACCGGCTTGGTGCCCGGCCCAGGACTGGTAGACGCCGTTGGAGTTGTTGGTGATGCGTCCGTAGAGAACGCCGAGTTGACCCGAGACCACCAGCTCGTTGTCGTTGTCGAGGGCGGCGCCGAGGAGGCGTTCGTTGTCCAGGGGCGGGGTCAGGGCGTTGGGGCTCGGCTGGCCGCCGGGCACCTCCAGCTCGCCCGTCTCCTTCAGGTACGGGCCCTGCGAGGAGAGCGTCACCGCCGGGACCAGCTCGATGATCATGTAGTCCTTGGTGGGGTGTCCCACCGTCGAGCCTTCCGGGTCCTTGAAGTACCGCACGTACCCGATGGGTCCGAAACCGGCGTCGTTACGGTCGTAGACGGGTTGGACGTTCTCGGGGATCTCGCGGTCCGAGTACTGATGGCTGGGATCGGTCAGGCAGTGTCCTGCCGAAATCGCTATCTTCCGGCCGTACTTGTCGTGGCCGACCGCCCCGATGGTGCAGAACTCGTTGGAGGAGTTCGGGGGGAAGTAGATCTGCATCCCGTTGAAGACGCGCTTGCCTGAGTCGGCATGGGCGTCGGCCGTCCCCGTGACGCCGGTGACGGCCAGGAAGACCCCCAGCACACTGGCGAGTACGCCGAGACTTTTCCGTCTGCGCATACGTATGTCCTTTTCGTTCGAGTGACGTCTTCTTCCGCCGAGACGTCCCACGGGTGGCCGCAGCACGTCACGACGGACGCTACGAGCATCCGATGAAATCGCCGTGAAAGATGAAATCGCCGTGAAAGGTGAAGGCCCCCTTCCGTCAGGCCGCGTCCTCCATGACGAGGACGGGGTCCACGCCCTCCCCGCGCAGCACCGCGCGCCGTGCCCGCAGCAGCAACTCGCCCGGCCGCACCCCGAGTTCGTCGGCGAGCTTCCGGCGGGCGCGGTCGAAGACGGCCAGCGCGTCGGCCCGCAGCCCGTTGCGTGTGAGCGCGCACATCAGCAGCGCGCAGACCGGTTCGTTCAGCGGTTGCTCCAGGGCGAGGGCGGACAGCCCGGCGACCGCGTCGGCGTACCGGCCGAGGCGGAGCTGCCAGCCCGCCCTGCGTCGCGTCAGGGCGGCCCTGCGCTCGACGAGACGCAGCCGCGCCGACTCGGCCGACGGTCCCGGCAGGCCCGCCAGCGGCTCGCCGCGGAACAGGTCCAGCGCCAGACCGCACAGGCGCATCGCCTCGGCCAGGTCGCCCGCCCGCTCGGCCCCGCCCGCCGCCGCGGCCAACTCCTCCATGTGTGCCACGTCCACGTCGACCAGACCGCGGTCGAGCCGGTAGCCGTACCGGTCGTGACCGATCACCGGGTCCGGGCGGTCGTCACGCCGCAGGACCTTGCGCAGCCGGTAGACATAGACCGGCACGACGTTGCCGTCCGGCCAGTTGGTCCCCCATACGCCGTCGAGCAGTTCGCGTCGGCTGACCGACCGGTCGGGGCTCAGGGCCAGCGCCGCCAGGACGGCCTGCTGGCGGACCGGGCCGAGGTCCACGAACCGTCCGGCGCGGCACGCCCGCAGCGGGCCGAGCACGGAGATCCGCAGCCACGGAACGGACATCGGACCCGGCCCGTGCCTGCGTGGGCCGTGGCCGGGCGTGACCAGGCCGCAGTCGAAGGCGTGGACGATGGCGGCGGCCCGGTCGCGCAGGCCCAGCTTCGCCAGAATGCTGCGGAGATGCCAGGCCACCGCGTGCTCCGGCACCGCGAGGAGGTCGGCGATCTCCGCGTCCGCCAAGCCGCAACCGATCGCGTACAGAACCTCGTTCTCCTGATCCGTGAGGGCTGTCACCGTCGGTCGTGCGTGGAGCGCGGTCGTCGTAGGCATGGCGGTTCCCCGTGTCACCGGACCGGCCGCTCCGGTCCGTCCTGATCGATCCCGTCGATGCCGTCGAGGCTGGCCGAGTACCTGCACCACGCACAGGCCATCGCACCGGCCATATCCGGCCGCCGACCCTGCCGACGTGTCTGAGCTGGGGAAACGTGGCTCAGGGCGAAGGGCCGTGACCCTGGTGGCCGATGGCTCGGTGCGGTGCCGGAGAGGTGTCCACGCCCGGCGGGACGACCGCTCGCCCGGGCGTGGCCCTCCGGGTGCGCTCGCGCCGCCGCCCGCAGCCGCTCCGGCGGGGAGTACGCGTCCGGCGACCCGGGCGGCTTCCGCTCAGGCCCTGAACCACCGTTCGACGGCGGCGCGCAGGTCCGCCGACCCGGCCGCGCCCGGGCGGGGGGAACCGCTGGCCCAGGCCACGTAGCCGTCAGGGCGGACCAACAGGCCGGTGAGGCCGGCCGGGCCGGGCTGCGCGGTGACGAGGTCGATGGCGTCGTGATGATCGGCCAGTGCCGCGGCGAGCGAATGGTCCTCGGTCAGATCGACGAGCAACGGCCGGGCGTTCCGGGCGAGTTCGGCGAGTCGCACTTTCTGCGTCCCGATGATCAGCTCCAGCTCCGGCGCGAAGTGGCCGACGGCGGGGTGCGGGTCGGTGACGCCCATGTCGTAGCGTACGTCGGTGCCCGCGATGAGGTCGGCAAGGTGCTGGACGACCGGCTTGTGGGCCAGCAGTTCGGCGAAGAGATCGCGCAGAGCGGTGGTGTCCTCCCCGGGCGCGGTGAGCGCGGACTGCGCCTGGGCGTTGAGCACCATGCGGCGGGCGGCCTGGCGGCGCTCGGTGTCGTAGGTGTCGAGCAGGCCGGGCGGTGCGGTGTCGCGCAGCGTGGCGGCGAGCTTCCAGCCGAGGTTGGCGGCGTCCTGCATGCCGAGGTTGAGCCCGGGGCCGCCGCCGGAGGCGTAGACGTGGGCGGCGTCGCCGATCAGGAATATCCGTCGGTCGCGGAACCGGTCGGCGACCCGGGTGTTGCCGCCGTCCAGCCGTCGCAGCACGTGCGGGCCGGTTCCCTCCGGTGGGCCGAGCGGCAGGTCGGCGCCGAGGACGCGGCGGATGCTCGCCCGCATCTCGGCCAGGGTCATCGGCTCGTCCGCTGCGGGCTGGTCCCACTCGGTGGTGCTGACCAGCGGCGGATGGCCGGGGAGCGGCGCGTAGGAGAAGCCGCCGTGGTCGGTGCGGAGGGGGAGGAAGGGCAGGATCGGGCGGTGGCCGGGGACGGTGAGGGCGCCGTTGACCGGGTCGATCCAGTCGGCCGGGACGGTGGCGTGGGCGGTGCGGTTGGTGCGGCGGTCGTAACTGACACCGGGGAAGGCGATCCCGGAGAGCTTGCGGACCACGCTGTGCGCGCCGTCCGCGCCGACCACGTAGCGGGCGCGGAGCCGCTGGTCGCCGTCGGGGCCGGTGACGTCGAGGGTGACGGCGTCCTCGTCCTGGGTGACGGCGTCGACCCGGTGTCCGCGCCGCAGGTCGACGCCGAGGGTACGCGCGCGTTCCGCCAGGACCTCGACGATGCGGTGCTGCGGGGCGGCCAGCGTGTGGACCGGGCCGGCGTCGAGCAGGCCGAGGTCGAGGGCCATGGCGGCGAACATGAAGTAGGCGGAGTTCGGCCGCGGGGGCTCCGGGCTGCCGCTGAGCGGCTCGTGCAGGCCGCGGTGGTCCACCAGGCGCACCACCTGGCCCAGCAGGCCGTTGGCCTTGGGTTCGGTGCTGGGTTGGAGGAGTTGTTCCAGCACGATCGGGCGGATACCGGCAAGGCTCAGTTCGCAGGCGAGCATCAGCCCGTTGGGGCCGCCTCCCACGATGATGACGTCGGCGGTCACGGTCAGGTCTCCTTGGTGCGGACGGGAAAGGGGGCACCGGAAGCGAGGCGGTCGTCGCTCTTCGCTACGGGACCGGCAGGCCGGCGGCGATCTGCTCGAAAACCCGGGCCAGGATGGCGCCCAGGGGCGCGGAGGCGTCCGCGCGCAGGGCGTGTTCGACGGCCACCGCGCTGCCGGCCGCGACCACGGCCGCGACCAGCTTGGGGTAGACGTCGTGCTCGGCGTCGGTGCCGGTGCGTTGCGCGACCGCCTTGGCCAACCCCTCTTGAGCGGCGGCGTTGGCCTTGACGATCTGGCCGGCCAGCGCGGGCTCGGCCAGCATCAGCCGTACGCCCTCGCGCCAACGCTGGTCCTGCGGCGCCGAGTTGTCGGACGTGGCGAACTGGCTCAGGACCGCGTGGCGCAACGAGTCCCAGAGCGGTTCGCCGACCGGCCGGGCGAGCAGGTCGTCGGCGACCCGGAGCATCCGTTCCACGTGGCCGGCGGCGATCGCCTCGGCCTTGCCGGAGAAGTAGTTGCGGAACGTGCGGACGGAGACGCCGGCCTCGGCGGCGATCCGCTCGATCGTCACATCGGCCCATCCGTGCAGCACGCAGAGCCGGATCGCCGCCTGACTCAGCGCGACCCGGGTCTGCTTCTTCTTACGTTCGCGGAGTCCGGGCTGCCCGCTCGCGCGGGCCTCGTCTGCGGGTGCCATGCGAGGAGCGTAGAGCAAATCTTGCCGGTTGGGCAAGATTGCAGAAGCGGCAAGTTTTGCGTCGCGCATCGCCCCGTGCCGGCGGCAATACCCTGGTCGGCCGGGAACCTTCGGGCGGATGAAAGGGGCGGCATGGCGGGGACGGATCCGCGGTTCGCCACCTACGTGCCGCACCCGGCCGAGCGGCTCGCCTCCGTGGCCGTGACGGTGGTCGAGGCGAGCGGGGACGACGTGCCCGCGCTGGCCGTGATGCAGGCCCGAGCGCGTGGTGGTACGGCGGACGAATGGGCCGACCGCATCCACCGCACGCGCCAGGGCGAACGCACCCTGGTGATCACCGCGAAGGTGTCCGGTGAACCCGTCGGGTACGCGAACGTGGCGTTCCTGCCCGCGCACCCTGTGGACCGCGCACCGGCGGGCTACTACCTGACCGGCGTCACGGTCGATCCCGTCTGGCGACGACGCGGCATCGGGAAGCTGCTGACCCGGCGCCGCATGGACTGGGTCTGGGAACGGGACCCGGTGGTTCGGTGCTTCGTCTCCGCCCGGAACCGCGCCTCACTCGACCTGCATCGGGGACTCGGCTTCAAGCGCGTGGCGGCAGGTGCCTCCTTCCAGGGCGTCGAGTTCACCGGCGGAGAGGGCTTGCTCCTGCGAGCGGACGCGCCGCGATCGTGACCGGGGCGGGCTACCCGGGCAACTGGTCTCCCGACACCTACAGTTGAACGGTTGTCACACAGCGTATACGGAGGGGTCTCGTCCCCTGACGGACAGGTGAACCGGGCGTGGTGACGGTACCCACCCGTCGCCGTGCGTGAGGGAACGCCACCGGACCGGAGGCTGCCTCGCGACGCGGGCAGGCGTCGCCGACGGTGGTCCGCCCCGCCATGCGCCGGTGATCCGGAGGTGGTCTCCTGGGAAGGAGGCTTCCCCGAAGACGGCTTCCCGGAAGACAGGAGACCACCACGTAAGGGGCATCGGATGGTGGCGCTACCCGTGGTCGATCACGCGGCGGTGTTCGCCGCGGTACCGGCGCCGTGCCTGGTGCTGGACCCACGGCTGACGATCGTCGAGGTCAACGAGGCGTATCTGGACGTGACCGGACGCCGGCGGGAGGAACTGCTCGGCCGGCCGTTCTTCGCGGCGTTCCCGCCGAACCCGGCCGACCCGGAGGCGGACGGTGTCGAGAGCCTGCGGACGTCGTTCGACCGGGTCCGCGCCTTGCGGGTACGGGACGCGATGGCGGTGCACAAGTACGACATCCCCCTGGCGTCGAGCCCGGGGGCCTTCGAGGAACGCTGGTGGAGCCCGGTGAACACACCGGTGCTGGACGAGCGCGGAGAGGTGCGGTGGATCATCCACCGGGTCGAGGACGCCACGGCGTTCGTCCGCGCCGTCGTCCCGCCCCGCGACCACGCGGACCCCGCGCAGGCGATGGCCGCCGAACTGTACGCGCGCGGACGCGAGTTGCAGCGCCTCAACGAGGAACTGCGCAAGGCCCACGCCGAGGAACGGCACCTCGCCCTCACCCTGCAGAACGCCATGCTCTACACCCCCGACCTGCGACGCCACCACGACCTGGCGCTGCGCTACCGGCCCGCCGCCAGCTCGCTGAACGTGTGCGGGGACTGGTACGACGTGGCGGACGTCTCCGGCGACCGGCTGGCGGCTGCCGTCGGCGACGTCGTCGGGCACGGGCTGGAGGCCGCGTTGATCATGGGCATGCTCCGCAGCGCCCTCTCGGCCGCCATCCGCGCGTCCCAGGGCCCCGCCTACGCCCTCGAAGCGCTCGACATGTACGCCGAGTCCGTCGAAGGGGCCCTGGGCACCACCGCCGTCAAGATCCTCGTCGACAAACGCTCCCACATGATCGTCTACAGCAGCGCCGGCCACCCGCCCCCCGTACTGCTGCACGCCGACGGCAGCTGCGACCTGCTCGACCAGGCGACCGACCCGCCGCTGGGCGCCTGGACCGCCAGCGTGCCCCGTTCACAGGCCGTGACCGGATACAAACCCGGCGACGCCCTGCTGCTCTACACCGACGGCCTCATCGAACGCCGCGGCGAGGACATCGACGTCGGCCTCGCCCGCCTCACCGGCGCGCTGGCCCGGTGCGCCGACCGGACGGTGGAGCGGATGGCCGACACCGTCCTGGAACGCCTGGGTGTGGCGCAGGGCGCCCGCGACGACGTCGCGCTGCTCGTCCTCGCGCTGTGATGTCTTGCGGGGCGAGGGTTCCACGGTCCTCGCGCGGTGTGTGCGTACCGCTCAGGCGTTGAGGTGGGTGAGCACCGCGAGTACGCGCCGGTTGCTGTCGCTCGACGGCGGGAGCGTCAGCTTGGTGAAGATGTTGGAGATGTGTTTCGCGGCCGCGCCCTCGGTGATGGTGAGCCGCTGGGCGATGGCGGTGTTCGAGCAGCCCTCGGCCATCAGCTCCAGCACCTCGCGCTCGCGTGGGGTGAGGGCGGCCAGCGGCTCGTCCCTGGAGTGGCTGGTCATCAGCTGGGCGACGACGGCGGGATCCATGGCCGTACCGCCGGCGGCGACCCGTCGTACGGCGTCGACGAACTGCTCGTCGTCGAGCACGCTGTCCTTGAGGAGGTAGCCGATGCCGCCGGTGCCGTCGGCCAGCAGCTCACGGGCGTACATCTGCTCGACGTGTTGGGACAGTACGAGGATCGGCAGGCCCGGCTGCTCCCGGCGGGCGCGCAGCGCGGCCTGAAGGCCCTCGGTGGTGAAGGTGGGCGGCAGCCGTACGTCGACGATGACCACGTCGGGCCGGTGCCCGGCGATCGCGGCGGCCAGGTCCGTTCCGTTGTCGACGGCGGCGACCACCTCGAACCCGTACGCTTCGAGCAACTGGATGATCCCCTGCCTCAGGAGGAAGAGGTCTTCGGCGAGGACAACGCGCACGGCAGCTCCAGCTTCATCACGGTCGGACCGCCCCGCGGGCTGTCGATCACCAGGGTTCCGTCAAAGGATGCCAGTCGTCGTCGGATGCCCTCCAGGCCGCTCCCGGCCGACGCGTCGGCGCCACCGTGGCCGTCGTCGGTGACCCGGGCGTGCAGGGTGTCGTCGGCGCACCAGGCGATGACCTCGACGTGGCGGGCGTCGGCGTGCTTGAGGACGTTGGTGAGCAGTTCCGACACGGCGAAGTAGACGGCGGACTCGACCGGGTCGGGCAGTTTGCCGGGCAGGTCCGCCACCACGGTGACCCGCAGCGGGCTGGCCAGGCCCAGGGCGCGCAGGGCGTCGGCCAGGCCCCGTTCGGCGAGGACCGGCGGGTGGATGCCGCGGACCACGTCGCGCAGTTCGCTCAGGGCCCGCACCGAGGAGGTGCGCGCCTCGCGCAACATCCGCCGGGCCTCCTCGGGATCCTGGGCCAACTTACGGTCCACGGCGCCGAGTTGCAGCCCGAGGCTGACCAGCCGGGCCTGCGTTCCGTCGTGCAGGTCGCGTTCGATGCGGCGCAGCTCGGCGGCCTGGAAGTCCAGGGCGCCGGAGCGCGTCTCCGTCAAGTGCCGTACCCGGGACGCCAGTTGTGATTCCCGGGTGGGGCCGAGCAGGACGCGGACGAAGTGGGCGTGGCCCTTGAGCACCAGCGGGCCGAGGAACACCCAGCCGGCGAGCACCGCGAGTGCGAGCGCGGCCGCGGCGAAGGCGGCCGGCCAACTGTCCACGGTGACGAAGGCGTACCAGCGGCCCTGTCCGCCCGCCGCGACGGGCTTCCACACGCCGCAGGCGAGGACCAGCCCTTCCCCCGCGTAGTAGAGCAGCCCGGCCGGGACGAAACCGAGGAGGCCGACGACGCAGTTGAGCAGCAGCCACAGCAGGTCCCGCCAGGTGGCGGGGTCGGTCAGGATCCACTTGCAGCGGCGCGTCCAGCCGACGATGTCCTTCTCGATCTCCTCCGGCTCGGGCCGGTACGGCCGCTCCACCGGGACGCCGCAGTACGCCGCGGCGCGCCGGTTGAGGTCGCACAACCCGCGCACCGCCCGGGTGCAGTGGGGCAGGGCGAGGAAGCCGATGCCGATCGCGGCGATGACGACGACGTACGCGGTGGTGACGAAGAGCACGATCGACAGCAGGGCTCCGGCGGCGACGGCCACGCCGATCACGGTGGCCAGCGTGGCGCGGCGCAGTCGGCCGCGCCAGGTGACCGGCACAGTCTTCATGCCCTCATGCTCCCATCCCCCTGAGGCCGGTCACGTCGGGCCGCCCGTCTCACGCGGCCTTCACCGTCTCCACCGCCGGTGTGCGCATGCCGCGCCATGAAGGCAGCAGGGTCGCGCCCCACACCAGCAGCAGCGATCCGCCGACGATGGCGAGGTAGACGCCGATGGATCCGGACGGCAGGTACGAGTCGGTCTTGACGAGGCTGTACGGGACGATGGTCGTCGCGGCGGCGACGGTGCCGAGGACGGTGGCGATGACACCGATCAGCGAGCCTTCGACGGTCAGCATGGCGAGCACCTGGGCACGGGTGGCGCCGGTGAGCCGCTGGAGGCCGAACTCCGCGCGCCGGCTCCGCGTGACGGACACCAGGGTGTTGACGACGGTGATCGCGGCGTATCCGACGATCATGGCGACGACGGCGTAGTTGGCGGACGCCAGGATCTGCTGGATCTGGTTGTCGCGGACGGCGGTTGACGCACTCACGTCCAGTTCGGTGCCGGGTACCGTGGCGGCCAGCGCGGCGAGGCGGTCGCGGACCCCGGTGGTGTCGTGGGGCGCGACCCGCACCAGGATCTGGTGCGCGAGCCCGTCACCGGTGTGCGGGGCGAGGGTCGAGGCGGGCAGGGTGAGGTATCCCTGCCGGGGGTTGTCGGCGTAGAGGGCGACGACCGTGGGACGTACGGCGGCGCCGTCGCCGAGGTGCATCGGCAGCCGGTCGCCGACCTTCACCCCGTACTCGCCGGCCTTCTTGGCGGACAGGGCCACCGTGTCACCGCGCAGTCCGGCCGGTGAGCCGGCGACGACGGGCAGATCGAGACTGCGACGCACCCCCTCGGCGGACACACCCCGCAGATCGACCTCGTCCGGGCCGTGCGGGCCGTCCACGAAGCCGTGGCTGACGACGAGTTCGCAGGCCGCGGCCACGCCGGGGATGGCGCGGACCGTCCCGACGACACCGGGGGCGAACCCGCCCGTCGAGGAGTCGAGGACGTACTGGGCGAGGATGGTGTCGCGGTAGGAGGTGCGCGAGACGTGGTCCTCGGTGGACTGCATGTACAGCGTGCCGGTGGCGATGCCGATGAGCAGGACGATCGGGGCGACCGCGCCCGCCGTGCGGACGGTGGCGGTGGCGGTGTTGCGCAGCGCGAGCCGGCCGGCCGGTCCGGGCAGCGCGCGCACCGGCAGCCGCAGCAGCGCCACCATGGCCGTGGTGATGCCGGGGGCCAGCAGGGCGAGACCGACGCAGAACAGCACGGACGCGGGCCCGGCGGTGGCGGCGAGTGTCGGGCCGTCCCCCATCACCGTGGCGGTGACGACCGCCAGGCCGACGCCGCCGGTGAGGAACAACAGCGCGAGCAGCAGGCGCGGCACGCTGAACCAACGGGTTCCGGCGGTGGAACCGGCCGGGGCCGCTACCGGTTCGGTGCGGGCGGCCTTGCGTCCGGCGAAGCGGGTGGCACCGGCCGCGGCCAGCACGGTGACCGCCGCCCCGACGGCCATCGGGGCCCAGCCGGCGTGGTAGACGATCTGCGGCGGCACCACACCGCTGGAGGTCAGCACCCCGAACAGCAGCCTGCCCGCGAGATGTCCGGGGGCCAGGGCGAGCAGCACGGCTCCCACCGACACACGGCCGTCTCGGACAGGATCATGCGGCGCAGCTGCTTCGGCGTGGCGCCCACGGCACGCAGCAGGGCCATCTCCCGGGCGCGTTGCTGGAGGGAGAGGCCGAGGGTCGAGGCCACGCCGAACATGACGATCAGCACGACCGACGAGCCGAAGACCGCCGCGAGGACGACGACCGTACGCTCGCCGGCGAGGGCACCGGGCAGTTCCGCCAGGCCCCGCCGCTCACCGGTGAGCACCTCGGCACGGTCGCCGACGGCCGAGCGCACCGCGTCCGCGACGGCGGCGACGCTCGCACCGGGGGCGGCCACGACACCGATGGAGTCGATCCGGCTGCCGGCGAGGGCGCGGGCCTCCCCGTCCGTGAAGAACACGGCGGCGTGCGGGTGGTGACCACCGTGCCGCTCGGCGACACCGCTGACACGGTACCGTCGGGTGGTGCCCTTGACGACGATGCCGATCACGGACCCGGGGCGGGCGCCGGAGCGCTCGGCCAGCACCGAGTCGAGCACGACCTCGCCGACGGAGGGGGACGCACCGGCGGTGAGGGTGTAGGGGGTCAGCCGGGCGGCGGCCCAACCATGGTTGTACGAGCCGGACTTGCCGGTCAGCGGCGTGCCGCCCGCCAGCACGGTGGCCGCCACCGACACATCGGCGACGGCCGCGGCGACCCCGTGCGCCCGGGCCACCACGGCGACCAGACCGGGATCGACGCGGTGCCGTTCGGTCAACGCGACGGAGCCGTAGCTCTGGTCACCGGTGACGACGACCGGGGCGCCGCCCAGGCGCTGCGGATCGGCCGCCATACGGAGCCCCGTCTCCATCAGGCCGCCACAGCCGATGACGATCGCGGCGCCGAGGAACATGGCGAGGAAGGTCGCGGTGCAATTCGACCACCGGAACGTCAGGGTGCGCAGTGCGAGACGCCACATCAGGAACGCCTCCCGTGGGCCTGCGGCATGCTGCGGTGCCGGGGCTCGTCCTCCCAGGCGCCGAGCCGGGTCATCCGGGCGGCCACCGCGTCGGCGGTCGGCCGGTGCAGTTCGCCGGCGAAGGCACCGTCGGCGAGGAAGACCACACGGTCGGCGTAGGAGGCGGCGACCGGGTCATGGGTGACCATGACCAGCGTCCGACCCGCGGTGTCCACGGACTCGCGCAGCAGGGTGAGGACGGACGCGGCGGCCCGGGTGTCGAGGGCACCGGTGGGTTCGTCGGCGAAGACGACGGTCGGACGGGTCACCAGGGCACGGGCGATGGCCACGCGCTGCTGCTGCCCGCCGGACAACTGCGCCGGCAGATGACCGATCCGCTCGGACAGGCCCACCCGCCGCACGACGGCGCGGACCAGACCCTCGTCCGGACGCTGCCCGGCCAGCCGCAGCGGCAACGCGATGTTCTGACTGACCGTCAGCGCCGGCAGCAGGTTGAAGGACTGGAAGACGAAGCCGATCCGATCCCGGCGCAACCTGGTCAACTCGGCGTCGTCCAGGCCCGACAGGTCGATGCCGCCGACGGTGACCCTGCCGGAGCTGGGCCGGACCAGCCCCGCCGCGCAGTGCAGAAAGGTGCTCTTGCCGGATCCGGACGGCCCCATCACGGCGGTGAACGTGCCGTGACCGAAGCTCATGCCGAGCCCGCGGAGCGCGGCCACCCGGCCGCTCCCTCGGCCGTAGGACTTCGACACGGCCTCCAGCCGTACCGCCTCCGCCCCGCGAAGGTCCTGTGACGTGTGCACTCCTGGCTCCTGACGTGAGATGACGCGCTTCGAACGCGCTGTCCGCGAGTCAGGTTAGGAACGCCGCCACGGGTGGCACATTGGCATTCTCCGGTCACTTCGAGGTAGAGATTTCTCCACCACTGCCCGTCGGTGCCACCACGCGAGGGGCTGCTCGCCCGGGCCCCGGACCCGTCGGTCACCGAACGGGTGGAAGCGTTCGCGGGGCCGCTGTTCGACGAGATGCCGGCCGGTGACGAGGGCGGCTCCCGGAGGTCCCGGCTGATCGTGACGATCACCACCGACCCGGCCGAGGAGTTGCGCGCCCGGACCGGCTCGGCAGCGGATGCGATCGCTACGTGGCCGCGTTCGCGCGTGCGCTGCCCGGTCTCTGCCCGGACGAACTGTGGTTCCGGATGCGGCGAATCCTCGCCGTGACGGCCGTGGACCGCGTCGGCGTCCACAAACGCCCCTCGGCCGACCCGTCCCCGGCGGGCGAGGCGGCCCGGCGCGGGCGATCACGTTCCTGTCGGCGGCGATGAGCGCGCCGCCGACCGGGGACCTGACGGCTCGGCCCGGCCGACGACGCGCAAGGGCACTCGGGCAGGCGGGCGGCGGCCGTGTGCTCCCGCCCCGCCCCTCGCCGGGTCAGCGGGCCTGGTCGGCGCCGGTGTTCGTCGCGCGGCTCGATTCACACGCCCGCCCTGCCCGGCGCCGCCCGAACCCGCCGGACTCAGGCCGCCGTGGTGTGACCCAGCGCTTCGCGGACGTTGCCGACCAGCACGTTCTCGATGGACCGCACGGAGCCGAACCCACGGTCCTCGAAGACGTCCCACTCCGGCTTGAGCAGGCCCGGTCGCGGCTCGATGGTCCGCCCGAACTCCAGGACGTTCCAACCGGCGGTGTCGAATCGGGGCCATCCGGGGCCCGGGTCGCCGGTGCGGATGAAGGACGCGTACAGCTCGCCCATGCGCGCGCTGACCCGGCGTACCTCCTCCCGGTCCGCGCCGTCGAACGCCGGCCACCAGGCGAGGTCGCGTTCGGAGTGATTGCGGAACAGGAACGGGATGTCCCCGGTGTGCACGGCACGGAGCCGGCCGCCGAGCCCGGGCAGGTCGTAGGAGAACTGGAACACGTGGACGGGGATGTGCTGGGCGCTGAGGTTCCGGGCGATCGCCAACGACGGCAGTTTGAAGAACTCGAAGGACATGATGTCCGGCAGCAGCAGACCGGGGGAGTGGTCCGGGTGGAGTTCGTGGTACCGCTGATAGACCTCGGTGGCGCCGTCCATGCCGAACGCCTGCGCCAGAACCGCCAGCACCTCCTGGCGGGAACCGTGGCCGACCGTCCGGGAGTGGCCGCGGAAGAACTGCCATTCGTCCTTCGCGAAACCGATGGCCACCTCCAGCCCGGATGTGGTGATCGCCTCCTCCGACAGGTACTGCGCCGGGGCCTGGGGAACCCATGTCCCATCGACGACGCCGCCCAGCGGGCGCCAGGCGAGATGCCTGTCCGGGGGGAAGTAGCGGGTGAGTACGTTCTGCACGGCCAGCAGACGGTCGGGGTCGATGGTGCGCAGCTGGGCCGGGTCGTCGATACGCAACAGATCGAGGTACATGCGCGCCACGCTGACGGCCTCCGGCCGCTGTTGGGTGCACCAGGGGTTGAACGGGGACAGTGACTGCAGCACGGCGCGCCGGAAGTACGGGTGCGCGTGGGGGTTGGTGAGCAGGTGGGAGACGGCGGTGGCACCGGCCGACTCCCCGCCGATCGTGATGGTGTCCGGATCGCCGCCGAACGCCGCGATGTTCTCGTGCACCCACTTCAGCGCGGCGAACTGGTCCTGCACACCGAGGTTCACCGCCTGCGGCAGATCGCCGGTGAGAAGCCCGAAGTGGACCCATCCCAGGGCGCCCAGCCGGTAGTTCGGCCGGACCACGATCATGTTGCCCTCACGAGCCAGGTTCGTGCCCCGCTCCAGCGCGAAGGAACCGGAGCTGACCGCGTTCGCGCCGCCGTGGTAGTAGACGTAGACCGGAAGACTTCCGCGCGGTGCGGACTCCGGCACCCAGATGTCGAGGTAGAGGCAGTCCTCCGCCGCCTGGTTGTGGCGGTAGGTCGCGTTCGTGTAGGAGGGCCAGGCCATGATGCCGGGCACGCCGGGGTCGATGTCTTTGACGACGCGTTCGACGTCGGCCTGGTTGGCGGAGTTGAACTGGTAGGAAGCGGACCCCGGGCGGCGCGCGTCGCGGACGCCGGACCACGGTTCCGGCGGCTGTGGTGAGTTGAACCGCAGGTGTCCGACGGGCGGTTGGGCGAAAGGGACGCCGCGGTAGACGACGACGCCCTCCTCACGGGTTCCCTGGAGCAGTCCGGTCGTCACCCGGACGACCGCCTGGGCGTCCATCGCGTGCATGGGGTGTTCCTCCGTCGTTTTCGGAAGTGCGCGGTTCAGGCTCGCGCCGTGGTGTGGTCCATCCCCCGGCGTGTGATGTCCGGGTCCGCCGCGTGGGCGCGGGCGACGGTGCTGACCGAGGTGGCGGTGGTCGGCCTCGCGACCGGCGTGGTGGCCCTCCCGTACCGCCCGCCGCTACGCGCTCGGGTCGGAGATGGCGATCAGCGTGCGCATGACGCTGCCTTTCCGGCCCGGTCGTGCGGTGTCATGGCCGGTCGTGCCGCGTCGTGGCGGGCGCGGGCGGAGGGGAAGAGCCGGAACGCGGCCCGGCCCACCGCGTCGATCTGATCGCGGTCCAGTACCGAACTCGCCAGCAGGGCTTCGAGGTTGGCGCGGACGGTGCGGTCGGTGGAGCAGGGCACGCCGGAGTCCGAGCCGTAGACGATGTGGTCCGGACCCGTCATGAGCAGGGCGGCGGCGAGCGTGTGGGCCGTCGCGGTGGCGGCGGTGTCCAGGTGGAGCCGGCCGAGCTGCTCGGTGATGTCCTCAGGTGTGAGGCCCTCGGGGTTGGGCACCCAGGCCTCGCCGCCGAGCAGTCCGAGCCGCCCGGAGAGCGCCGGCAGCGCCCCGCCGCAGTGCGCGACGACGTGGGTGAGGTCCGGGAAGCGCCGGAAGTGCGCGCGGTAGACCAGGTCGGTGATGGTGCGCGCGGTGTCGAAGGCGACCTCGATCAGCGGGCTCGGCCGCCCCATCGAGCCGGGCGCGTAGGCGTCGGGGTGGATGAACACCGTCGCCCCGAGCCGGTCCAGCTCGGCCCAGACCACATCCAGGGAGGGGTCCCCCAGCGGCACCCCGTTGTAGACCGTGGTCACGGCGAACCCGTCGGCACCGAGCAGGGTGCGGGCGCGTTCGATCTCGGCGAGGGCCGCCGCCGCGTCGTCGGTGGGTACGGCGGCGAGCAGTCCGAAGCGGGACGGGTGCTCCCGGACCAGCGAGGCGCCGTAGTCGTTCGAGGCCGCGAGCGCGGTGTGGTCCTTGGGGATGTTGCTGAGCAACTGCATCGCGATGCCGTCGCGGTCCATCGCGCGCAGCGTCTCCGCCAGGCTCCAGTGGTACGGCGCCGGGAGCGTGAAGCA
Source organism: Streptantibioticus cattleyicolor NRRL 8057 = DSM 46488 (assembly GCF_000240165.1). Classification (NCBI taxonomy): domain Bacteria; kingdom Bacillati; phylum Actinomycetota; class Actinomycetes; order Kitasatosporales; family Streptomycetaceae; genus Streptantibioticus; species Streptantibioticus cattleyicolor. The sequence goes on from NC_017585.1 coordinate 1,659,530, forward strand.
CTCCTCGCGCATCGCCTGCCAGCGCGCCCGTCGTTCCTCGGGGGTCGTCGGAGGCGTGAAGTGAGCGTGGACATCCACCCAGTCGTTCGGCACGTTCATCGGTCCTCTCACAGCGTATGATGGGACTGTACGTACGTACAGTCAGCCGGTCAAGGTACGACGGGCCCCACCGTCGGCCGGTAGCCTGGGGACCCGCTGGGCAGACGGAGGAGGGCCAAGTGACGACGGCGCGGAACGCCACGACCACGCGGAAGCCGCCCCCCGGCCGCGCCGAGCAGATCCTCAGGGCAGGCGAACGGGTCTTCGCCCGCAACGGCTACCACGGCACGACGATGCGGCAGGTCGCCGACGCGGCGGAGGTCGGGCTGTCGCTCGTCGTCTACCACTTCAAGACCAAGGACCGGCTCTACCGGGCGATCTTCGAGGCCCGGCAGTACGTGAACGAGGAACGCCTCGCCCGCCTCGCCGCGCTGCGCGACCCCACGGCCCCGGACGCGCTCGACCAGCTCGTCTCCGCCTTCATCGACCCGGTGCTCGCGCTGCACGACGACCCCGCCGACGTCTGGTACGCCCGGCTGGTGCTCCGGGAGGCCTCGGACCCGTCGAGCCAGGAACGCGACATCATCGCCGAGCTGTTCGACCCGCTGGCGCGGGCCTTCGTCACCGCCCTCGAACGGATCCTGCCCGACCGGCCGCCGGGTTTCCACGCTTGGGCCTACCTGTTCTCGGTGGGCGCGTTGACCCAGAGCGCCTTCGACGACCGCATCACCAACATCACCGGCCGGCCGGACGCGGGCGGCAAGCACGAGTTCCTCCGCTCCTACATCACCGCCGCCCTGCGAGGGGCCTGACGGCCGGTGGTGGCCGTTGGCGCGTGGTGCGCCCGCGATCCGGGCCCGCTGTCCCCGGCCGATAGCATTCGCTCGTACAGCGTGTAGGTATGCGAAGGCAAAACGTGACGTGCCGCTTCGCCGCGTGCCCGCACCACGGCTCGAAGGGCATCCGGTCATGGCGCGTATCCACCAGGTCGTCGACGTGGACGAGCCCGCGGAGCACAGAAGGCCGACAGCGGTCGCGCCCGCCGCCGTACCCGTGCTCAGCCGGTGCGAGGCCGTCTTCCTGCCAGGGGATCCGCCCCGGGAGGGCCGCGTGGCGTTCTGGCGGGCGGACGGCGGCGAGCTGCCCGACTGCGGTGTGGAACCGGAGGAGCTGACCGTCGTGCGACCGCACGGCAAGGGCGTCCGGCGGCGGAGCGTGACCGCGGTGCTGCTGCCGGTCGCGCGGGCGGTGCCGGTACTCAGCCGGGCTCGCGCCATGGGACGGAGCGGCGACGCCACGGGGTCCGCCGCGTTCTGGGGGGCGGGAGCCCTCGTCGCGCTGCAACTCACCGCGCGGGGGCGGCTGTTGCCCGGGCTGAGTCCCAGCGGGTTCGACGCCTGGCGGCTCGGTCCGCTGGACGGTGACGACGTGCGCCGGATCCGCGAGCTGGCGGCGGCGATGCCACCGGAGGCGCGCGCGGTCCCGTTGCCGGACTCGTCGCCCGTGACGCTGCCCGCCGCCGAGCCGCTGCTGCGTTCTTTTCTGGACGCGGTCGCCGACGGCCTGCCGCGCTCCCCGACGGCGCGGCAACCGGCCGGTGGCCCGGCCTTCGCGGCTCCGACGCCGGTACGCGTCCCCGAACAGCGGGAGTGGGCGGCCGAGGTGGCCGCCGGGATGGACGCGGGCGTGCGCGTCTCCCTGCGCCTGGAGCACGACAGCGACATCTGGGACGGCGACTGGGACGGCGAAGACCTCGACGACAGCGCCGAGGCCGGGCCACGCTTCCGGGCCGTGGTGCAGATACACAGCCTCGCCGACCCCGCGCTGATGGTCGACGCGGCCGAGTTGTGGGCCGCGGAGGTGGCCGCCCCGGCGCAGTTCGGCACCCGGGCCCGTAGCGACGCGTTGCTGGCGCTGCGCCGGGGCGCGAAGGCATGGCCGCCGCTGTCGCGCCTGCTGTCCGCCCCCGTGCCCGATGTGTTGCGGCTCGCCGATGACGAACTGCTGGGCCTGCTCGGCCAGGCGACGGAGCGGCTGGCCGCCGTCGGCATCGAGGCGCACCTGCCGAAGGGGCTGGTCAAGGAGCTGACCGCGTCCGGTCTGCTGGTGCCGCCCCGGCGCGAGAAGACGCCGTCGGACCTGGAGACTTTTCTCTCCTCCGGTCAACTCATCGCATTCCGCTGGCAGTTGGCGCTGGGCGGCGAACCGCTGACCGAGGAGGAGACGGACCGCCTGATCGAGGCACACCGCCCCGTGGTGCGGCTGCGCGACCAGTGGGTGGTGGTCGACCAGGCGCTGATCCGCAAGGTCCGCGAGCGGCGCGGTCGCGAACTCACCGCGATCGACGCCCTGGGTGCGGCGCTGACCGGCGAGGTGGCGATCGACGGCGAGTCCGTACCGGTCACCGCGGGCGGCGTGCTGGAGCGGCTGCGCGCGCGGATCGCCGAGCCGGAGCCGGACGCGGACGCCACGTCGGCCACCCCCGGACAACCGGCCATGCTCGCCGCCACCCTGCGCGACTACCAGCTCCGGGGGCTGGCCTGGCTGGACCGGATGACCTCCCTCGGCCTGGGGTGTTGTCTCGCCGACGACATGGGGCTCGGCAAGACGATCACCGTGATCGCCCTCCACCTGCGCCGGCACCAACGATCCGCCCACGGCCCGACGTTGGTGGTGTGTCCGACCTCCCTGCTCGGCAACTGGGAACGCGAGGTACGGCGATTCGCACCCGGCACCGCCGTACGCCGCTTCCACGGCCCCGGCCGCAACCTGGACGACCTCGCACCGGACGCCTTCGTCCTCACGACGTACGGCACACTGCGGCGCGACGCCCAGCGCCTGGCCGAGCCCGGTGTGCCTTGGGACCTGCTCGTCGCGGACGAGGCGCAGCACGTCAAGAACCCGTACTCCGACACGGCACGGGCGCTGCGCAGCGTCCCCGCCGCCGGGCGCGTCGCTCTGACCGGCACCCCGGTGGAGAACAACCTCTCCGAGCTGTGGGCCCTGCTCGACTGGACGACCCCCGGCCTGCTCGGCACGCTCACCGCGTTCTGGGACCGCTACGCCCGCGCGGTCGAGGCCGACGGCGACCAGGCGACCGCACACCGCCTCACCCGGCTGATCCGCCCCTTCCTGCTGCGCCGCCGCAAGTCCGACCCCGGTATCGCCCCCGAACTGCCGCCCAAGACCGAGACCGACCAGCCCGTCGCGCTGACCAGGGAGCAGGCGTCCTTGTACGAAGCGCTGGTGCGCGAGTCGCTGGCGGCGATCGGCGAGGCGGACGGGATGGCCCGGCGAGGACTGGTGATGAAACTGCTCACCGGCCTGAAACAGGTGTGCAACCATCCGGCGCAATACCTCAAGGAGAAGAACGCGAAACTCGCCGGCCGCTCCGGGAAACTGGAACTGCTCGACGAACTGCTCGACACCATCGTGGCCGAGGACGGCTCGGCGCTCGTCTTCACCCAGTACGTCGAGATGGGGCGGCTGCTCGAACAGCACCTCGCCGCCCGCGGCACCGCCGCGCAGTTCCTGCACGGCGGAACGCCGGTGAAACAGCGCGAAGAGATGGTCGACCGCTTCCAGCGCGGTGAACGGCCGGTCTTCCTGCTCTCCCTCAAGGCCGCCGGCACCGGTCTCAACCTGACCCGCGCCGGCCACGTCATCCACTTCGACCGCTGGTGGAACCCGGCGGTCGAGGACCAGGCCACCGACCGCGCGTACCGCATCGGCCAGACCCAGCCGGTGCAGGTGCACCGGCTGATCGCGGAAGGCACGGTCGAGGACCGGATCGCGGAGATGCTCCAGCGGAAGAAGGACCTCGCGGACGCCGTGCTCAGCCACGGCGAGGCGGCGCTCACCGAACTCTCCGACGCCGAACTGGCCGACCTGGTGACGATGCGTCAGGACATCGGATCCGGAAGGACGCCCCGCCGGAGCACGGGGCGCCGCACGTGAGCCCACGCCCGGCGAAGTCCGGGCAGCGGGCCGTGGTCAACTCACCCGCGCCTGCTTTCCGTTGGCCCATCGGCCAATCCGGCCCCGATCCCGTCGCCGCCCTCGCGGCACTGCTCGCACCCCCGGACCGCCACACCTGACCTCGGAGGTCGGTTCCTCCCGGCGGTCGCCTCCGGGACGGCCGCGCGCAATCCCTGGGTGCCACATGGCGTAAGTGCGCCATGTCGGGTTCCCGCCAGGGCTGTCGCCTTCCCGACGGGCTGGGACCGCACCACTATCCGGCTGTCCTGTTCCGCCGGCAGCCGACACCGGTGCCGTTTGCATGTCAGGAGAGACATGTCCAGACTGGCAAGAGGAAGAACCGGCCTGCTCATCGGGGCGCTGGCCGCGGCGACGGGGCTGGCCGGCCCCGGCTTCGCCGCCCCCGGCTTCGCCGCCCCCGGCTTCGCCGCCCCCGCGTCCGCCGCCCCCGCCCCGACGGCCCCGCACGCCACCTCGCTCACCCGGGTCAGCACCGACCCGTACACCGACTCGCAGGCCCAGCACGCCACCGAGGTCGAACCGGACACCTACAGCTACGGCAACACCGTCGTCGCCGCCTTCCAGGTGGGACGGGTCTACGGCGGCGGCGCCTCCAACATCGGCTGGGCGACCTCCACCGACGGCGGGCAGACCTGGACGCACGGCTTCCTGCCCGACTCCACCACGAACACCGGCGGAGGCTACTCCGCCGCGAGCGACGCCTCCGTGGCCTACGACGCCAAGGACGGGGCGTGGATGGTCTCCTGGCTCGGCATCGGCTCGGGCAACGCCGTCGACGTCGAGCTGAGCCGTTCCACGGACGGCGGTCACACCTGGGGCAACCCGGTCACCGTCTCCACCGGCACCTTCGACGACAAGAACTGGACGGTCTGCGACAACCACCCGGCCAGCCCCTACTACGGCCACTGCTACACCGAGTACGACGACGCCAACGCCGGTGACGCCGAACACATGAAGACATCGGTCGACGGCGGCGTGACCTGGGGCGCGCAGCAGAGCCCGGCCGACAGCCCGAGCGGACTGGGCGGGCAGCCGGTCGTACGGCCCGACGGCACCGTCGTCGTACCGTTCGCCTCGGGCACCGAGGACAGCGAGCGGTCCTTCACCTCCAGCGACGGCGGCGCCAGTTGGGGTTCCAGCGTGCAGATCGCCACCGTCTCGCACCACCCGGTCGCCGGCCTGGAGGACGAGGCCGCCGCCCTGTCACCACGGGACACCCTGCGTGAAGGGCCGCTGCCCTCCGCCGAGATCGACGCGTCCGGCACGGTGTACGTGGTCTGGTCCGACTGCCGTTTCCGCACCGGCTGCCCGAGCAACGACATCATCATGTCGACCTCGGCGGACGGAACCTCGTGGAGCGCGCCCGCCCGGGTGCCCATCGACGCCGCCACCAGCACCGCCGACCACTTCGTACCCGGCATCGGCGTGGACCCCGGCAGCTCGGGCAACACCGCACGCATCGGCCTGACGTACTACTACTATCCCGACGCCTCCTGCACCGACACCACCTGCCAGCTCTACGCCGGCTACCTCTCCTCCGCGGACGGCGGCGCCACCTGGACGACGCCCACCCAACTCGCCGGCCCCGTGACGCTGTCCTGGCTGCCGAACACCTCACAGGGCCGGATGTTCGGCGACTACATCTCCACGTCCGTCCTGGCCGGCGGCAACGCCGTCACCGTCGTTCCGGTCGCCGCCGCGCCGAGCGGCAGCACCTTCGACGTGGCCATGTACGCACCCCCCGGCGGCCTGCCGATCGGCAACGGCCAACCGCCCGGCGGCAACACCGTCACCGTCACCAACCCCGGCGCGCAGACCGGCACCGTCGGAACCGCGACGCACCTCCAGATCACGGCGAGCGATTCCGCACCCTCCGCCACGCTCGCCTACCGCGCGACCGGTCTGCCGCCCGGCCTGACCATCGCCTCCGGCACCGGCCTGATCTCCGGCACACCCACCACCGCCGGCACGTACCAGGTGACCGTCACCGCCACCGACGACACCAACGCCTCCGGCTCGGCCACCTTCACCTGGACGATCGCCCCGGCCGGCGGCGGCACCTGCGCCAACCCCGGCCAGAAGCTCGGCAACCCGGGCTTCGAGTCCGGCGACACGATCTGGTCCGCCAGCTCGGGCATCATCGGCCAGTACGGCGCGCAAGGCGAGCCGGCCCACGGCGGCACATGGGACGCCTGGCTCGACGGCTACGGCTCGGCCCACACCGACACCCTGTCGCAGACGGTCACCGTCCCGTCCGGCTGCAAGGCCACCCTCAGCTTCTACCTGCACGTCGACACCGCCGAGACGACCAGCTCGACCGCCTACGACACCCTCACCGTCAAGGCGAACGGCACCACTCTCGCCACCTACTCCAACCTCGACGCCGCCACCGGCTACACACAGAAGACCCTCGACGTCTCCTCCCTCGCCGGGCAGGCCGTCACGATCACCTTCACCGGCACAGAGGACCAGTCCCTGCAGACCTCCTTCGTCATCGACGACACCGCCCTCACGCTGAACTGAACCCCGGCGGCGCGTCCCCCGGCCCGCGTGGCTGTCCGAGGCAGCCACGCGGGCCGGCCGCACGGGCGGGGCCTGGTGACACGTCCCGCTGCCGGTGTAGCACGGGGAGTAGGCCGGGTCCGGCGGGGGAACGGGTGCGGGATGGTGCGTTCCCAACGCCGTCAAGAAGACCACCAGGAACGCCAGCGCCGACAGCACCTGCACCACGGCCGTCAACGGGGCCCGCCGCCACACGGCGACGGCCACGGCGCACACGGCGAGACCGAACGGCAGCAGGGTCCAGTAGGGCGACGGGGAAGGAGCGGAGAGGAACCCGTTGCTGTTGCGCAACTCCACGATGATCCACACCAGCACTTCACCCGCGATGAGCAGAATACCCAGCAGGACATCGAGGACCGCCTTCGCCACGGGCCCGGGGCCGTCCTCCTCCCGCGCGGACGCGGTGTCCTTGCCACGGGGTAACGGTTCGTCAGGCATGGCGGCATTCTCCCACCGAAGGGCCTGAGCGTCGTGAGTTCGGGTGTTCAGCCGTTGTCGGCCAGGCGTCCGGGCGCGAGTCGGGTGCGGTCGGTGGCGACCGTGCCGACCTCCACCGGCACCCGACATCAAATCGGGATGCGCAACGCCCGTCCCAGGGTGTTCCCTCATCTCATGCGCACCACACGTCCGGTCCGCCTCCAGCCCTGGGCGGACGATGATCTCTGGCTGCTCCGCCGCCGCAACACCCCGGAGATGACGGCACACCTGGGTGGCCCGGAATCGGACACCGCGCTTGTCGCTCGTCACCGCCGCTGGACGGCGATGAGCGCCGAGGAACCGCACGAGGGCCGGGTGTTCCGCGTGGAATGCCCGGCGGGGGACACCGTGGGTACGGTCTCCTTCGTCCCGAAGGAACACGAGGGGGAGCCGGTGTTCGAGGTGGGCTGGGGTGTCCTTCCGGAGCACCAGCGCCAAGGCTGGGCCACGGCCTCCGTCCGCGCTCTCCTCGCCCTCCTGGCCGACTTCCCGCCGGAGCGTCGCCGCCCGGCGGCCCACGCCTTCCCCCGCGTGACGAACACGGCCTCGAACGCGGTCTGTCGCGCGACGGGCTTCGCCTTCCTCGGCGAAGTGGTGCACGAGTACCCCCCGGGCCACCACCACCCGAGCAACGACTGGCGCTACACCCTCCGTTGACGTGCGGGTGAGTGGTGGCGGGGTGAGGTGTCGTCGTCGGCGTACGCCAGGCCGTCCCTGTCAGCCGAGGGTCCATTGCTGGTTGGTGTGGCCGGTGCACGTCCACAGCTGGGCCAGGGCGCCGTCGGCGGTGGAGGCGCCGGTGACGTCGAGGCACAGGCCGGACTGGACGCCGGTGACGGTGCCGTCGGCGTTGAAGCGCCACTGCTGGTTGGCCTGGCCGTTGCAGGGCCAGGTGACCACCTTGGTACCAGGGACGGCGCCCTGCCCCTGGGCGTCCAGGCACAACTGGCCACTGCCCCCGTACACGGTCAACTGGCCGGACGGGGTACGGGTCCACAACTGGTTGGTACCGCCCCAGCAGCCGTAGATCTGCACCTGGGTACCTGCCGCGGTCGAACCACCCGGCACGTCAAGGCACTTGCCCGCACCCACCGCACGCAACTCACCCGTGGTGCCACCGCCTCCGCCGGGGTTCGATCCGCCCAGCGCGGAGAGCGCCGCGCCGTAGGCCGGCTTGGGCTGGTCGTTGCCGTCGTACATGGTGGCGGCGCCGTAGCCGGGGAAGGCACCGGGGATCCAGGAGTGCGCGTCGTCCACGCCCCACTGGCTCACGCCCACGCAGCGGGTGACGGCCAGGCAGTCGCGCACCACGGCGCCGAAGTCGGTGGACTGCTGTTGGAGGGCGGAGCCGGAGGCGGGGAGCTGGACGCGGTCGTCCAGTTCGGTGACGGCCACGTCCAGGCCCAGGTTCGCGAAGCGCTCCATGTTGGCCCGCATGTCGGCGGGGATCTGGCCGAGGACGAAGTGGCTCTCGAACCCGATGCCGCCCAGCGGTACGCCCTGGGAGAGGAGCGACTGCGCGAGGCGGTAGAGGGCGTCGCTCTTCGCGTTCTCACCCTCGATGCCGTAGTCGTTGATGTAGAGCTTGGCGCCCGGGTCGGCGGCGTGCGCGGTGCGCAGCGCGTCGGCGAGATAACCGGACCCCATCGCCTGGTAGAACACGTCCCCGACGAGGGAGCCGTCGGCGTTGAACGGCTCGTTGACCACGTCCCACGCGTAGACCTGCCCCTTGTAGTGGGTGGCCTCGGTGGTGATGTGCGACTCCATGGCGGAGCGCACCTGGTTCAGCGGCAAGTTCCTCACCCAGGCGGGCAACTGGCTCTGCCAGACCAGGTTGTGACCGCGCACCCGCATGCCGTGTGCCTGGGCGAACCGTACGAGCTGGTCGCCCGGACCGAAGTTGTACGAGCCGTTGGACGGCTCGGTGGTGTCCCACTTCATCTCGTTGCCGGGGGTCAGCATGTCGAACTGTGTCCCGGCGACGGTGGTTTCACCGGTGACGCCGAGGTCGGCGTCGGTCAGCGCGGTGCCGAAATACCGGCCGTCCGACTCCGCCGCCGCCTTCAACGTGCTGCCGGCCGCGACGGCCGGTGTCGTCGCGGCCAGTGCACCGGTCGCGAGGACCAGCGCCAGGGCGACCGCTAAGGCCCAGGCGTGGTGAAGTCTGATCAGGGTCCTTCCGAGAGGCATGTCCGACCTCCAGGTCGTTCCGGGGGAAGGCGCGCACCCGCGATGCTCCGGCGGGTTGTGGCGCGCGGGCGATGACGGTGCGATGCCACCGTCGGTTCGGGGAACGGGAGCACCGCGGAGGCCGCCCGGCAACGGCCTCGGTGAGATGTGCTCCGGTAGCCAGGGAACTCGGAATCCGGGGGAGCCGTCAATACGCGGCAGCGAGTTTCCAGGTGTTCGCCGGTGTTTCGAAACCAGAGAGGCCGACGACGCTCGCATCCCGGGTGTGACAGCGGGATTGTTCCGCGGCCCTCCGGCTGGTCCCCAACCCCATTGTGCGCGCGAACACTTGACAGGTACTCAGCCGTGGCGGCACCGTCTCTTCCCGGAGCATCCCCACCCCCTGCGGACCGGCATCTGTCGGGCGTGGCGATGTTAGCGCTAACAATTCCACCTGTCGAGGGAGCCCAGATGAGCAACCTCCGCCCATGGCACCGCCTCCGTAGGCCGCCGCTCCGCGCCAACGTCCTCGCCCGGGTGGGCGCCGCGGTGGCCATCGTCCTCGCTGGGCTGGTCACCGGCGGGACCACCGCCGGCCCGGCCCAGGCCGCCACCCAGGGACCGTGTGACATCTACGCCGCCGGGGGCACGCCCTGTGTGGCCGCGCACTCCACCACCCGAGCGCTGTACGGCTCGTACGGCGGCCCGCTGTACCAGGTCCGGCGCGCCTCCGACGGCTCGACCAGGAACATCGGCGTGCTCGGCACCGGCGGCTACGCCGACGCAGCCGCGCAGGACTCCTTCTGCGCGGGCACGACCTGCGTCATCACCGTCATCTACGACCAGTCCGGCCGTGGCAACAACCTCACCCAGGCCCCCGGCGGCGGGGCCGCGCCGGGCCCGGACAACCTCGCCAACGCCACCGCCGCGCCCATCACCGTGGGCGGCCACCAGGCGTACGGCGTCTACATCGCCCCGGGTACCGGCTACCGCGACGACCACACCAACGGCATCGCCACCGGCGACCAGCCCGAAGGCATGTACGCGATCTTCGACGGCACCCACTACAACGGCGGCTGCTGCTTCGACTACGGCAACGCCGAGACCAGCAACACCGACACCGGCAACGGCCACATGGAGGCCGTCTACTTCGGCAACATCAAGGTGTGGGGCTACGGCACCGGAAACGGCCCGTGGGTGATGGCCGACCAGGAGAACGGCCTGTTCTCCGGGGTGCACGCCGGCTACAACGCCAACGACCCGAGCGTCAACGACCGTTTCCTGACCGCCATGGTCAAGGGCGAGCCGAACCAGTGGGCGATCCGCGCCGGCAACGCGCAGTCCGGCGGCCTCTCCACCTTCTACAGCGGACCACGCCCCGACGTCGCGGGCTACAACCCCATGCACAAGGAAGGCGCCATCATCCTCGGCATCGGCGGCGACAACAGCAACGGCGCCACCGGCACCTTCTACGAGGGCGTGATGACCTCCGGCTACCCCTCCGACGCCACCGAGAACGCCGTCCAGGCCAACATCACGGCTGCCGGATACACCACCAGCCGTACCGGTGCGACCACGGGTGAGTTGCGTGCGGTGGGTGCGGGCAAGTGTCTTGACGTGCCGGGTGGTTCGACCGCGGCGGGTACCCAGGTGCAGGTCTACGGTTGCTGGGGTGGTGCGAATCAGTTGTGGACCCGTACCCCGTCCGGCCAGTTGACCGTGTACGGGGGCGGCGGCCAACTGTGCCTGGACGCCCAGGGGCAGGGCGCCGTCCCTGGTACCAAGGTGGTCACCTGGCCCTGCAACGGCCAGGCCAACCAGCAGTGGCGCTTCAACGCCGACGGCACCGTCACCGGCGTCCAGTCCGGCCTGTGCCTCGACGTCACCGGCGCCTCCACCGCCGACGGCGCCCTGGCCCAGCTGTGGACGTGCACCGGCCACACCAACCAGCAATGGACCCTCGGCTGACCCGGCCGACGCCCTGACGGGTACGGTGCCGTGGCGAGACGCCCGCAGGCCGTCCCGCAGGACAACACGCCGCGGACACTGCGGAATCGGGGCGGTGTCCGCGGCAGTGGCGGTCACCAGCGATGGGTTCGCGGCACCGGCTGCCGGTCCCCGACCGCACGGTCGTGCGGCCCGTCGCGCCGAGACACCTCATCGGGCGCTGAGGGCTGCGGACCTTGGAACACAACCCCGGGCCACCGCATTCACCGAGTGTCGCGTGCCCGGGGCGTCCAGCCGCACCGCGTACGTGCACCGGTGGACGTACGCGCCCCCGCTACGCTGCGCGCTCAAAGGGCCACGGGAGAGCGACCGTTGTCACGCCTGTTCGTCGAGCAACTGTCCACGCAGGAGGGCGGCCTGCCACACCCCGCAGCACTGCTCGCGGGTCAGGCCGGCCTGCTCGCCCCATTCGGTCATCGCCTCCGCCGTGCGGACCGCCAGGCGGCCGACGACCTTCTTGACCTCGACGGGCGTAAGCGGCTCCAGCAACGCGGCGATCCCCTCGCCATCGTCCTGGAAGGCACAGGCGATCGCGGCGTCGGCGATACGGAAGTACGGGTCTGCCATGCCGTGATCCTGCCCGCGCCGCGCCGGTCGGCATGCCGGGGCGGGGTGCACAACCGCGGCTGTGTACCGGGCAGCGGGCCCGACCGGGGCGTGGCCGGTGCGACAGGGACGCGTTCCCGGCGCAGCGGCAGCCGCAGCCGCCACCGCTTCCGGCGCGTCAGCGGCCCGCGTGCGCGGAGGCTGCGGGGCGCGGCCGGGGGCGGGTGCGCATCGGCGTCCGGGGCACCGGACCCGAACACCTGTCCCGCAGCCGGATGCCGACCACCGGCCTGGCGATCACCCAGCCGCTCGCCCGCTCGCCCGCTCGCCCGCTCGCCCGCTTGGCGCTGCGCGGGCCGGGGTCGCGCCCGGATGTGAGCGCCAACGACGTATCCCTGTGCCGGCGACGACCCGAGCAGGGACCGGGTCGGTACTTCAGCCGTGGAGCGATACGCGCCTTGGGCTTGAGGTGTCCGCCTCCGGCGGAAACCCAGGCGGCCACGGCGCGAAACCTGGCTAAGGTCGGGCCATGCCCGAGTTGAAGCGGCTGCACGCCGGTCATGCCCCGGCGGTCCTCGCCTTCGAGCTGGAGAACCGCGCCTACTTCGCCACCTCGGTGTCCGACCGTGGTGACGACTTCTTCGACCAGTTCACCGACCGGTACAACGCCCTGCTTGCCGAGCAGGAGACCGGCGTCCGCGCCTGCTACGTGCTCGTCGCCGAGGACGGCTCGGTGCTCGGCAGGTTCAACTTGGCCCGCATCGAAGACCACACCGCGGAACTCGGCTACCGGGTCGCGCGGCATGCCGCCGGTCGTGGCGTGGCGACAGCGACGGTCCGGGAGCTGTGCCGACTGGCGGCGATCCGGCACGGGCTGCGCACCCTGCGGGCAGCCACCACCAGCCAGAACGTCGCGTCCCAGAAGGTGCTGACCGAAGCCGGGTTCGTCCCCGTCGGCCCGGCCGACCCGGCCCACCTCGGTGGGAAGCCAGGCACCTGGTATCAACGCGACCTCGTGCCGTAGTCGCACAGGGCGAGGGAGTCGAGGGAAGGCCGCGGCCACCGTTGATGACCCGCGGCCCTCTCAGCGACGGATGCCTCACCGGCGCCGGACTCGGGAAGGAGAGTCCCTATGCCGGTCGGCCACCGGCACGTTCCCACTGGGCGTCGTCCCATTCCACGTATTCGATCTGGACGCCACCTGGCAGCTCGGCAGTCAGGTTCCTGCCCGTGGGAACGGCCTGCGGACCGCGCACGATCCGCGCTCCGGTCCGGTTCAGCAACGCCTGGCAATCGTCCAGGTCGTCGATGATGAGCGTGGCCACCGTCGCCCTGTAGGGCTCCAGCGCCCGCTCATCGCCCGCCACCACCAGAAGCTGGCCGACCGTGGCCAACTCCAAGCCGTTCGGCATCGTGAAGCGGGTGCTGACCGGCTCACCCGTAACCGTGGTGAGCGGTGCCAGCACCGCATCGAGGTCGTCGGCGTAGGCGCGGGCGTAGGTACGGAAGATGCGCATGATCACCAGCAAGGCGTCACGGGATGCGGATATTCCCCCTCGCTGACGGGACGAGAACGCGACGCACGGGCTCACCGGCTGCTCCAGCCCGCAGCCGTCGAGCCGGAACGCGTGGCGGATCCCCGCTCCGGTCAGGTCCGGGCGGCCGGTGATCCGCGCACCGGCGAACCGCAGTGCGGCGACGGTGCCGGACCGCCCGGCGTTCTCGCCGAGCGGCAACACCGCCACGGCATCCGCGCGCGAACCGACCGTTCGGGGCCCAACTGGGCGCCCGCGGCGGGGTCATCCGCTTCGGGCGACCCGGTACCCAGGTCCGCCCGACGCCGCTCGGGGAAGGCGTCCCACAGCTGTCGCCGCCGGCTCCGCGTCCCCTGGACCACCGGTGACCGGTCAGGTCGCCCACGGGCCGGGCGCTCCGCCAGGCCCGCCGTCCATCCCGTCGGACGCACGTCCCCCTCGGGCGACCGGACGTCCTGGTCAGTCGTCCAGCACCGCCAGGGCGTCGACCTCCACGAGCAGTCCCGGCGGGAGTCGCATGTAGACGGTGGTGCGGGCGGGGAAGGGTTCGCCGACGGATGCCGCGTACGCGTCGTTCATCGCGGCCGGATGCGCGGGGTCGGTGAGGTGGACGCGGAGCATGACGACGTCTGCCAGGTTCGCGCCGGCCGCCTTGAGCACGGCGGTGACGTTGCGCAGGGCTTGTGCGGTCTGCTCGGTGACCGTGGTGCCGACGATCGCGCCGGTGGCCGGGTCGAGTGGGAGCTGCCCGGAGACCTGTAGGACGGGCCCCTTGCGGATGCCCTGGGACAGCGGGGCCGGCAGGGAGGGTGCGTTGTCGGTGGTGACGACGGTTGTGGTCATGGTGTTCCTCGGAGGGGTGGGCGGGCACGACAGGCGGGAGCGGTCAGCTCCAGGCCTGTCGTTCCCGGCTGCGGGGGTCGTCGACCTGGGTCCACTCGGTGTCGATGCGCATGGTGGCCCTGCGGTCGGTGTCGTACGGGTGCCAGCCGGGGTCGCCGGTCGTGGCGAACCGGACCCAGGCGTTGTGCATGCGGGTGGCGAGGTCCGCGGGGGGTACGCCGGGGCCGAGAAGGGCGTTGGGGCCGGTCAGCTCGGGCCGGTCCGCCAGATCGAAGACGAAGGGCAGCTCGACGGCGTGCGTCGCGCCGAGTTGTCCGTCCAGGGCGTGCGAGCGCCAGGCGAACTCGTAGGCGTGGGTGGCGGACCCCGAGTGGGCCGCGTGGGCGTCGGCCAGAGCACGGCTGCCCGCACCGAAGAGCGCGTCGCCCATGATGGCGGAGCGCAGTTCCGCGAAGGACGCCTCGGGGCGTGACTCGCGGTAGGCGGCGACGAGTCGTGCCGGATCGGGGTGGGAGCGCGCCGCGATCGCGTCGACGTCGGCGGCGGTCGAGGTGGCGTAGGTGCCCACCGGGACCAGGTAGAGGTTTCCCTCCTCGGTGTTGGTGCCGACGAGCAGGTCGACGTCGGCGCTCAGGCCGGTGGCGACGGATTCGGCGGGCTGGGTGTCGAGGACGAGGCTGAAGGGGCTCAGTCCGATCAGCGGGTCGCGGTGGGTCGCGGTGCGCAGGTCGATGCCCGCGAGCCGGGAGGCCGACTCGACCAGGCGCTCGTCGGGGACGTCCGCGAAGGCGTCGAGGGTGGGCTCGATGCCCAGGGCCACGGCCGCCGCCCTGGTGACGCGGGCCGCCTGCTGGGATGTGAACGCTCCCAGGCCGCTGCCGCTCTGCGCGATCGCCCGGCGGAACAGGCCGGTGGCCTCAGGGGTGGCGAGGACACCGCCGACGATGGTCGCCTCGGCCGACTGGCCGAAGAGCGTGACGTTGCCCGGGTCACCACCGAAGGCGGCGATGTTCTCCCGCACCCAGCGCAGCGCGGCGACCACGTCGAGCAGACCGCGGTTGGCGGGCGCGCCGGGGATGTCCAGGAACCCGGCGACGCCCAGCCGGTAGTTGTGGGTGACGAGGACGACACCGTCGCGGGCGAAGGCGAAGCCGTCGTACAGGGCCGACCGCGTCGATCCGGCGACGAACCCGCCGCCGTGGACGAACACCATCACCGGCAGGCCCTCACCGCCGGCGGCGGGCGCGAAGACGTTGACGGTGAGGTAGTCCTCCCCACGGCTCCAACCGGCGCCGAAGTAGGGGGTCATGTCCACGTTGCCGAGTTTGCGTTCGGACTGCGGGGCGTTGGGCCCCGGCACGGTGGCGTCCCGTACGCCGTCCCACCGCTCGTGCGGGCGCGGCGGAGCGAACCGGCCGGCGCCGCGGGGCGGGGCGGCGTAGGGGATGTTCAGGAAGGTGAGGGGGGCGCCTCGGCGCAGACCGCGGACGGCCCCTTGAGCGGTGGTGACGACGGGGTCGGGGTGGTGGTTCACAGCGGTGCCTTTCCGCGGGGGCTCAGACCTGCTCGGTGTACGGGGCGAAGGGCGCCCAGCCCTTGACGGCGAACCTCCCTCTCTCGCGGACGACTTCGGCGGCGCCGTGACCGCCCAGGTGCGCGGGGACGACGAGGGCGTTGTGGTCGGCGGCCCAGCCCAGGAGCCTGCGGCGGGTGGTGCGGGCTTCGGCGGGGTCCTCGCAGAAGCAGCTGTTGGAGTCGGGCTCGTGGATCTGGACCGGGTTGTGCAGCAGGCCGCCGACGAACAGGGCCCGGTCGCATCCGGATTCCAGCGTGAGAACCGACGAGCCCGGGGTGTGGCCGGGCGCGAGGTCGAGCCGCAGGTTGGTGTCGATGCGGTGGCTGCCCTCCCACAACTCGGTGCGGCCGGCCTGGTGGACGGGGGCGACGCTGTCTTCGAAGACGTTCTGGTTGCCGCGGCCGAGCAGCGGCTTGTGTCCGTTGGCGGGGTTCCAGAAGTCGAAGTCCGCCTTGGGCATGAGGTAGGTGGCGTTGGGGAACGTCGGAACCCAGGTCCGGCCGTCGAGGTAGGTGTTCCAGCCGACGTGGTCGATGTGCAGGTGCGTGTTGACCACGATGTCGACGTCCTCGGGGCGGACCCCGGCGCGGGCGAGGTTGTCCAGGAAGTCGGTGTCGAGCCGGTTCCACACCGGTGCGTACGGGCGGTCCTTGTGGTTGCCGACACCGGTGTCGACCAGGATGGTCCGGCCCTCGCTGCGCAGCACCCAGGTCTGGATGGCCGAGTTGACGATCCGGGTCTCCGGGTTCACGAAGTCCGGCTCCAGCCAGGAACGGTGCGCCTCCCACGCCTCCGCCGGACTCTCGGGGAAGAACGCCTCGGGCGTCATGTCGACGGGACCGAAGTACTCCCGGACCCGGGTCAGCGTGACGTCGCCCAGGGTGATGGTGTCCACGATTCTCTCCAGTTCGATCGCTTCCGGCGTGCCCGGAGCGCGGGTGCGGGCGGGACGCGGACGAGCGGCCGCTCATGTCGGGTACGGGGCGCCGCGCCCCGTGGACGCCCGTGCCGCACCATGGTGTGTCGCGTGGGGCGTGCCGCGGTATGCGTCAGGTGACTGCACCGTGGAGGCAGCGCGGGACGTGGCGGGACCGTGATGCGCCCGGGACCCGTCCGCCGTCGGAATATCCCGGACGGTGTGACCGTTGACCTCGCGGTCGGTCCGTCCGAGCAACCTCGATTCCTGGAGCACCCCGAAAGACACTGGAGCACCGTGAAAGACATCGGAAGCGCTCGGCGGAACGAGCGCCCGGTCGACGATCTCGAACTGCCGATGGTGGGACGGGAAGCCGAGACCGCGGACTTCGTGCGGCGGCTCGCCGCCGGCCGGTCCCACGGCGAGGTGCTGATCCTCACGGGCGACCCCGGGGCCGGCAAGAGCGTGCTGCTGGACTTCGCGGCCGACCGCGCGCGGCGTGAGGGCGGTCGGGTGCTGCGCGCGGTCGGCACCGAGTCCGAGGCGAAGCTCGGGTTCGCGGGGCTTCATCAGTTGTTGCGTCCGGTCCTCGGCGAGCTGGACGGCCTGCCGTCGCGGCAGCGTTCCGCGCTCCGGACCGTCCTGGGGCTGGACGAATCCGCCGAGGCCTCCGATGGCATGCTCGTCGGTCTGGCCGTTCTCACCCTGGTGTCGGATCTGGCGGAGCCGGCGCCGCTGCTCGTGGTGGCCGACGACGCCCAGTGGCTGGACCGCGCGTCGCTGGACGTCCTCTCCTTCGTGGCCCGGCGCATGGACAGCGAACCCGTCACGCTGCTGGTGGGTGTGCGCGCAGCGGCCCCGCTGCCCGGGTTCGACAACGGATACGAGCGCCTGGAGGTCGGTCCGCTGGACGGTGCGGCGGCGAACCGGCTGCTCGACCGGCAGCCGCTGCCGCCGCCCTGCAGCGCGCCGCCGAGTTGAGCCCACGCCGCGCGGAGCAGGCCCGGCTGCTGACCGAGGCCGCCGCCACGGCCGTCTTCACCGGCCAGCTCGGCTGGGTGGAACACCTGGCCGCCGAGGTCCGCGAGCGCACCGACGACCCGGCACTGATCGGCGGGGCCTCGCTGGCCGTCGGGCAGCTCATGGCCCTGCGCCGGCCCCACGCGGCGGCCCTCGCCCTGCTGACCCGCGTCGCGCACGAGGCCGCAGCCGCCCGCTCGCCCCGCCTGCTGGACGCGCTCGCCGCGACCGCGGTGGTCCGCTACTACTCGGGCGAGGAGTCCCCGCGACAGCAGATCGAGGCCCTGCTCGCCGCCGTGCCGGACGCCCCCGGCGCGGGTGCCCTGCGCGCCTGGGCGCTGGCCGTCTCCGATCCCAACGGGGCGGGTGCCGCGCTCGCCCCGGCACTGCCCGGGCTGATCGCCGAGGCCGAGGACGACGCCGGCCGCCTGACCGCCCTCGCCGTCGTGGCCTGGCTCCTGGACCTGACCGCCCTCGCCACCAGGACCTTCGCCGAGGCGTTCGACCGGTGGCAGGCCCGTGGCCCGCTGCCGGACGGACTGGGATGCGCCGTCGGCTGGGCGCTGCTGGAGCAGGGCCGGTGGGCCGAGGCCCGTTCGGTGGCCGCCGAGGTCGCGGCGGTGGCGTCGGCGGCCGGGCTGGACCACGCCGAGGCGTGCGCGCACGCGCTCGACGCGACGGTGCTCGCGCTGCTCGGCGATCCGGCCGGCGCGCGCCGGGGCGCCGAACGGGCGCTGGCCCTCGTCGACCCGCTGGAAAGCCGCTCCGTCGCGGTCTTCGCACGCCGGGCCCTCGGCCTGGCCGCCGTGGCCGAGGGCGACTACGACACCGCGTACCCGCAGTTCCGTTCAGCCTTCACCGACGACGGCGATCCGGTGCACTACCACGTCTCCTCCACCGTCCTGGCCGAACTCGCCGCGGCGGCCGTCCGCCGGGGCCGACGGGAGGACGCCGCCGGACTGCTGGAGCGGTCGGCCCGGCGCCTGGGCACCGGCGCGTCGGCACGGATCACCGCACTGCTCGACCGGGGCCGCGCCCTGCTCGCCCCACCGGAGCAGGCGGAACCGTACTTCCAGGCCGCGCTGGTGGATGAGATGGGCGAGCAACGGCCGTTCGAGCGGGCGCAGACACGCCTGGACTACGGGGAGTGGCTCAGAAGACAACGCCGCGTCGCCGAGGCCCGCCCACTGCTCACCGCGGCGCTCGACACCTTCCGACGACTCGGCGCGCGGCCATGGACCGAGCGGGCGACGGCAGAACTGCGAGCCGCCGGCATCGAGGGCGATGTGGGCGTGGCGCCCAGTGCCTTCACCCGACTCAGCCCTCAGCAACAGCACATCGTCCAGCTCGCCGCCCGCGGCCTGACGAACCGTGAGATCGGGGAGAGACTCTTCCTCTCCCCGCGCACGGTCGGCTCCCACCTCTACCGGGTCTTCCCCAAACTGGGCATCACCGCCCGGTCACAACTGCGCGACGTCGTCGAAGGCACCCTGTCGGGCACCGGTGCCCGGACCTGAGCCGATGGTGTCAGCCCGTGGTGCTCTCGCGGACGGCCAGGTGGTGGGGGGCCCACAGTTCGGCGGGCGGCTCGTCGGGGCCGTCGGTGAGGCGGCCGATGAGGCGCTGGACGGCGAGGCGGGCGATGGCGGCCTTGTCCGGCGAGACGGTGGTCAGGGTCGGGGTGCTGTAGAGGCCGGTCTCGATGTCGTCGAAGCCGACGACGGCGACGTCCTGGGGAACACGCAGGCCCCGGGTGAGCAGGGTGCGGATGGCTCCTTCGGCGAGCAGGTCGTTGTAGCAGAAGACCGCGTCGGGCGGGCCGTCGGGATGGTTGAGCAGGTCCGCCATCGCCGCGGCGCCGTCGGAGCGGTGGAAGCGGGCGGTGGGCACGATCAGGGAGTCGTCGACGGGCAGCCCGCGGGCGGCGTGCGCGTCGCGGTAGCCACGGGTGCGCAGTTGGGCGGTTTCGCCCGTGTCGTAGGGCTGGTCGCCGACCGCGGCGATCCGCCGGCGGCCGAGGCCGAGCAGGTGCTCGGTGGCGGTGCACGCGGCGGTGACGTTGTCGATGGCGACGTGGTCGTAGGGGCTGTCGGCGATGCGCTCACCGAGCAGCACCAGCGGCTCGGACCCGTCACGCCGCGCGAGGTCGGCCTGGGAGAGCGACAGCGGGCTGAGGATGACGCCGTCGAAGAGGGCGGCGCTGGCCCCGCGCATGATCAGTTCCCGTTCACGCTCCGGTTCGCCGTCGGTCTGGTCGACCACGACGGTGTAGCCGTACCGGCGGCCCTCGGCGATGACGAAGCGGGCCAGCTCGGAGAAGTACGGCACGTCCAGTTCGGGGACGACCAGCGCGAGCAGCCCGGTGCGTCCGCGCTTGAGGTTACGGGCCAGCAGGTTGGGGCGGTAGCCGAGTTCGGCCACCGCCTCCTCCACCCGCCGCCGGGTCTCGTCGGAGACCTGCGCGTACCCGTTGACGACATTGGACACCGTGCGGATCGACACGCCGGCGCGGGCGGCGACATCACGCAGTCGGGTGGTGGCCATCGTGGTCCTTTCGGGCCTGTGTGGCTCGGCCGAGCCGGGAGGGCAACAGCTTATTGAGTGTCCGTCACGGGTGATGCCGGCGCCGGGGCCCCGCTGCGGGCCCCGGCGCCCCGTGTCTTCTCACCTGTCGGCGACGTCCACGCACGTACGGGCGATCACGTGGCCGTCCTCGGCGAGGGCCAGCAGGTGCAGCCGCGCCGCGCCGAGGCCGTCCGGCAGGCTTTCGGAGACGTGGACGGGTTCGCTGAGTTGGTAGGGGTGCACGGTGACCGGGGTGTGACCGGTGCCGGGTGCCGGGTCGTCGGCCGAGCCGAGTTGGGGTCCCCACACGGTGGCCAGGGTGACCTCCACCGGTTCGGGGCCGTGGTGGGAGACGTGTACGTCGAAGGCGGCCGTGCGGTCGCTGCCGACCAGGAGGTCCCGGCCGGGCGCGACGGGCTCGACGTCCACGACGAGTACGGTGTCGGCGTTGGCGTGGGCGGCCGGGTTGGAGCCGCCGTCCTTCAGGGTCCGGTCGAAGGCGTAGATGCCGGCCATCTCGTGCTCGATGTCGTACAGCTCGGTCCACACGTAGCCGGAGAGCCCGTCGTGGCGGCGCAGTTCCTGGGTCTGCCAGCGCTGGTTCCAGCCGCGTTCGACACTCGTTTTGCCGCCGCCGAACTCGCTGTTGAGGTTGGGGACGCCGACGGCGGGGCTGCCGTCGGCCATGACGAGCTTGCGCACGACGCGCCCGCCGCCCAGACCCACCGGGAAGCTCGTCTCGCCGTCGGCCAGCAGGGCCCGGACCTTGGCGGACCAGCCGGCCGGGGTCTCGTCGTAGATGTGCCAGTCGACGAGGTCGGTGGCCACGTGCGTCCATCCGGAGTTGTCGACCACGGGACGGGTGGCGTCCAGGCTCTTGAGCAGGTCGTAGGCGCGGCGGACGGCCTGCTGCTTGGCCGGGTCGCCGGGGACGTCCCAGTCCAGGCCCCATTCCTCGTTGTACAGGCCCCAGATGACGATGCTGGGGTGGTTGCCGTCGCGGGCGACCATCGGCTCTATCTGCGCGTCGAAGCGGGCCGCGGCCTGCTCGCTGTACACGCCGGTGGAGGCGGGCTCCGCCCACACCAGCATGCCGAGCCGGTCGGCGTGGTGCAGGAAGCGCGGGTCCTCCAGCTTCAGGTGCTTGCGGACCAGGTTGAAGCCGGCTTCCCGGGCCAGCTCCAGGTCGGTGATGAACGCCTCGTCGTCGGGGGCCGTCAGGCCGGTGCGCGGCCAGTAGCCCTGGTCCAGCACTCCGCGCACGTAGAGGCGTTCACCGTTGAGCAGCAGCGTGTCACCGCTGACCTCGATGCGCCGCAGTCCGGTGGCCGCGCCCACCCGGTCGGCGCCGTCCGCCGAGTCCAGCGTCACGGTGACGTCGTACAGGTACGGGTCGGTGGGCGACCACAGCCTGGGGGCGGCGACCGGCAGGGTCACCCGGACCGGACCGGCGGCGGGGGCCTCGACGGTCACCGGTTCGCCACCGGTGGCCTGGACGGTCAGCCGCGAGCCGGCGGCGTGCGGGCCGTCGAGCGTGACGTCGGCGGTGATGGCGTCGAGGTCCCGCGAGGGAGCCAGGGCGACGGAGGCGATGTGGGTGGCGGGCCGCGCCTCCAGCCACACCGGCTGCCAGATGCCGCTGGTGGGGGTGAACGCGCAGTCGTCGTAGTCGTCGCGCGGGATGCTGCGCTGCTTGCCGTGGACGATCTCCCGCTTGTCGATCGGCGCGTGGACGTGGACGAGCAGGGTGGCGGTGGTGCGTCCGGCGAGCGCGTCGGTGATGTCGAACTCGAACGGGGTGTAGCCGCCCTCGTGTTCACCGACCTCGGTGCCGTCGACCCACACCCGGGCGTGATGGTGGACGGCGCCGAAGTGCAGCACCACGCGCAGGCCCTGCCACGCCGCGGGGACGGTCAGGGTGCGCCGGTACCAGCCGTGCTCCAGCCAGTGCGTGGCGACGCCGGACGCCTCGGTCTCCCAGGCGAACGGCACGGTGATCCGCTGCGGCCACCGCGTGTCGTGGGCCAGATCCTCCGGCAGCGCGGTGCCCCGCGGGTCGGGGGCGAAGTCCCAGGTGCCGTTGAGGGATTGCCAGGCGTGGGAGCGGTCGAAGTGGGGACGGGGGTATTCGGGGCGGACCGAGGTCACTCGTGTTCTCCAAGATGGATGGTTCGGACGCCGCTCGCGGCGGCACGGGGCGCGGCTGCCGGGGCCGGCCGCGCGGTGGTTCAGCCGGTGGTGCTGCCTTGCAGGGCCCCGCCCCGGAAGTACTTCTCCAGGAACAGGAAGAGCAGGATCAGCGGAAGGACGGTGACCAGACCGCCCGCGATCAGGACGGGGACCAGCTCGGCCTTGGAGCCGGTCTCGGCCGCGTGCGACAGCGAGGACAGGCCGACGGTCAGCGGATACAGGCTGCTGCGGTTGAAGACGATCAGCGGCAGGAAGTAGTTGTTCCACACCGCGACGACGGTCAGCAACACCACGGTGACCAGCCCGGGCACGGTCAGCGGCAGCACGATCCGCACGAAGATGCGGATCTCGCCCGCACCGTCCATACGGGCCGCGTCGATCAGGTCGCGGGGCACGGAGGAGTCGATGTAGGTACGCATCAGATAGACGCCGACCGGGGAGACCATGCTCGGCAGGATCATGCCCCACACCGAGTTGACCAGTCCCACCTTCGCGTACACCAGGAACAACGGCAGGGCCACGGAGGTGATGGGCACCAGCAGGGTCGACATCACCAGGTAGAACAAGGCGTTGGCGCCACGGAAACCGAAGCGGGCGAAGCCGTAGCCGGCCATCGCCGACAAGAGGGTCGCGCCGATCGCCGCGCACCCCGCGTACAGCAGGGTGTTGCCCAGCCAGTGCAGGTACACCCCGGCGCCGCTGACATCCCTTCCCAGGGCCGAGAGGTTCTGGAAGAGATGGAACGGCCGGGCGAACCAGAAGCCGTTGGTGCCGTAGACGTTGGCCTGCGTCTTGGTCGCGTTGATCGCCAGCCAGGCCACCGGGGCCAGGATGAACAGCGCGAACGCGGTGCTAACGAGGGTCAGTACGGTCACGGTGCCGCGGCGCAGCCCGTACAGGTGGAGCGGCACGGTGTCGGGCGGCTGCTCGGCGGTTCGTCGGTTGCTCATCGGAACTCCCCCGCCCGCTTGCGGATCGCGAAGGCGCCCAGCGACAGGGCGCCGATGATCAGGGCCAGGACGACGGCCGCGGCGGCGCCCAGGTTGTAGTCGCTGGTGCCCACGGCGGTGTTGTAGACGTACAGGCTGGGTGTGAAGCCGAACGAGACGGCCTGTGGCTGGAAGGCGGCCAGGATCGACGGCTCGGTGAACAGCTGGAGCGCGCCGACCGTGTTGAGGAAGCACAGCATGACGATGGTCGGGCGGACCATCGGCAGCTTCAGGCGCATGATGATGGTGCCGAGCCTGGCGCCGTCCATGACGGCCGCTTCGGTGATGTGCTGCGGGATGGACTTCAGCGAGGTGTACAGGACGGTCACGTTGTAGCCGGTCCACTCCCACATCACGATGAGGATGATCGTCGGCAGGATCAGCTTGGAGGAGAAGAAGTCCACGTGCCCGAGGCCGAGGGCGCGCATCAGCTTCGCGTAGGGGCCGAAGTCCGGCAGCAGCAGGAAGGACCACATCACCGCGGCCACCACGCCCGGCACGGCGAACGGCATGAAGAACACCGTGCGGAAGAAGCGGGCGTACTTGACCACCCCGGCGTCGAAGAGCGCGGCGAAGAAGAAGGCCAGCGCGATCGTCACCGGCACCTGCACCACGGTGAAGACCAGCACGCGGCGCACGCCGTCCCAGAACTCGGGGGAGTGCAGCACCGTGCCGTAGTTGGCCAGCCCCGAGTAGTGCGTGCCGCCGACCAGCCGTGTGGTCTGCAGGCTCTCGTAGACCGCGTAGACCGTGGGCACCAGCATGAACAGGGCCAGCACCAGCATCTGCGGACTGATGAACACCGCCCCGGGCCACTGCCTGCCGCGGGCCCGGCGCCGGGCGGGCCGGCGCGGTGCTACGCGGCCGGGGGCGCCGGGCCCGTCGGGCACGGGGCCGCCGGACACGCGCGGCGGCGACGCGAGGTTCGCGGTTTTCTGGTTCACGAGCTCGTCCCCTCCTTTCTCATCCCTGCTCAGCCCTCGGTGACGGTGAAGCCCTGGGCCTTGGCGTACGTGACCATCTGCTGCTGGAAGGCTTTGAACGCCTCCGCCAGCGTCTCGGTGCCCTTGGTGACTCCGGCGAAGGCGGAGGTCCACTGGGTGAGGACCGCGGTCATGATCGGCGGCCACTGCGCGGGCCTGGTGTTCCGCGCCGCCTTGGCGAAGACCTTGTTGGGCTGCGAGGTACCGGAGATCGGCAGCGTCCTGCTTTGGAAGGCGGGCGAGTTCAGCAGCGGCAGGTAGCCGGGGAACGCGCCGGCGACATCACCGCTGAGGATCTGCCAGGCGTCGGCGGAGCCGCCGAACCACTTGACGAAGGTCGCGGCCTCCTTGGCGTGGCCGGTGCCCTTGACCACGGCCAGCGTGGAGCCGCCCCAGTTGCCTTCGAGGTCCTGGCCGGCCCGGGTCTGCGGCATGGGGGCCGCCCGCCAGTCGCCGATGGTCTTCTTGATGCTGCCCTGCATGCCCACCGGCCCCCACGCGGGGCTGATCCGGGCGGCGTTGGCGCCGCTGTCGAGGTTGGCCCACTGGGCGGGCGAGAAGTCGGCGGCGGTGGTGACCTCCTTCTTGTCGATCATCCCCTGCCACAGGTCGGCGAAGGCGGTCTGCGCGGGCCCGGTGAAGTCGATGCCGAGCGTGTCGCCGCCGCTGTAGGTGAACGGGAACGCGCCGTACTGCTGCATCAGCGCCAGGACGGGTTGGGCGTCGACGGGGTCGAAGTTGGTGATCGCGGCCTTGGGGTCGGCCGCGTGCAGGGCGTCGGCCGCGGCGGCGAAGGCGCTCCAGGTGGTGGGCACCGCGATGTCGTGCTCGGTGAAGACCTTGGCGTTGTAGTAGAGCCCGAGCGGGCCGAGGTCCACCGGCATCGCGTACTGCGCCGAGCCCTCGGTGACCTGTGACCACGCGGCGGGGGCCTCGTCGGCCCTCGCGTCGCCGACGCCGTACGGGGCCAGGTCCACCAGCGACTTGGTGATCTCGAAGGACGGCAGCGCGAAGTACTCGATCTGCGCCACGTCCGGGGTGCCGGAGTTGGCCTTGAGCGCGTCGTTGACCTTGACGTACTCGTCGCTCGCGTTGCCCGCGTTCTCCAGCCTGACGCAGATGTCGGGGTGGGTCTGGTTGAACTTCTTGACCACCAGGTCGTACCCGGCCGACCAGCCCCAGAACGTCAGACCGGTGGCGCCGGCGTGGCAGCCGGATCCGCCGGACGCGGCGGTGTCGTCGCCGATGCTGCCGCACGCGACCAGGACGACGGTCGCCAGCACCGCCGCTCCGGTCGCCGTGGCCCACCGGCGGCGCCGGCCGCGCGGGCGACCTCTGTCTGCCTCGTCCGCGGGCATCTCGCTCATCACCTGAGTCCTCCATGGTGCGCAATGCGACGTTGCACGGCGCCGGCCAGCGGCTTGCAACGCTGTAACGGGTTGGTTGGTCACGGTCGGTCCCGCCCGGGACGGCCGAGGGGGCGGCGTGCGGTGCCCCGGCGAGCGGGGCACCGCACGGGTGGGGCTACGGGAGGTTCCACACCTGGGTGAACAGCCCGTTGCAGTCGTAGATCTGCAGCTGGGTGCCGTTGTCGGTCTTGGCCTGCGGGTCGTCAAGGCAGCGTCCGGACTGCGGGTTCAGCAGCGAGCCGTTGGCCTGGTGGACCCACTTCTGGCCGCCGGCGGTTCCGCAGTCCCACAGCTGGACCGGCGTGAAGTTCGCCGTGCCGTTGCCCGTGATGTCCAGGCACTTGCCGAAGGCGCGCACGGTGCCGTCGGACTCCACCGACCACTGCTGGCCCGGGATGGCCGTGCTGTTGCAGTCCCACAGCTGGACCTTGTTGCCGCTGGTCGAGGTGTTGGTGTCCACGTCCAGGCACTTGCCGGTGGTGCCGGGGCCGGTGATGTGACCGGTGGGCCCGGGGGTCACGTCGATGCCGAAACGCACCTCGCACTTGCCGTTGCTCAGGTGGGTGCCGGCCATGTACAGGACCGTGGAGCCGTCGGCGGACGGCAGGATCGGTGAGCTGTACCCGGGGCACGGCGTCTCACCGGAGTCGTAGCCGCCGGTGGGGTCCACCACCACGGGCGCGGTGGTCTCGGTCCAGTTGCCGCTGCCCAGATTCGTGTTGGCCAGCAGGACGCTGCCGGACTCCTTCTGGACGGTGATGGCGCCGTCGTTCCCGTAGACCACGCGCTGGCCGGAGAGCAGCAGGGTGCCGTTGGCACCGCCGGAAGGGCTCCAGGCCAGTTGCGGGGTGTGCAGGAAGTGGCGGCCGTCCGCGGTCTGCGCCAGGTTGCCGAGGCTGCCGGGCGTCCAACCCAGCCCGTCCGGTGACGTCTTGACGTACACCGAACACGCGGTGTCGGGGTCGTATCCCGCCTTGCAGTCCTCGTAGGCCATGGCGTACGAGCCGTTCGGCAGCTTGACGACCGAGGCCATGCCGGGCCGCTGCACGCCGTCCTGCACGGCGACGTCGTACACCTCGTTGCCCCAGGTGGCGCCGCCGTCGGTGCTCACGACGTGGGCGACCACCTGGTTGTAGCTCTGCGAAGACGGCCGCTCGTCGGAGAAGAAGCACACCAGGCTGCCGTTGGACGCCACGGTGAACTCCGGCTCCCAGATGCCGTGTCCGATGGTGTTCGCGGTCCCCGACTCACTGGCGCAGGAGCTGCGGTACGACCAGGTGGCGCCGTGGTCGGTGCTGACGAACACCTCGACGGACTGCTGGGTGTAGTCGCCGTGGTTCCACGCCGTACCCGAGGCCAGCAGGGTCCCGGCCGGCAGCGACCCCTCGGCCTGCGGGAGTTCGTAGAGCGTCGGCCCGTCCAGGTCCCAGCCGTGCACGGTGTCGGTGACGGTCCCGATCGGCGAGGCGGTCCAGTGGTTGCCGCCGTCGGTCGAGCTGTAGATCGGGAAGTTCGCCTTGGTGCCGGCGACGCCGGAGTGGGCGAAGGTGGCGAGCAGGGTGCCGTTGGAACTGCCGCTGTGTTCCAGCCGGATCACTCGCGGATAGCTCGCGTCCTCGTTGGGGTTGGCCGAGATGTTCGGCGTGTACAGCGTGCCGGTGGTCGGCGCGGCCGAGGCGGAACCCCAGGAGAGCGCCAGGCCGGAGACGGCCAGGGCGATCGCGGCGAGAACGGCGCCCGGCCGGGACAGCCACCGGGGTGTTCTTTTCCTGTGCATCAAGCGCTCCTTCGCAGACAGGCGCCAGGTACAGCGGGGATCGAGGAACGTGCGGGAAGGTCGGAGGGCGTGCCGGACGACGCGTCTGACGCCGCGTCGGGCGGAGTCCTGAACTGATGGCTGTGGAGGCGATGCAACGTTGCAAAACCGGTTTGGGGACCGGCCTGTGCAACGTTGCAAGGAATGGCGGGAGGCTACCCCGGCATCTCACGCCTCCACAACGGGCGTGGCCGAAAAAGTCGGTTGCGGTTCCTTCGGAGCGATAGGCTGAGCCTACCGGGGCCCGACCGGGCGGCGTCGCGAAGCCGCCGGCCCACCGGGTTCGCGGCACCCTGGAGAACGTGACGGGACCCGCCGGCACCACGGTCGGACGACCGGCGTTCAGCTCCGCGTGGTCGGCATGGCCATCACGCCGCGGGCAGTCGCCGACCGGCCGCGGCAACGGCACGTCCACGCCGACCCCGGGTACGAACGGGGGGCCGGGGGACCCGCGTGCCGCCACCGGGTACCCCCGTGCGCGTCGGCGAGGCGGACGGCCGACACCATGGTGCGGGAGGGATCGTTCGTGGTCGCGCAAGCATGATCCAGCCAGGTCTAGACTTCCCGTGACCGGAGCCGCCGGGAGCGCGCGACGGCCCGGGCCCCGGTCACCGACGCGCGAACGGCCGCGTCGATGACCGGCGATGGACGGTGCGGCCGGAACAGAGGGATGGAACCAGGAATGAGCGTCATACCTGCCGGAGTGGGTTGGACGGCCCTGCTGACGGCGTACGGGAGAGCACAGGAGGCGTTGGAGGCGGAGCCCCGCTTCGCCGACGCGTGCGCGGCGGACTTCGTGGCGGCGGTCGCCGGGGCGCGACCGGCCGGGGGCGATCCGCTGCCGCGTCTCGGACCTGCCCGGGACGACGGTTCCTCCGTGCTCTGGGAGTCCTTCCGCTTCTGCTTCACGCAGCGCACCCTGTTCTACGACCGGCACGTCCTGCGGGCGGTGGCGGCGGGGTGCCGGCAGGTGGTGGTCCTCGGCGCGGGGCTGGACTGCCGCGCCTTCCGTCTCGGACTGCCGGCCGATGTCACGGTCTTCGAGGTCGACCGGGCGGCGGTACTGGACTTCAAGCACGAGGTGCTGGCGAAGAACGGCAGGGTGCCCACATGCCGCAGGGTTGCCTTGGCGGCGGATGTGACAGGTGGGCTGTCCGGGCCGTTGGCCGCCGCGGGCCTCGACCCCGCGAAGCCCGTGCTCTGGGTCGTCGAGGGGCTGCTGATGTACTTCACCGCCGATGTCGCGGACCGGGTGCTCACCGAGGTGACGAGCCTTTCCGCGCCCGGCAGCCTGATCGTGAGCGAGTACTTCGTCCGCTCCTGGGAGAACGAGGACGTCGGGTACGACGCCTTGGACGAACAGGAGAAGGCGGCCTGGCACCTGTTGGTGGGCGCCTTCGAGTACGGCCCCATGGATCACAAGCCCGGCGACTGGCTGGCCTCGCACCACTGGACTCCGGACGAGGTCACGACCGTCGCCGAAGAGGCCCGCGAGGAAGGCCGCGCCATCCCGGACGTGTTCGGCCGCCCCGGAGCCAACGACCTCTGGCTCTTCACCGGTACACGGGTGGCGGACTGACCCGGTGGTCTCCGGCCCCCCGCACCGCAGGCCGAGCCGACGGCTGGAACGTATCCCACTCCAGGTCTTCGTCGGTCACCACGCGCCCGGGTCGTACGGCGGCGGAAGCCTCCTGAGCGTGTCGAGTCGGCTGACGGCGCTGTGGAGTTGGCGGGCGTCGCGAGGCGACGTGGCCGTATCACGGTGTCCGGAAGGGCTCGGGCGTCCAGGGGATCACCGCCGGCACCAGTGCGGGTGGCCGCGATCGTGGTCGTACCACAACTGACGCCGTCGACCCCTCGGAAGAAGTGCCGGACGCACCGGCGGGCGCACCTCCGGAGCGGACCTCGGCCGACGGGCCGGGCCAGGGCGGGCCGTCGGAGCGGGCCGCCGGAACTCGGCGGCACGCGCGGGCGTCACCTCGTGGCGGCGTCGTAGCCGGCTCGGGCGTCGGCGATGCCGGCCCGGTGACGCTGCGCCCGTCCGACAACTCCGGTCGCACGCCGGGCGCCGTCGGGCCGGCCGGGGAGGGGGCAGTGTGCCAGGCCGGGCGGAACGTGTCCGGAGAACCGGTGATCCCGCCCGCGCGGCCGGCCGCGCCGCGTACTGTGACGGGCGCCTGACCAGGTCGGCCGCCGCGCGCCACCACGCGGCAGAGCGCCCGCCGCCGCGTCACACTGGCAGCGAGCCGAGGAGGTGAAGGGTCCGTGAGCGTCGCCGCCGCGTTCACAGCGGGCGATGGACGGTCGAGGACGTCCCGCACTGGCCGTCCCTCCCGGTGGCCGGCCGGAGGACGAAGCCGGTCCGGTGCCGGGGCCGGACGCCGTGCCCGGGTCGGCCGGGGTCGGGGCTCGCGCGGGTGACGGTGGCGTTCCGTCCGCGTTGGGCATACGCAACATCGGGCCCGCACGACACAACAAGGCGGGGCCGCGCTCGATCACGGGAGGCCGGGAACATGGCAGGGGCGAAGGGCGTCGGGGCTGATCGGCAGCAGCGGGCAGATCACCCTCCCCGGCTCGCCGAGGCGTTGGAGGCCATCGGCGCCGGAGCGTATGTCGTCGACGAGCGGGGGCGCATCGTCGCGGCCAACAGCCGCGCGGAGGAACTGCTGGGCCGCCCCGTGGCGGACCTCACCGGGCAGGACGCCCACGAACTGCTGCACCGCGGGTGCCAGGGGCAGGCGCTGCCCGCCACGCAGTGCGGCATGCGGCAGGCGTTCCACGCCGGGCGGACGGCGCAGGGCGGAGAGGAGCACTTCGCCCGCCCGGACGGCTCGCTCCTGCCCGTCTCCTGGCTGATCACCCCCTATTCCGCCGACGGCCACCGCACCTGCACGCTGGTGATCTTCCACGCCTCCGGACACCCGCACGGCCCCGGGCCGGGAACGGCGCAGGCCGGCGAACCGCTGAGCGAACTGGAGCGGCTGGCCCTGCTGGCCGAGACCACCACCCGGCTGACCTCCACCCTGGACGTCGACGAGGCGCTGCGCCGACTGGTGGACCTGGTGCTGCCCCGGCTGGCGGACTGGGTGGTGATCGACCTGATCACCGAACACGACGAGGTGTGGCGCACCGCCGTGGTCCACACCGCCGGCGACCGCCTGGTGCACCACGACGACCTCCAGGGGCCGATGCCGCCGGTGCCGGAGGACTCGCCGATGCCGTTGTCCCGGGCGCTGCGCGGGGTGGCCTCCGCCCTGGCCGGGCCGGAGACCTACCGGCGCCCCCCGGACTCCGGCATCGCGGTCGAACAGCGCCGGCTCTTCGACACCACCGGCATCCGTTCCGCGGCGATCGCCCCGATCCGCGGTGCCCGGGACGTCCTGGGAGCCCTCACCCTCGGCCGCGCCGAGACGCCGGGCGGCTTCACCGCCACCGATCTGCCGCTGATCGAGGACATCGCCCGCCGGGCCGGGCTGGCGCTCGACAACGCCCGCCTCTACCAGCGCCAGCGCGCGGTCGCCGAGACCATGCAGAACCACCTGCTGCCGCAGATGCCGCGCGTGCCCGGCCTGCAACTGACCGTGCGCTATCTGCCCGCCCCCGACGCCTCACAGGTCGGCGGCGACTGGTACGACGCCTTCACCCTGCCCGACGGTGCCACCGCCCTGGCCGTCGGGGACGTCATGGGCCACGACCTGGAGGCCGCCGCGGGCATGGCACAACTGCGCAACATGCTGCGTGCCTACGCCTGGTCCCAGCAAGGACCTTCCAGCCGGATCGTGGAATGCCTCGACGAGGCGATCACACCCATCACCGATGTCTCCATGGCCACCCTGATCTTCGCCCGCGTCACCCGCACGGGCGCCGACCCATGGCAGGTGACCTGGACCAACGCGGGCCACCCCCCGCCCCTGCTGGTCACCCGGGACGGCCTGACCCGCTACCTCACCGACGGGCACGGCCTCCTGCTCGGCACCGGGGTCCACACACCCCGCCCGGACGCCACCGTCGTCCTGCCGCCGGGATGCACGCTTCTGCTCTACACCGACGGCCTCGTCGAAACCCCCGGACAAAGCCTCGACGACGGTCTCGACCAACTGCGCCAGCACGCCGCCGCGCTGGCCCACCGCCCCCTGCCGTTCTTCACCAACCAACTCCTCGAACGCGTCCAGCCGCCCGGCCTCGACGACGTCGCACTTCTCGCCGTGCGCACACCGTACCCGTCAAGTGGCGCCGACGGAGGGTTGGCCGGCGGTGACGGGGTAGGCGCCTTGCCGTAACCGTACGGCCCGAGCGCAAGGCCGGGCCGGAGAGGATGGCGCAACATGAGTGGTGCGGACAAGGCCGACAACGCGACCAAGAAGGCCAAGGGCAAGCTGAAGGAGGCCGCGGGCAAGACGGTCGGCAACGAGCGTCTTACGGCCGAGGGCGAGGCCGACCAGGTGGCGGCGGACGCCAAGCAGGCAGGGGAGAAGATCAAGGACGTCTTCAAGGACTGACCTCCTCCTCGAACGAAGGGCGGGGCCGCGGTCGAACTTCCGGGACGCGCGGCCCCGCCCTCTCGTGCCGCCGTGTCAGCAGGGATCGTCCTCGTCGAACAGGGCGTCGAAGTCGGTAAGGAAACAGGCGACGTCACCGTCGGCGGTGCGACCGATCCAGGTGGGGTAGACGCCGTCGCCCCAGCCGGTGCTGAAGACGACCACGGCGTGCCCGTCATCCTCCACGGCGAGGGTGACCGGGTCGGGCGTGCGCTTGGGCCCCGGGGCCCCGGCGTCGTCCTCCCACATGGCGGAGACCACGCGATCGGCGAAGTCTTCCTCCTCGCCGATGGCTTCGAAGGTCTGGGCATCGACGAAGCATCCGGTGCCGCCGTCGACGGGGTAGCCGAAGTACTCGTCGTCGGAGAGGCCCGCCGCGTCCTGCCCCGGCCTGAGGGCCAACTCCCAGGAGACCACCGGCTCGTCACGTATCTCCAGCCGCGCCGCGGCCACGCGGGTGTCCGTGACCTTCCCATCCTCACCGACCACGTCCACCATGACCAGCACGACCGGATAGGTACCCGGAGCCACCCGTTCGTCGAACGCCAGCTTCTCGGCGTCGTCGAAGCCGCACAGGAACGGCTCCATCGCGATGACGCGCCCGGAAGGCAGCGACAGGGGAACGCCGGGTACCACCCGTACCCGCAGGCTGTCGCCGTCGGTGGACGGATGAATGGCGCCAGGCTCGAAAAGCCCTATGAAGTCAGGGGCCGCGAGGGGCATGGTCTCTCCCGTGCTGTGAACACCGGCCGTACGGCCGGTGGCCGAGAACGTACCGTGCCGCGCGGCGGTGCGGGCCCGGCAGAGCAGGGATTCGGCCTGTTGGGCTGAGGGATTCTGCCCGCCAAGCCGTTCCCCGGCGTCAGGCGGGGCGGAGTTGGGTGGAGCGTTGGCAGGGCTCGCCGGGGAATTGTGCAGTGCGGTGGTCGGTGGGGCGCGGGTGGGGTAAGGAGGGGAGGACGGGGATCGGCGGGTGGCCGGTCCGTTGGCGAGGGGTGGTCCGGCGGTGTTGTCGGAGCGTGGTGGTGTGACGGGGGCGGGGATGCGGGTGGTGCGGGCGGGCGGGGTGTGGCGGGTGACCCGGCCGTTGCATCCGGGGCTCCGTCCGTTCGTGTGCGGTTATGCCGGCTATCGGGTGGCGGTGGCCTTGCCGTATCAGGCACGGGTGGTCCCGACCGGGCGAGCGGTTGTCGTGATCAATCTGGCCGAGCCGTTCTCCCGGGTGCGGCGGTTGGGGCTGCCGGGCGCGGGCAGCGGACGGATCGGTTCCTTGGTGGTGGGGCTGGAGGACAGGCCGGCGATCTGCGAGCACCCCGGTGGGCAGGAGGCGATCCGGTTGGAACTCACCCCGCTCGGTGCCTACCGGCTGTTCGCCGTGCCGATGGGGGAGTTGACCAACCATGTGATCGAGTTGCCGGACGTGCTGGGCCCCGGCGCCGGTGAGCTGGTGGAACGCCTGGCGGCCACGGGGGACTGGACGGCGCGGTGCGATCTGCTGGACGCGGCGTTGCTGGACCGGTTCGGCGAGGGTCCGGCTCCGGCGCCGGAGGTCGAGCATGCCTGGCGGTTGCTGGCCGCGACGGCCGGGACCATCCCGATCGCCCGGGTCGCCGAGGAGGTGGGCTGGAGCCAGAAGCATCTGGCGCGCCGGTTCGAGCAGCAGGTGGGGCTGACGCCCAAGAGGTCCGCCCGCGTGCTGCGTTTCCAGCGGGCCATGGGGATGCTCACCGGCGGCAGGGCGTCGGCCGACACCGCCATGGTCAGCGGGTTCTACGACCAGGCCCATCTGGTGCGGGAGTTCCGGGCGCTGGCCGGCGTCACGCCGGGGCAGGTGGTCGGCGCGCGTCGGACGGAGGGGGCTCTGGTGCTGTGAGCGCGACGTCGTGGTGAGGGCGAGGTCGAATTCGTCCAATCCCCGTCCGGTGCGGCACCGTTAGCGTCCCTCGTGGGCGGTCGCGTCGTGTCGGGGCCGTCCGCAAGCCCGTTGGGTCGGAGAGAACGCGGAGCGGTGGTGGGCGACACCGACACGGGGACGCCGGCGATCGACCGACGCTGCCGCCACCGCCGCGCACGGAGGTCGCACGTGGAGCTGATGATCCTGCACGAGAACAGCGAGTGGGGGCAGCTGACCCACGAAGCCGGGGAGTTGGCCCGGCGGTTGGGACTCGGCGAGTTGCAGCACTCCCTGCCGACCAAGGTGGGGGTGCGCAAGAAGAGCGTGCGCCGCGTGTACGTGTTCCGGGGCGGGGTGGTCTGGCAGGATCCCGACGCGGCGGAGCAGGCGCTGCGCTGGAACGACGTGGTCGACTGGCGCGAGTCGACCACGCACAACTACCGGTACTCCACCTACACCCACACCAACTTCTCCTACACCTTCACGGGAAGCGGCCAACTCTCCCTGAAACTCGCGAGCTCCTTCCGGGACGGCAGGATGCACCAGCCGCCGATCGACCGGTTCGGGCCGCCGCAGGCATGCGTCTGCTCGGAGATCGGCCGGGAGATCTGCGACTACCTGGCCAGGACCAGACTGCCCGGAACCCTGGAAGCCGTCGGGCGCGGAGAACGGCAGACCTTCGGCAGCGTCTCCCTCGCCTCGGACGGGATCCAGGTCGGCGGGACCGAGGTGCCCTGGGAACTGGTGGAGGACCTGCGGGTCGACAAGGGCTGGTTCAAGGTGGCCGGTGCCGGACTCCGCCGCCCGCCGACCCGGGCGGTCAGCGACATACCGCGCTTCACACTGCTGAAGGCCGCTGCCGACGCACTACTGGAGAAGAACCGCGACCTGCCCCGGATCGGTTGATCCGGAGCACGCCGGCAAGCCCGTGGCGCGGACCGGACCGGCGCGGAGCGACGTCAGCCGTGCGGGGCGGGCGCCGGGACCTCGAAGCAGGTCAGCAGCGCGCAGGTGTTGAGGTACTGGCCGATCAGGTTGACGAGCGCGACGAGGGTGTGGGTGCCGAAGGCCGCCACCGCCTCGTCGTAGAGGCCGGGCGGCACGTGGTGGTCGGCGACCAGGGCGATGGTCAGGCGGTGGGCGAGGTCGGTGTCGGCGCGCATCGCGGGGGGAGCCACGCCGTCGCGGAGGGCGGCGACGGCCTCGCCGGACAGTCCGGCCCGCTCGGCGGCGGCGGTGTGGGCGTACAGCGCGTACTCGGCCCGCCAGTGGGCGGCGACGGTGAGGACGACCACCTCGCGGACGTCCGCCGGGATGCCGGAGCCGGCGATCGCCTGCCCCCACTCCAGCAGGGGCCAGGTGATGCCCGGGGCGCGGAGCATGGCGTTGAACGGGCCGACGAGCCGCCCGTCGGGCAGCACGGCCTGGTAGCCGGCCCGCTGCGCCGCACGCCCCCGGGTGGCCCGTAGCCTCTCGTACAGACCGCGCTGCGCCTCGTCGAGGTCGTCCGGAGCGAGCAGCGGCAACCGGCCGCCCGAAGCGTCGTTGGTGGGGTCGTCGTTCATGGCCGCCACGCTACGAAGCGGCGGGCCATTCCGCCAGCGAATGCTTGGTATGGCGGGTATGCGGCTTGCTCATGCGAGGGCATCGTGTTGTGAGTGGTGAGTTCGGGAACCGGTGGGTGGCTCAAAGCGTCCATTGACGGCTGTGTCGGGGCCGTCCTGACGTCTGAGCGTCTGTTCGGCTCCGATCCGCTGTCAGACCGCTCGGGACACGAACGACGACACGTAGCCCACGATCCCGATGGGCGAGCGCGGTCATCTCTTCGCGGATCCGTTGTCGGGTCCCGAAGGGGCCGAGCAGATGGGTTCTTTCCGCAAGCTCCGAAGTCATCGGCGAAAGGAAAACCCATGGCACGCCGGCACCATGCGCGGAAACTGTGGCGGGCGTCGTTCGCGGCGGTGGCAGCACTGCTGGCCGTCCTCGCGTTCCAACTGCCCGCGCAGGCGCGGCCCAGTGCCGCCGCCCAGCCGAACGCGGCCCTCGCGGAGTGCAACGGTGGTGTTGACGTCTACACCTTCACACCGCCCCTGACCCTGACCCTGCAGTCCACGACGTTCAGCGGTGTGGGACAGGACCCGAGTTCCTGTGTGGCACCCAACTCGTTCAACGCGGCGCAGGTCAAGCTGCTCTCCGCCAAGGGGTCCTCCCCGTCCATGTCCTGCGAGGCCAGCTTCAACGTCACCGGCACCCTGGAACTCGGCTGGTACGACTCGACCGGCAAGCTGGTCGGCACCAGCACGGCCACGTTGATCCAATTCCTGCCGTCCCTCGACCCGAGCAACGTCAGCAAGGTGGTCGTCCTCAAGGCGAACATCACCGCGGGGCTCGGCGCCGGAAGCCTGCTGGTCATCAACTACGTCTCGTAGGCCGACACCGAGAAGTGCCTTGAAACGCCCCCAACGGCCTGAGCCCCGTCTTCGGCACGGTCGGCACCCTGACCGTCGGCTGACCCAGGCCGTCGCCGATCGGTCCACGGCGGCGTCCCCGAACCACCCGGCCCACGCACCAACGGCCCCGGGAGGCAACGGGCCACGGTGACCGCCGGCCTCCCGGGGCCCACGTACGCGCCCGCCGCCGGCGACTCCGCCCACCGCGCGAGGCTCCACCACGGGGCGGCGAAAGCTGAGACCGCGGGGTTCCTCAGTAGCCGATGACGTCCGTGTAGCCGTGTCCGTCGATCTCCTCTCCCGCGCAGGCACCGGTCACCTGGCATGCGCCGGTGTAGGCGCCCGGGGAGCCGGGCAGTTCGCGCCGGGTGATCGCGAGGGAGGCGTCGAGGCCGGGGACGGTCAGCAGCCAGTGGCCGTCGTGGTCGGTGCGCCGGGCGTGGGTGATGAGGTGGGAGCCGTCCGCCTTGAGGGCGGTGAGCCAGGAGGTGCCGTCGCCGGTGGTGTCCCACACGCTCAGGTACCGGCCTTCGCCGAGGTCGAGTCCGAGCCAGGTGAAGCGTGGCGGTTCGGTGGCTCCGCTCGCCGCGCCCGGCGGAAGCCGAGTGTGAGGCCCGGCGAATGCCGACCGTGGGCGGCGGCAACCGGCCAGTGAACGGCCACAGTGAGGGCATTGGTTTTCGAGGTCCACCGCATCCAGGATATTCGCGTATCACTTCGGCGTTTTCCTAATACGGCGACCAGCCAGGTCATATGCCACGAGCAATATCATGGATCAACTGGCCGGAAATACCCTGGGGAACTCCCCGTGCCGTCGATAACGTGTCCCGCATCCATGGGCAGGGAGCGAACTGTGGACGACCACCGCGGCGGGCCGTTCGGTCCGCCGATGGACGACGGGGTGAAAGCGACGACAAAACCGGCGGGCCGGGATGGAAAGGCCTTGCCGTGCCCGTGAGGATCGTGCTCGTGGGACTGGGTTCCGCTGCCGCCGACGGGATACGCGACGTGTTGAACGCCGCCGGGGAATCGGTCGTCGTGGCCGAGGCGCCGGGAACGGGTGAGGCCGCTTCCGCGGTCCGCCGCCGGCGTCCGGACGTCGTGGTGGTCGACGCGGACGCGCAACCGGACCGCTGGACCGACCGGTTGCCGGCGCTCCTGGCCCGCTCCGCGGCCCCGGGGGCGCGCGCGGTGGTGCTGACCGCCGCCGCGGGGGACGTCGACGTGGCGCGGGAGGCGGCGGCCGGGGTGAGGGGATGGGTGCTCAAGGACGACGCCGCCGCCTCGCTCGTCACCGCTGTCGAGGCGGTCGCGGCGGGGCACGCCTGGCTGCCGCCGCCGCTCGCCCGCCGGCTGCTCGGGGACCACCTGGCGTTGGTCTCCCCGCCGGCCCCGGGACCGGCCGAGGCCGGACAACTCAGCGCGCGGGAACGGAGCGTGCTGCGTCTGCTGGCCCAGGGGCGGTCCAACGCCGAGATCGCGCGGGAACTCGTGCTCGGTGAACCGACGGTGAAGACCCATGTGTCACGGCTGCTGGCCAAGCTCGGCCTGCGTAATCGCGTGCAACTCGCGGTTTTCGCCCTCCGCAGCGGCATGAGCGAGTGACCTGTTGCGCAACACCTCGGAAACAAAAGGCGCCGAAATGGCGTCAGCATTGCCGGTACGTTTCCTCTTCCCCTGTCGTCCGCCGAACGGCGAGCCCACGCCGGATTCGCGCGGACGCCCCCGTGGAGATTCGGCCGGACGGATGAAGACAGTGTCTCCGTGACGGCGTAGCGTTGGGGCGCCGAGGAAAAGCACTGGCATTCGACGGCCGTACTGCAAAACCGTCGACGCGAGTTCCGGCCGTGACCGGTCCCGGTCGCGGCGGCGAGGGCGGCAGGAAGGACTGCGGTGAGAAAGCGGTTCGCGACCACGATCACCGTCCCACACCGGCCCGGCCCGGCGGCGGCCGGCGAGAAATTGCCGCACCGGATACGCGTGCTCGCGGGGTTGCTCACCCTCGGGGCGGTCATGACCCAGCTCGACTCCACCGCGGTGAACGTCGCCTTCGACTCGATACGCGGTGACCTGCACGCCTCACTGGGCGGCGCGCAATGGGCGATCACCGGTTACCTGCTGGCCATGGCCGCGACCGTGCCACTGGTCGGCTGGGCCGCCGATCGGTTCGGAACGAAACGGCTGTGGATCTGTTCCGTCACGTTGTTCGTCGTGGGCTCGGCGCTGGCCGGGCTGTCCTGGTCCATCGGCTCCCTGATCCTCTTCCGGGTTCTCCAGGGGATGGGCGGCGGGTTGATCGTGCCGGTGGCCCAGACCATCATGGCCGCGGCGGCCGGCCCCCACCGGTTGGGCAGATCGATGAGCCTGCTGGGGCTGACCACCCTGCTGGGACCGATCCTGGGTCCGGTCCTCGGCGGCGTCCTCGTGCAGTACGCCGACTGGCACTGGATCTTCTACGTCAACGTCCCGGTCGGCGCCGTCGCGTTGGCGGCGGCGGCCAGACTGCTCCCCGACCGCCGTGCGGGTGAGCGCCGGCCCTTCGACGCCGTCGGCATGGCGCTGATCTCCGCCGGAGTGACGGCGGTTGTCCTCGGCCTCTCCGAAGCGGCCGGCCCCTCGGGCGTCCGCGGGGCCGTGACCGCCGGTCTGGGGGCGGGACTTCTGGCGGCGTTCGTCCTCCACAGCCTGCGCCGGGGACCAACCGCGCTCATCGACGTGCGTTTGTTCCGTCACCGGTGCTTCTCGGTGGCGTCGGTGTTCCTGTTCGTCGTCAGCACGGTGCTGTTCGGCGCGCTGCTGCTGGTGCCGCTGTACTACCAGGTGGTGCGCGGCCAGGGCGCGTTGACGTCGGGGCTGCTGCTCACGCCGCAGGCGATCGGCACGGCCGTCGTGATGCCGGTGGCGGGAAGGCTGACGGACCGCTTCGGTCCCCGGGCGGCCGTGCTGCCCGGCCTGGTGCTCGCGGCGCTGGGAACGCTCGTCTACGCGCACGTGACGTCACGCAGCCCCATGACGCTCCTGGCGGGTGCGCTGGTGGTACGGGGCTTCGGGATCGGCCTCGTCATGACACCGACGACGGCCGCCTCGTACGTGTCCCTGCCGGGCGGCGCCCTGGCCCGCGCGGCCGGGGTCACCACGATCCTGCGGCAACTCGGCGCGTCCGTGGGGACCACGGTGTTCGCGCTGCTCCTGGCCGGCGACCTCGCCCACACCCGGCAGGCCGCGGCGTTCCGGGACACCTTCCGGGTCGTCGTCGCCCTCACCGGGCTCCTGGTGGTACCGGCGGCGCTGATGCCGGGGAGGCCGGGGACGCCCGGGAGCACCGCGCCGGGATGACGTCCGGCAGCCCTCGACCACAACCACCCACCGGCCACCGTCGCACCAGGGAGTACCCGTATGAGCAGCATCTGGGGTTTCACCGCTCGTGCTCGTTCCTTCCTCTTCGTCCCCGGCCATCGGCCCGACCGTTTCCCCAAGGCCGAGGCCAGCGGGGCCGACGTGGTCGTGCTGGACCTGGAGGACGCCGTCGGGCCGGAGGCGAAGGCAGCGGCGCGGGAGAACGTCAGCCGCTGGCTGACGCCGGGCAAGGCGGCCGTGGTCCGCGTCAACGGGGCGGACACCCCGTGGCACCGACGGGACGTGGCGTCGCTGGCGGGCCGTCAGTGCGCCGTGATGGTCCCCAAGGTCACCCGGCCGGACGAAGTGACTCAGGTGATACGGGAGTTGGCGCCCGGCTCGTGCGTCATGCCGTTGCTGGAGACCGCGGCGGGGATCCTCGGGGCACGGGAGGTGTGCCGCGTTCCCGGTGTCGTGCGCGCCGTCTTCGGCAACGCGGACCTGGCGCGTGAACTCGGCATCGACATGGGCGACCGGGCGGCCCTGGCGTTCGCGCGGTCGGCGATCGTGCTGGCGTCGGCGGCCTGCGGGCTCGTTCCCCCGGTGGACGGCGTCACGGCGTCCCTGTCCGACGAGGGCGCGCTGCTGGCCGACGCGGAACACGCCGCGGCGCTGGGGTTCACCGCCAAGCTGTGCGTCCACCCCTGCCAGGTGCCGACCGTCACCGCGGTGTTCTCCCCGTCGACCGAGGAACTGCGCTGGGCCCGCCAGGTGGTGGCCGCGGCGGCCGGGGACGGCTCGGTGGCCGCTGCCGACGGGCAGATCATCGGCAAGCCCATCGTGGACCGCGCCCGCCGGTTGCTCGCCCGGGCGGAGCGCCGCTGACACGCCAGATCCCACCCCCCTCACCCCTCACCGGAGAACAGGCCGACTGTGCTGCAACGGTATCTGGACGCCATCGAGGAGCGGCATGTGAACGCCGCCCCGGCGCACGCCGCCGAATACCGCGGAACCGTGGACGAGGCGGCGCTTCGTCACGCCTTCGAGCTGGTCTGCGTGCGCCACCCCGTCCTGCGGGCACGCGTCCGGGCGGGTGAGCGCGGACACCTGCTGTACGTGCCGCCGGGACACTGGCCGGAGGTGACCGTCCTGGACGGTGACGGCACCACACTGCTGCGTGCGGTCCACGCCCCCTGGGACCCCGCCCGCGCCGTGAGCAGGCTGATCCTGGTCAAGGGGGAGAACCACGGTTTCGTCGCGCTCAGGGTCGACCACTCGGTCATGGACGGCCACAGCTTCAGGGCGATGTTCGAGCAGTTGTGGAACCTCTACGGTGACCTCCTCGGCGCCGCCGACGTGTCGGTGCCCGTGGGCCGGTCGCTGCCGTGCCCGCCCTCGGAACTGCTCGGTGAGCGGTGGCACGGCGCGTCCTGCGCCCCGCCGCCCGAAAGCCCGGACGCCGCGCCGGGGACGTCCACCGACGGCCCGGTCAGGCCGGTCCAGGGCTACATCCGCCTGAGCGGGGCGCAGACCGAGCGGCTGCTGTCGGTGGTGCGGCGGCGGAAGACATCGGTGCACGCGGCCGTGTGCGGAGCGGTGCTCGCCACCCACCGGGCACACGGAGCACCACCGGAGGGCGGCGGCGAACCGATGTACTGCCTGTCACCGGTGAACCTGCGCGACCGGGTCACCCCGCCGGTCGGGGTGACGCAGACGACGATGTTCGTCGCGGTGCACGCCGCCCGGGTCACCGTACCGTTCGACGCCGATCCGCTCGCGGTCGCGCACAGCGTGAAGGAGCAACTGGATACCGCCGTCGCCCGCCGGGAGCTGCTGCTGTCGCTGGACGCGGGAAGGCTGCTGAAGGCGACCGGCCCGGCATCACTCGACGCGCGCCTGCGGATCGCGCAGGTCAGCAACAACGGCGTGCTCCATTCCGCCCTGCGTGACCCGCGTCGGGTGGAGGTGGTGCGGTTCCTGATGCCGGCCGACGTGACCTCCTCCGTCTTCCCGATCTACAGCGTCTACACCTACCGAGGACACCTGAGCATCCGTTACCTGTATCCGTCGACCCTGTTCTCCCGCGCGCAGGCCGATCGGCTCAGCGCCTCGGTCACGACCCGGCTGACCGCCATGTGAGACGTCGTCCGCCCCGCGCGACCGGTGTCCGGCCCTTCCGTCATCCCGTCCACTTTCTTCAACGCGGCTTCTTGTCGGCCGAGTTGCGCGGTCGTATCCTCCCGGCTCCAAGGGTGAGACGGGCTCTCACCAGGTGAGAGGACGACGGACGTGAGTCAGGCAGCGGAGAAGGTCCTGGCCGTGCTGGAGCATGTGGCCGGCGGGCGGGAACCGATGACGGCGATGGCGATCGCGGCCGGTCTCGGGCTGGACAAGTCGACGTGTTCCCGCTCGCTCGCGGTGCTGGTGGAGCGCGGGTGGCTGGTGCGGGACGAGCGGACGCGGCTGTTCGGTCCGGGGCCGGTGCTGGTGGGTCTGGCGGCGACCGCGGCGGTCAGCGGCCAGCTCCAGGCGA
The DNA here is from genome assembly GCF_000240165.1 of Streptantibioticus cattleyicolor NRRL 8057 = DSM 46488. NCBI lineage: Bacteria > Bacillati > Actinomycetota > Actinomycetes > Kitasatosporales > Streptomycetaceae > Streptantibioticus > Streptantibioticus cattleyicolor. Next base: position 1,701,922 of record NC_017585.1, read on the forward strand.
TCCTGCTGCCCACCCTGGCTCGGCTGCGTGACGCGACGGACGAGACGGTGAGCTTCCACCGCCGGGTCGGGGACCGCCGGGTCTGCGTGGCGGGGCTGGAAAGCAGGCAGGTGATCAGGCGGGTGCTGCCGATCGGCGACTCCTTCCCGCTGCCGGTGGGTCCGTCCGGCAAGGTGATCCTGGCCTTCGTCGACTCCGCGCAACGCGAAACGCTCCTGGCCGCCCTCGACCCCGCCGAGCGGTCCGAGATCCGGTCCTGGATCAACGCCGCGATACGCACCGGGGTCGTCTCCACCGACGGCGACCACATCGCGGGGGTCGGCGCGGCGTCCGTACCGGTCTTCGGCCGCGAAGGTGTCTTCGGCTCCCTGACGGTGGCGGGCCCGCTGCCGCGCTGGAACGCCGTCCGCCGCACGGAGGCGACCGGGCTGCTGCTGGCCGCCGCGCGCTCGCTGTCCGAGACGCTCGGAGGCGCGCGCCTGGCCGACTACGAACGGTGGATCGGGACGTGCGCCGAGACCCCCGCCACCACGGAGAGGGTGACGACGCCATGAGGCGCAGCTGGCTGTTCTTCCCCGCGGACAACGAGAGGTTCGCGGCCAAGGCGCTCGCGGGCCCCGCCGACGCCCTCATCTTCGACCTGGAGGACTCCGTCGTCCCGGCCCGCAAGGAGGACGCGCGCGCCCAGGTCGTCCAGCACACCCAGGACCCGGGCAACGCCGGCCGCGGACTGTTCGTCCGCGTCAACGGGCTCGACACCCCGTACGCGCTGAGCGACCTGGTGACGGTGGTGGGGCCCGGCCTCGACGGCGTGGTGCTGCCCAAGATCGACTCCGCCGCCGACGTGCGGATCGCCGACTGGTTGCTCACCAACGCCGAACGGGCCGGCGGTCTGCCCGGCGGCAGCGTCTCGATCGTCGCGCTCATCGAGACGGCGGCGGGGCTGGTGCACCTCGGCGACATCCTGCACGCCAGCCCCCGCGTCACCACGGTCGCCTACGGCTGCGGTGACTTCGCCGCGGACTCGGGCATGGCAGGGCAGTGGGCCGGACGCAGCGAGACCATCCGTACCCTGCTGACCGCCCACTCCAGGGAAGCCGGGTGCGAGCCGCCCGTCGACTCGGTGACCATGGCCGTCGACGACCTCGACGAGCTGCGCATCCAGGCCGAACAGGCTCGACACCTCGGCTTCCAGGGCAAGTTGTGCGTCCACCCCGACCAGGTAGACGCCGTCAACGAGGTCTTCACCCCGCAGGCGGCGACCGTCGACTGGGCCCACCGGGTGCTCGACGCGGCCGGCGCGGCGGAGGCGTGCGGACGCGGGGCCGTCAAGTTGGACGGCACACTCGTCGACCGGGCCACCGTGGCCGCCGCCCGGCGCATCCTGGAGACCTCCCGGGCCCTGGCGGACCACCGCGCCCACCGCTGACACCACCCGGCCCCGGCACCGCTGACACCACACACGGCACCACACCGCCGGCACCCCCGTGCCACCACGCACCGGCGCCGGACCCGACACACCTGTGAACGAGATCCCCGTGTCCCTGGGGTTACTGGAGGGGTGCACCGTCATCGACATGTCCACCCTGTTCGCCGGGCCGTTCGCGGCCACCCTCCTCGGCGACCACGGAGCCGACGTCATCAAGGTCGAGCATCCGCGGGGGGACGACCTGCGCAACTGGGGGCCGCGCAAGGACGGGCACCCGCTGTGGTGGAAGGTCGTCAACCGCAACAAACGCAACGTCTGCCTCGACCTGCACCAGCCCGCCGCCCAGGAGGTGGTGCGCCGGCTCGCCTCCCGGGCCGACGTGCTCATCTCCAACTTCCGCCCCGGCCGCCTCGACGCGTGGGGCCTGGGCTGGTCGGCCCTGCACGAGGTCAACCCCCGCCTGATCATGGCCGAGGTGTCGGGTTTCGGGCAGAGCGGACCGTACTCCGGCTTCCCGGGGTTCGGGACCCTCGCCGAATCGATGAGCGGGTTCGCCGCCGTCACCGGGGAGGCCGACCGCCCGCCCATGCTGCCCCCGTTCGGCCTCGCGGACGGGATCGCCGGCCTGACCACCGCGTTCGGGATCGCCTCGGCGCTGTGGGACCGGGAACGCGGCGGCGCCGGAACACGCATCGACAGCGCCCTGTACGAGCCGCTGATGTGGATCGTCGGCAGTCACATCATCGAGTACGACCAACTCGGCGCCGTCCAGCGGCGGATGGGCAACGCGGTGCCGCAGGCGGTGCCGCGCAACGCCTACCGCACCGGGGACGGCAAGTGGGTGGCGCTGTCGGGCGCCGCGCAGACCGTCACGGCCCGGCTGTTCGCCCTGATCGGCCGGGCGGAGGCCATCGACGACCCCCGGTTCGCCACCAACGAGGCCCGGATCCGGCACCGCGAACTCATCGACACGATGATCGGCGACTGGATCGCGGCCCGCACCCTGGACGAGGCCGTGGCGGCGTTCCGCGCGGCGGACGTGGCCATCGCCCCGGTCTACGACGCCCCGGCCATCGTGGGCGACGAGCACTTCCGGTACCGCGACAGCGTCATCGAGGTCGACGACGAGGACCTCGGAACGATCCGGATGCAAGGGGTCGTGCCGAGGATCCATCAGAAGCCCGGCGCCGTCCGGTGGACCGGCTCCAGCGTGATCGGGTCCGACACCGAGGAGATCCTGCGCGGCCTCGGCTACCCGCCCGAGCAGATCCGGCAACTCGACGAAGCCGGCGCCATCAAGCGCGGCTGACCGAAGCGGTTGGAGACACCCATGCCCACCCTCACACCCACGACGCCGCCGGCCGGTGACCCACCGCCCGGCCCCCGCCCGGTCCGCGTCGTCCGGGACGCCCGCGTACCCACCGCCGACCCGCGGTGCACCCTGTCCGCGGACCTCTACCTCCCGCACCACGACGACCCGGTCCCCGCACTGGTCACCGTCCTTCCCTACCGCAAGGACCTGGAACACGGTGAACTGCCGCGCTCACTGCGCTGGTTCGCCGAACGCGGCTACGCGTGCGTGCTGGTGGACCACCGCGGCGTCGGCTCGTCCGACGGAACCCCGCACCCGCCGTGGACCGAGGGCGAGACCGACGACGCCATCGCCACTCTCACCTGGGTCCGCGCCCAGCCGTGGTGCGACGGCGGTATCGGCATGTGGGGCCATTCGCACGGCGGCTTCACCGCCATGCGCGCCGCCTGCCGCAAGCCACCGGGCCTGAAGGCCATCGCCCCGATCATGAACGCGCTGGACGTCGAACGCGACATCATGCACCCCGACGGGGCCCGCGGCGATCTGGTGCGCCTGGCCTCCTGGGGCGGCATGATGCTCCTCCAGCAGCTCCTGCCACCCCTGCTGCACCACACCTCCGCCGAGGAACGGGAGCGCTGGCACGGGCGGTTGAACGGCACCGAGCCGTTCGTCATGGAACTCGCCCGCCTGGGCCCCGGCGATCCGGCCTGGCGGGAACGGGTGATCGACGCGTCGCGCGTCACGGTGCCGACACTGTGCGTCGGCGGCTGGCACGACATCTACCCGGACGCCGTCTGGCGTGCCTACGAACAGATCCCGGCGCCGAAGAAGCTGCTGATGGGACCATGGGGCCACACCCTTCCCCACGCCTCGCCCACCGGCCCGATCGACTTCCTCCCGATGCTGCTGCGCTGGTGGGACCACTGGCTGCGGGGCGCCGCCAACGGCATCATGGCCGAGCCCCCGGTGACCCTCCACGTACGCGGGGCCAACCCCGGCTGGCGGGCGTACCCGTCCTGGCCCCCGGCCGGCGGCGAACTGACCCTCGCCGCCGACCCGCTGGGACGACTGCGAACGCCGCCGCCCCACCCGCACGCGCCCGACGAGGCCATCGCCCGCTACGACCCCGATCCGACGACGGGCACCGCGGGCGGACTGGCGGGGGTGGGCTTCGGCTCCTTCGCCCCGCCCGGCGACCAGGCCGACGACGACGCCCGTTCGCTGACGTTCACCAGCGGTGACCTGCCCGCGGACCTGTCCGTCGTCGGACGCCCCAGCGTGGTGGTGCGTCTGGACGAGGCGCCCTCGACCACGTCCGGGCGGCGCGTCGTGGTGCGGCTGACCGACGTCGACCAGGAGGGCCGTTCGGTCCTGATCACCTCGGGAACGGCGAGCCCCGGTGACGGCGAGCGGACCGTCCGGGCGGTGCTGTGGCCCACCGCGTACCGGATCGCGGCCGGACACCGTGTCCGCGTGGCGCTCGGCGACTCCGACTTCCCGCGGCTGACGCCCCTGACCGAGCCCGTCCCGTTCCATGTCACCGGCCTGGAGGTGACCGTCCCCACCACGGCCGGCGAAGCGGGCCGCCCCGCCGACATCCCCGCCATCGGCCTTCCCGCGCCCCGCCCCGACGAGCGCGCCGACCACTGGACCGTCACCCGCGACCCCCTCCACGACGCCGTCGACGTCACGGTCACGACCAGCACCGGCGGCATCCCCACCAGCCAAGGACACCTCCTGGAACGGACCGCGGAGATCCGGGCGTCCGTGGCGCGCACCTCACCGGCCTCGGCGCACACCAGCGGAACCCACCGCGCACGCCTCCGGCTCGGCGACGGGCGGGACGTCGCCGTCACCGCGTCCGTACGGTGCGCCCGAACGACGCTGTGGGTGCACGGTGAGGTCACCGTCGACGGCCACCCCGTCTTCACCCGCACCTGGGAAACGTCCCTCGACCCCGCCGCCGGAGCCCGCCCGGACACCGCACCGCCCACCGCGCGGAGCACCACCGCACCGGACCACCGTCGCACCGCATGACCCGGAGGCCGCCACGTGCCCACCCCACCTAGCACGGCCCCCTTCCGTGACCGCGGACCGAGCCGACCGCGACACCGCACCGCCCTGGCCGCCCTCGCCCTCACCGCCCTGCTGGCAGGCGGCTGTTCGGCCGGCGCCGACCAGTCCCCGAACGGCCCCGGCGTCCTCGCCGTCGGTACCGGATTCACCCCCGACAGCCTCGACCCGGCGCGGATCAACACCGCGTTCACCTGGTACGTCGACCCCGCCTACGACCCGCTCATCTACCTGGCCCCCGACGGCAGCCTCCACCCCCGCCTCGCGCTGTCGTGGAGGTACGTGGGCTCCGGGAACCGGGTGTTCGAGATCCGTCTCCGCCCCCACGTCAGGTTCAGCGACGGAACGCCGCTCACCGCGGACGTGGTGAAGAGGAACATCGCCTACTTCCGCGGCGCGGGCGGCGGCGCGGCGCCGTATCTCGCCCCGGTCACCTCGGTCGACGTGATCGACCCCCTCACCGTCCGGCTGACGCTGTCCAGGCCCGATCCGCTGCTCGCCCAGGTGTTCACGCAGGACCACCAGGCCGGCGACGTCATCAGCGCCACCGCCCTCGACCGGCCGGGCAGGCTGGCCACCCGCACCTTCGGCGCCGGACCCTACGTGCTGGACGCCGCCGCCACGGTGGCCGACGACCACTACACGTACGTGCCGAACCCCGGCTACTGGAACCGGGCGGCGGTGCCCCGCCACAAACTCGTGATCAAGGTCCTGCCCAATGCCGACACCGCCCTGGCGGCCCTGAGAACCGGGCAGGTCGACGCCGTCCAGGGGGACCAGACCACCGTCGACGCGGCCCGGACCGCGGGGCTGAACATCGCCGACGCGCCCCATGTCGTGTGGGGTCTCGCCCTCGCCGACCGGGCGGGAACCCTCAGCACACCACTGGGCGACGTGCTGGTCCGGCAGGCGCTCAACTACGCCGTCGACCGGCGCGCCATCACCAAGGCATCTTCGGCCGCTACGGCACCGCCACCGAACAGCTCGTGCCCCCCGGCCAGGACGGATCCGACCCCGACGACCGCTACCCCCACGACCCGGCCCGGGCCAGTTACCCGGACGGCTTCACCCTGCCGGTCGTCGTCAGCCCCAACGGCAGCCTGATGAGCCAGGCCGTCGCCGATGACCTCGGCAGGATCGGCGTGCGGCTGCGGATCACCACGGACACCAACGCGGCCCAGTACCTCGGCGACATGGCCGCCCGGAAGTACCCGGCGTCCTGGGCCGGTCGGTGGACGTGCTGGCGCTGGCCGGGTTCGCCCTCCCCAGCTTCTGGCTGGCGCTGGTGCTCGTCACGGTGTTCGCCGTGCTGGTCCGAATCTTCCCGGCCACCGGATACGTGCCGCCGGAGGTCTCACCGGGCCAGTGGCTGCGCTGCCTGGTCCTGCCCATGACGGCGCTCGCGGTGCACGGCATCGCGGTGATCGCCAAGTAGACACGGGACGGGATGCGTCAGACGCTGGCCCGGGACTTCGTGCACACCCTGCGGGCCAACGGCGCGTCGGAGTCCTCGATCGTCCTCCGCCACGCCCTGCGGAACGCCGCCGTCCCCGTGGTGACCGTGATCGGGCTCGTCTTCGTCAGCCTGCTCAACGGCACCGTGCTGGTGGAAGCCGTCTTCGCCATGCCCGGCCTGGGCGGACTGGCCGTGCAGTCCACCACCGAGCACGACCTGCCGGTGCTCCAGGGGGTCGCGGTGGCCTTCACCCTCGTCGTCGTGGCCACCAACCTCGTGGTGGATCTGGCCTACGGCCGGCTGAACCCGAAGGTGCGTGTGCCATGACCCCACCGGAGGGGACGAGGACGCGGGAGGGCCGGCCGGAACGGATCCGGCGCACCGTCCTGCGCCGCCCGCTCGCCCTGGCCTCGCTCGGATACCTGGCCCTCGTCCTCGCCGGGGCGGTGTTCGCCCCGCTGCTGGCACCGTACGGCCCGACCGCCACCGACCTGCAACACGTGCTCTCCGGGCCCTCGCCGGACCACTGGCTGGGCACCGACAGCCTGGGCCGCGACGTGCTCTCACGGCTGCTCCACGGAAGCCGCGTCACGTTCCTCGGGGTGGGCGAGGGCGTGGCCACCGCGCTCGTCGTCGGGGTGACGACCGGTCTGCTCGCCGGTTTCCTCGGCGGCTGGACCGACCGCCTGGTCTCGTGGCTGACCGACGTGGTCCTCGCGGTACCGGTGATCGTCAGCCTGCTGGTCGTCCTCGCCGTCTTCGGCAGCGACGAGACCGCCGCGATGGTGGCGTTCGGCGTGCTCGCCTCGCCCGGACTCGCCCGGGTGGTGCGCGGCGCGACCCTGGTGGTGCGCCGGGAACCCTACGTCGCCGCCGCCCGGGTGGCGGGGCTGCCGCGCCGGCGGATCCTGCGCGGCCAGGTGCTGCCCCGGGTGGCCGGACCCGTCATCGTCCAGGCGTCACTGCTCGCCGGGTCCGCGCTGCTCACCGAGACCGGCCTCGGCTACCTGGGCCTCGGCGTCCAGCCCCCGGCGCCGACCTGGGGGAACATGGTGGCCGACGCGTCACACGTCATCGACCGGCAGCCCTGGCTCCTGGTGCCGCCCGGCGTCGTCATCGGGCTGGCCGTCCTCTCCTTCGGCCTCATCGGCGACACCGTCCGCGACGCGACCGCCGACCGCGTTGCCTCCACACCAGCACCACGCCCGATCCGGCGGGCCCGTGCGACCACCACGCGGCCGGTCCCGGCCGCCAACGCCAACGCCACGGCGCTGCTGTCGGTGGAGGAGCTGACGGTCGCCCTGCCCACCGGTGACGGGCTCACGCCGGTCGTCGACGGCGCGAGCCTGGAGATCGGCAAGGGGGAGACGGTGGGCCTGGTCGGCGAGTCCGGATGCGGCAAGACCCTCACCGGACGGGCCATCCTCGGCCTGCTGCCACCGGGCGGCCGGATCACCGCCGGACGCGTCCTGTTCGACGGCGCCGACCTGGCCACGCTGGGCCCACGGCAGTGGCGCGGGGTGCGCGGCGCACGGATCGCCCTGGTCTCCCAGGAACCGATCGGCAGCCTCGACCCGATGGTCACCGTCGGCCGGCACGTGGACGAACTGGTGCGCCGCCACCACGGCGGCAACCGGAAGGCGTCCCGCGCCCGCACCCTCGACCTCCTCTCCGCCGTGCGCCTGCCCGACCCGGAACGGACGGCCGACCGCTACCCGCACGAACTCTCCGGAGGCATGGCCCAACGCGTCGCCATCGCCATGGCCCTGGCCGGCGAACCGGAACTGCTGATCGCCGACGAACCGACCACGGCACTCGACGTCACCGTCCAGGCCGAGATCCTCACCCTCCTGCGGACGTTGCAACACGACAAGGGCACCGCCATCCTCCTGGTCAGCCACGACTGGGGAGTGGTGGCCGAGATGTGTTCGCGCGCGTACGTGATGTACGCCGGGCACATGGTCGAATCCGCCCCCGTCACCAGGCTGTTGGACCACCCCCGGCACCCGTACACCGCCGGTCTGCTCGCGTGCGCCCCCCGCCACGCGCGGCCGCGCGGCCGGCTGCCGTCGATCCCCGGCACGGTGCCCGACCCGGGCCGACGGCCGGACGGATGCCACTTCGCCCCGCGCTGCCCGCTGTCCACCACCGAATGCACCACCGGCCCGGTACCGGTCTTCCAGCCCGATGCCGGCCACCGCACCCGATGCCTGCACCACACCGACGTGGCGAAGGAAGTCAACGATGAGCAGCCGGCCGGCGCCCCTCCTCCAGGTACACGACCTGACCGTCACCTTCCCCGGCCGCCGCGGGGGTGAGCCACCGCGCGCCGTGGACGGCGTCGACCTCACCCTCGACGCCGGAGAAACCCTCGGCCTGGTGGGCGAGTCCGGATCCGGCAAGTCCACGCTGGGCAACGCGCTCCTCGGCCTCGCCGAGCCCACCGCAGGCCGGATCCTGCTGCACGGCGACGACATCACCCACGCCCCGCCACGGAAGCGGCGCACCCTCGCCCGGCACATCCAGGTCGTCTTCCAGGACCCCTACGGCTCGCTGAACCCCTCACGCACCGTCGGGGACACCCTCGCCGAACCACTGCGTTTTCATTTCGGGGCGACCCGCAAGGAGGCGATGCGCAGGGCCGGTGAGGCGCTGGAACGGGTAGGGCTGCCCGCCGCCGTGACCGCCCGGTATCCACGTCAGTTCTCCGGCGGCCAACGGCAACGCATCGCCATCGCCCGCGCGTTGCTCCTCGAACCCGAACTCGTCATCTGCGACGAGCCGACCAGCGCCCTCGACCTGTCCGTCCAGGCCCAGATCCTCAATCTCCTGCTCACCCTCCAACGACAACTCGGCTTCGCCTACCTGTTCGTCTCCCACGACATCGACGTCGTGCGCCACCTCGCCCACCGCGTCGCGGTCCTCCTCGCCGGACGGCTCGTCGAGGAAGGCCCCGTCGACCAGGTCACCGAGGCCCCCAGCCACCCCTACACCCGCGCGCTGCTGGCCGCGGTGCCGACGACGAGGCGGCGGAGAGCGGAGACGACGCCCCCGCCCGCACCCCCGCCCGCCCGCTCCGCGACAGGGTGCCCGTTCGTCACCCGCTGCCCATCGGTGCTGGACCGGTGCGCCACCGTCCGGCCGCCCCTGCGTCCCACCGGTGTCGGCGGTGTCGCCGCCTGCCACCTCCACGCCCCGGAACCGGCGTCCCGCACCGCCGTGACCGCCCGGACCTGTTCGACCACGACATGTGACACGTGATGCCCATGACTTCCTCGCCCGCCTCCCGCCTGCCACACCACGTCCCGCTGACGACCGGACGTCCGAGCCGCACCGGCGACGCCCCGTGCCACGCGCTCCTCGCCCTGCCCGCACACGACGTCCACGTCGCGAGCGCACGCCACTTCACCGCCGACTGGCTCGCCTTCTGGGGGCTGCCCGGTGAGGAACGCGACACCGCGACGCTCATCGTCGGCGAACTGGCCGCCAACGCCGCGCTGCACGGACGAAGCGACATGACGCTACGCCTCTGCCTGGCCGACGACGCCCTCCACATCACCGTGACCGATCACGGCACACCCTCCCCGCACGGCACCCCGGCACACCGCGACGCGGACGAGTACGGACGGGGCATGCACATCGTGTCGGTGCTCTCCGACCGGCTGGAGATCAGCTACCGGCCCGGCGGATGGTCCGTGCGCGCGGTCGTGGCGGTGCGGAAGCCGTGCGACCGGTGCGCTGCGTGGCGGCCCGGCCACGGATGACGTCGGCCCGAACGCGATCTGCCTGCCCGCGCCGTCCTGAGCGCGAGCAGGCAGATCGTCGTTGCGTTCGTTCAGCGCTTCCGGGCGCGGCGCTTCCGGGCCATGAACGTGATGGCCGAGCCGGCGCCCACCAGTATGGCGACCAGGGCGACCAGTTGCGGCACCCCGGACGTACCGGTGTGGGCCAGCGAACCCGTGCTGCCGCCGGGCGGGGCCGGGTTGGCGGGCGGCGCGGGTGACGGCGGCGTGGAGGCCGGCGGCGAGGACGGCGGCGAGGACGGGGGCGGCGTCGCCTTCGGGACGTAGACCCCGGCGTCGATCGTGTGGTCGACACCGCCCGGGGTGTCCGGCGCCGTGACGGGCGCGTAGCCGTTGCACAACTGCCCGCTGGTCGGCGGGGTCACGTTGGAGTCGTGCGCACGGTCGGCGCCGGCCCGCGGCAGGGTGAACCGCAGCTCACTCGCCGGAGGCCGGCCCGGTACCTTGCCGGTGTCCGCGGTGCACACGTCGAACTGCACGGTGTACTTGGCGCCGGGCGTCAGCTCGTACGCGGCGCCGACACCGCCGAAGTAGTATTCCCCGTCGGCGTCCGTCCTGGTCGTGGCGACCTTCTTGCCGCTCGCGTCCAGCAGGTTGACCGTCGCCCCGGGCAGCTTGACCTCCGCCGGGTCCTGGATGCCGTTGTGGTCGCCGTCGAACCACACGAGGTTGCCGATCTGGATCGGCGCGTTCGCCGCCGCGTACGCGATGTCACCGAGCCCGCCGGCCTTGCCGAACCCGTTCTGTTCCTGACCGACGAACTGGTACGCGTTCTCGGTCGGGCTGTTGCCGGGGCCCTGACCGGTCGTGACGTCGTAGTAACCGGTCCCGGCGGATTCGACGTTGATGGTCGGGTCGAACTCCGTGCTGACGACCCACTGCTGCCGGGGGATGTAGGCCACCGACCCCAGCGCGGTCTCCTGGTGCGCGCCGGCGAAGAAGTCACCCGGGAAGTATTCGACGACACCGTCGTCCTGGCCGCCGTCGTTGGCGGGGGTGGCGTGGTTGGGGCAGTTGCCGGTGCCTTCCCACGCGTACCCGCCGGCCGGATCGGCGCAGGCCATGTTGATGTCACCACCGGACATCCCCATTTCCTGCGCGTTGTTCCCCGGGCGGGGGTCCAGCCCCTTGGCGCTGAGCACGTCCATGAACCGGTCGCGGAAGCCCAGGATCATCGAACCGTCGCGGGTGAAGGCCAGGGAGGCCAGCTCCGGCTGCGGATCGATGAAGGCACCCATGTTCCGGTCGTCCCAGGTGGCCAGGGAGGTGTTCCACGGGTTCCAGTGGGTGGCCTGGTCGGCCTTGGCGGCACCGCGGATGACGGCACCGCGCTTGTCGGTGAGCGCGTGGGTCAGCACCGTGGTGAACCGCTTGCCGTCGTAGGCGTAGACGACGGCCTTGAGATCCGTGCGCTGCTGGGTGCTCTCCGCGTCGCACACGCCGCCGACGTACAGCGTGTTGTCGTGGACCGAGAGACCGAACGGCCGCCAGTCGCCGGAGCTCGCGCACCCCGGGTCCGGGATACGCACCGTCGACCTGGGTGCCGAGGCGGTGGCCCCGGTCGCGTCGAAGGCCACCAGGCTGCGGGTGCGCAGGTTCACCGCGTACAGCGTGCGGCCGTCCTCGGACAGGGCCAGGCCGCCGATGCTCTCCTTGCCCGGTGCGTCGATGAACCCGGGGTCCTTGAGCATGTCGGCCGTGTCATGCTGCGTCACCGCGACGTCCGGCACCTGGGCGAACAACTCCGGCGCGCCCGAACTCCCGGTCGGCACCGTGTAGATCGCGCCGGGGCCCTTCGGCCCGTACGGGGCGTACCGGCGGGCGAACGCGCTCTGGAAGAGCCGGCCGCGGTACTTGTCGTACGCCAACCCGAACGTCGTGCCCACCTGGGCCTGCGTGTCCAGCGTGGCCGGGCACGACACATCCGTGGGACACGTTCGCCGGGTGTCCGTACCGAAGGCCACCAGCGCCCGGGTGTCGGCTCCGCCGGCGCCGTTCTGGACCGGTACGAAATACCGTGAGTCCGGCAGCGTGTAGTCGGCCGGGTCCCACACCCCCGTCACCACCGAGGCGTTCTTTCCGGCCGATACGTCCACGAACGACGTGAAGCTGTCGAAGTGGTTGGCCGACGTCGCCGCGGGCGCCGCCCGCAGATATCCGCTGTACGGTGCCGGGATACCGACGTCGACGCGATATTGGCCGCCGCTCAGCACCGTCGAGTGCGGCACCACCACTTTCCCGGTGGCATCCGTGACGCCGGAGACGGCGTGCCCGGCAGGGTCGGAGACCTCCACCTTCATGCCCCGCTGCGGCACGTCCATCGTCGCGTTGATCACGCCGGTGCCGAAGAAGTCCCGCAGCACCTGGACGGTCAGCGTGCCGTCGGCGGCCGAAGCGGTGGCCGGCCCGGCCGCCGCGCCCACGCCGCCGCCGGCCAGCAGCACGACGGATAACCCCATGCGCGCCAGCGGCCCCGTGAGCCTCCAGGCCGTCCGGCGCGAGTCCTTGCCGACTTGGTTCATGACATCACCCCCCACACCTTTCTTGTCAGGGAAAACGAAGCCCCCGCTATCGCCGCACGCCGTTTCGTGGCTCCGGACGCGGATACCGGTCGCGGACGCCACGGAAAAGAAAAAGGGCCCACCGCCGTGGCGTGGGCGCTTCCTGATGATCGCTCGAAGAAATCGCGGGCGAGCCGTAAACGTCGCACGCCAGGAAAAGCGAACGCGCGTTCAGAGCCTCGGGCGGAACCGCCGTGAACCGTGTGCTTTCGCAGCTCCATCACGGCGCTCTCGCCCCCCGCCGGCCTCACCGATCGCCATCGCGAGCAGCGCGCGGCATTCTATCCACGGGAGCCGCGCCGCCACCAGCGAAAGCGCTGACATTCATGGTGACCTGGCGCCCGGGATCCCGGGGCCCTCATCAACTGCCGCGAAGGTCGGCGCAAAGGGCGTCGACGGCCTGCGGCGTCACGTGCGGCATGGCCACGAGGTGGGCGCGGTCGCCCTGGGTGGCCAGGTGCCAGGTGGCGCAGGTCCGCGGGCCGGGGCGGTCGAACGTCACGGTCAGGGCCCCGGGAAAACGCTCCGGGTGGGCCCCCGCCGCCGCCAGGGCCTCGGTGGCGTACGCGGCGGTGCGCCGGCACCGGTGGACGGTCTCGCGCACGCCACGGGTGCCCGCCTCGCGCAGCCTGCACCACAGCAGCGCGGCCGCGAGGCCGCTTCGGGAGCAGCCCAGGGTGTGGTCGGGGGCGCCGAGGTACTGTCCGGTCGGCGCCGGGGGCAGGTACCGACGGGGTGTCAGGACCACGCCGCACGGCACCGGACAGCCCAGCAGTTTGTGCCCGCTCACCGACACGCTGTCAGCGCCGTGGGCGAGGTTCCAGGCGGGCTCCGGGTGGCAGAACGCCGCCACCAGACCGCCGAGGGCGGCGTCCGCGTGGAGGTGGACGCCACCGGCCGCCAGCGCGGCTTCCCGCAGCGCCGGCAGGTCGTCGACGGCTCCCCGCATCACGGTGCCGATGGTGGCCACGACCACCGCGCCGTCGCCGGGCCGGCCACCCCGCGCGTCCCGATGCCTGCGGCACAGGCGGGCCAGCGCCGACGGATCCATCGTCCCGTCGTCCCGGCAGGGCACGGTGACGGTCTCCATGCGCAGGATGGTGGCTGCCTTGCGGACGCTGTAGTGCGCGTCCGCCGAGAGGTACACCGGCGCCCGGGGGAACCGGTGCCGCGCGACGAACAGCCCGAACAGGATGCCCTCGCTGCCGGAGGCGGTGACGTACCCGTAGGTGTCCCGGTCGCCGCCCGCGATGCCGGTGAACCAGGAGAGCACCGCCCGCTCGAAGGACTTCACGTCGTTGCCCGAGTCGTCGTGCTCCGACGGATCGCCCGCGTTGTTGATGAGCATGGACAACAGGCTGTGCGCGGCCGAGGCGTCCCACGCGAGGTTGGCCGGGAAGCCGAGCATCCGCGGTACCCGCTGCCGCAGTTCGCCGACCATGGCCGTCACCACGGACCACACCTGCTCGGCGGCGACACCGTCCTCCTCGATCCGCAACGGGCTGTTCACGCACGGTCACTACCCGGAAATGGAATGAGATATTCCGACCGCTTCCCCCGGCTCGTCCAGGACCCTGGCGAGCTGATCGGCGAGGGAGCGGGCCAGACCGGCCGCCTGGGCGGCGTCGAACCAGGCGCGCGGGGTGGCCAGGTGGAACCCCAGGCACCGGCGGGTGCGGGTGACGAAGACGGTGGGAACGGGGCCGGGGGCGGGGCGTAGGCGAACAGCCCGGTGACCGCCGTGCCGGGCGGCGGGTCCAGGCGGACCGGACAGGCGGCCAGATTGCTGACCATGGCGGTGAACGGCAACGGCGCGGGACCGGCCAGCAGGCGCCCGGCGGCCATGACCTGCCGTTCGGGCCAGGCGTCGGCGAGGGCGGAGGCGAGCTGTCCGGCCACCGTCCGTGCGATCGCCGCCGGGGCATCACCCGCTGCCACCGGTGCCGTGACGGGTACGAGGGACGCGGCTTGCATGATGTGGTGGCGGGGGACGGGCGGTGCCGTGCGGCTGCGCAGATCGACGGTGACACCCAGGGCCAACGGCAGGGGCCCGGCGTCAGGGCCGAGCCGGGCGCGGGCGGCGAGCATGATGAGCGCGCAGACCAGGGCGGCGGGTGTGGTCCCCGCTTCGCGAGCGGTCCGGTAGAGCCGTACCGCCTGCGCGCTGGTCAGCTCGGTGGTGTGCAGGTGGGCGCCGTGCGGGGGACCGGTCCCGGGAGGGGTGCCGCGGGCCGGGAGCCGGGCGGGTGCGGGCTGTCCGGCCGAGGCCGCTTCCTGGCGGGCGAGCCAGGCGTCGATGTCGTGCCGAGGGTGCCGCCGCGCCAGCAGTTCGTCGACGGCGCGGGGGAGTTCCGCCCTGGTCGGAGGCGGAGCCGGGCGCACTCCGGCCAGGAGCGCGGTATAGGTCTGCCACAGGCGGGACAGAGCCGTCAGGGCGGACATCCCGTCGCTGACGGCGTGGTGGAGGGCGAAGGCGAGCAGGTGGGTGTCGTCCGGCCGGTGGACCACGGTGGCCCGCATCAGGGGTTCGTCCAGGGCGAAGGGCGCGTCGACGGGCCACGGGTCATCACCCGCCGACTCGCGCAGCGGTGGCCGGCGGCGCGGTGTGGTGACCAGGCTGGGGCCACCGACGGTCCCGGTGATGCGACAGGTGAGGACCGGGTGCCAGGAACACATCAGTTCCATGGCACGTGCCAGAGCACCGGTGTCGAGGCGGCCGTGGACGGTGACGCCGGTCACCGCCGGGGTGCCGGTGCGCGCCAGGGCGGCCTCGCCCGGGGAGAGCGAACGGTGGGTTCCCATGTGCGGGTCGTCCTCCTTCGGCGGTGCTTCGGCGGTGGCCTGCCCGGGGTGCGCGGCGGGCTGCTACGGTCGCCCACCGAGCGGATCCCACCACCACGCGATGGAGGGGATCGCGGGCGGGGAGGTGTCGGCGGGCGGGTCGGTGTCGCGGGAGGCGGTGGTGGTGACGGCGCCGGGGGTGCGGCCGTCGGGGTTGCGGTAGCGGTCGGCGGTCAGACCCCATTCGAGGTTGCCGGGCAGCAGGTGGCAGAGGTGGTCCAGATAGGCACGCAGCGGCGCGCTCGCGTCGGGCAACACCCGTTCGCGCAAGGCGATGAAGCGGTGGGTGAGCCGGTTGCACAGGCACACCGCCGCGCGGAGCGCCTCGGGCCGGCCGCAGCGGTTTTCCCGGCGCAGGATCTCCACCAGGCCGAGTCCCGACGGTGCGGTGCCTTCGGCGCGGGCGACCCACAGTTCCTTCCCGTAGGAGAAGAGGTCGTCGTCGAAGGCGGCGGTGGTGAAGGCCAGTTCGGTCAGAGCACGCACCTCGGGGGAGGACAGCTCACGGTCGGGGATCTCCGCCCCGTCCACGATCTCGGCCCAGGCCAGCGTGGCCGCGCCGGCCGCCGTGTGCTGCCGCATGTGGGCGTAGTCGTTGAGGGCCGGGGTACTCCGCGCGGCCCGGTGGCCCAGTTCCCACGCAACGGCCAGGAACCACGCCCGGTGCGCCTCGGCACAGCGGCGCATCTGCGCGGGGGTGGCCCATCGGCGCGCCCGCAGCGCCAGGTCCCGCACCGGCGCCAGCATCGTGTCACCGGGACCCTCCAGGCGCGCGTCCGGTGCCTCCAGCACCCGTACGATCCTGGTGGCCAGGTCCGCGAACCGGGCAGCGCGCCCGGTGGCCGGACCCTCGTCGCAGTGCACGTCGTCGAAGTGGAACATCACGGTGCACCAGTCGACCGCCAGTTGCAGTCGGTCGGTCGGCGAGTGCGGCATGATCCGTCCGTAGAAGCCGGGGCAGTCGTTGCCGCGCATACGGGCGCGCTGTTGTGGCGTCAGTTCCAGGTCGAAGCCGTCGATCCAGTCGGCGGTCCGGCGGGCCAGCACGGTCTCGTCGGGATGCCGGGCAGTGGGCAGCGGACAGTAGCGCGGCGGGATCTCCACGGACAGCGTGCCGGGGACCGGCATGGTTCACCTCCTGCCGTGTCGGGGGCGACGACCGGGCGGGGCCACGGCGTGCTCACCCGACGGTCCTCACTTCGGGAGTCCGCGTCGGGCCGAGGTCTCCATCAGCAGCCGTCGGGGGCGCAGCGCGGTGGAGAGCGCCACCGGGCGGACGTCACAACCGGGCGCGGGGCGCAGCCGCCAGCGGCTGACGATCGTGGCCAGCAGCAGAGTGCATTCGGTGAGGGCGTAGGCCTCGCCGGCGCACTTGCGGGCGCCGCCGCCGAAGGCGGTGAAGGCCCCGCGAGGCAGGGTACGGGCGCGTTCCGGCAGCCACCGGTCCGGATCGAACTCCTCGGGATCGTCGTACAGTTGGCGCCCGCGGTGCACCGCGGGGGCGCAGAAGGCGACGGTGGTTCCCGGTGGCAGGCGGTGGCCGCCCAGCTCCGTCTCGGCGGTGGTGACCCGCGTGAACAGCCAGCCTGGCGGGTACAGGCGCAGCGCCTCGGTGATCACCCGGCCGGTGTGGGCCAGAGCGGGGACGTCGTCACCACGGGCGGCCCGGCCGGCGAGCACCGCGTCCACCTCCCGCTCCAGCCGGTCGAGCGCTTCGGGGTTCCGGTCGAGCAGGTAGAGCGCCCAGGACACGGCGGCGGTGACGCTGTCCGAGCCGGCGGTCAGCATGGTGAGGACCTGGTCGTGGATCTCGGTGTCCGTCAGGCCGGTTCCGCACCCGGTGCCGTTCTCGTCGTCCTGGGCGGTCATCAGGGCGGAGAGCAGGTCTCCGCGGTCGGTGCGGTCGCGGCGGCGCTCGGCGACCAGGTCGTCGATGCCGCGTCGCAGGTCGGCCACGGCGCGGTCGAACCGCCGGTTGACCGGGAGGGGCAGCCGTAGCAGTGGCGCGGGGACGAACATCCGGGCGGTGAGCTGCTGGAGCACCGTCTCCACCGAGGTCCGGAACCGGTCCACCACCGCATCGCCGGCCCGGGTGGCGAACAGGGTGCGCAGCACCGAGCGCAGAGCGGCCCCGAACAGGGACCGGTAGGCGTCGATCACCCCGCCGTCGTCCCAGCGCTCCGTCAGCGCGGCGGCCTCCTCCTCCATCACCGCCGCATAGCCCTTCAACCGCGCGGGCTGGAAGGACGGCTGGATGAGCCGGCGCTGCCGGCGGTGCTCGCCGTACGGGCAGGCCCCGACCCCGTTGCCGATCGTCGCGCGCACCCGGTCGAAGAACGGACCGCCCTTGTCGAAGAGCCGGTCGTCGGTGAGCACCCGCCACAACAGCTCGGGATCGCACGGCACTTGGGCCCGCACCGGGCCGAGGCGTACCTCGACCAGATCACCGTGACCGGACAGCGACTGCGCGAACCGCAGAGGACGGCGCATCAACGGCCACGCGTGGCCGACCATCGGGAACGCCCCAGGCACCACCGGCGTCGCGCAGGTCCTCGAGGCCATCGGATCCCCTCCGTTTCCCGCGGCACGCCCCCGTCCGCCGTCGTCCCCACGCGCGTTGACGTCCCGCTCACGGATCTCCTCGTACGAAGACCGTGAAAACAGTGCAACTCATCGCGTCAACCAACAAAAGGCGTGGTAGCCGTTTTTCACTCGAACGTGTTGGAGTCCGCCCGCGGCTCCGCATCGCGCGGACCAGGCTCCAGCGGCGCGCCGGTGCGTGGGAGCATGGGAGGGTGACTCCCACCTTCGACGACCGGAACCGCGTGGCGACCCCCGTCCTCGACATCGCGTACGAACAGGCGGGTGAGCGTACCCCGGGTGCGGGGGTGCCGGTGATCCTGCTGCACGGCTTCCCTTACGACGTCCGGGCGTTCGACGAGGTCGCGGCCCGGTTGGCGGCGCGCGGCAGGTTCGTCCTGGCGCCGTACCTGAGGGGCTTCGGGCCGACCGCGTTCCGGCACGCGGAGACGATGCGCAGCGGGCAGCAGGCCGCGCTCGGGCAGGATCTGCTGGACTTCATGGACGCGCTGGGCATCGAGCGGGCCGTGGTCGCCGGCTACGACTGGGGCGGGCGCGCGGCCTGCGTGGCGGCAGCCGCCTGGCCGGAGCGGATCCAGGGGCTGGTGACCGCGGGCGGCTACACCATCCAGGACATCGCCCGCGCGATGGAGCCCGCCGCGCCGGAGGCCGAGCACAACTACTGGTACCAGTACTACTTCCACTCGGAACGTGGCCGCAGGGGGCTGGAGCGGAACCGTGAGGAGCTGTGCGGGCTGCTGTGGCGCCTGTGGTCGCCGACCTGGCGGCAGGCCGGGGAGGCGTTCGCCGCGTCGGCGGCCAGCCTGCACAACCCGGACTTCGTCGACGTGGCGATCCACTCCTACCGGCACCGGTACGGCCTGGTGGCCGGAGACCCGCGCCACCAGGCGCTGGAGGACCTGCTCGCCGGACGGCCGCGGATCACGGTGCCCACGGTCGTGCTCGTCAGCGGCGCCAACGGTGTGATCGCGCCCGCCGACCAGCGGGGCACCGAGCACTTCACCGGCCCGTGCGACCTGAGGACTCTGCCCGGGATCGGCCACAACGTACCGCAGGAGGCACCGGAGGCATTCGCCGAGGCGATCCTGAGCCTGCCCTCCTGACGCGCCGGGCCGCCGCTCCGTCGTGGGCGTGTACCCGCTGCCACGGCGGTGCGGGCACCCGGTTCCGTCACCCCTGACGGTCCACCGACGCCGCAGCCGTCAACGGGGCGAAGACATGCCGCAGATCGAGCACGGCGTCGGCGCCCATCACCCACGCCAGCGGGGCGTAGCGCGTCGTGATCCCGGCCGGCGGCTGGAGCAGCGGGTCGCCGGCGGTGTCCTGGGGCCATTCGACGGTGCCGGTGAGGGTACGCGCCGGGACGAGCCAGTGGTCGCCGGTGCGGTAGGTGCCGCCGGGTTCGAACCACACCTGGACACCGTCCTCCAGGTCGGTCCAGGCGCCCTCGGTGATCGGCGGGGCGCCGTCCTCCGCCCCGGTCGCGGGGTGGTCCCAGCGGCGCAGGAACGGATGGCGGGCGGCGAGCCGTCCCACCCCGGGCGCCGGCTCGCCGGACAGCCGCACCCGGCGCCCGGGCAGGTCCACCTCCTCCACCCGCGACAGCGGGAACGCCTCCAAGCGGCTGACGGTGGCGGAGTCGGCCACCTCCACCAGGTCGCCGGGGTCGAGGGTGAGCCTGTCGTCGTCGCCGAGCGTGGCCAGGTCCACCCAGGTGCCCTCGACGGCGGTGACCGGGAAGACCACGCTGCCGTTCTCCCGCGACCACATGAAGGAGGCCCCCTCGGCCGCCGTGCCACCACGGTGGACCTCGATCCGGTGGAGCTGGTTCTCCGGCCCCCGGTAGGCGGCGTCCGGACGGGCCAGGCACGGCTCGTCGTCCGCGCCGTCCGGGCGGCGGGTGCGCACCGCCAGCCGGCCCCCCGCCCGCTGACGGGGCCGCGCCCAGGCGTCGAAGGCGGCCCGCACGGTCTCCGCGCCGCCGTCCGGCACCGGCAGCTCACCGGCGTCCAACGGCAGCACCTGCCACACCACCTTGCGCCACACCACCGTGTCCGGCAGCGCCGCGCCCAGCGCCACCTCCCGGATCGCCGGGTCCTCCACCGCGCTCACCGAGCGCTCCCACACCTTGAGGTGGGCCAGGAACGGGAACCGGTCGGGCAGCCGGTCACCGGCGCGTTCCGGATCGCGGTAGGCGTCCGGCTGGTCCCAGTACGTCCATCCGGCGGGCGGCGGCGGAACCGAGGGGTCCGGGGCGTCGGCGTCCCGCGCCGCCGCGTCGTCCGGGGGCACCGCGGTCCCGGGCGTCGGGCGGGTGGCGTCGCACAGGATGCCGTCCACGTAGTAACGGCCGCCGCCGATGGCCAGGTCGGCGAGGTCGTGGTGTCCGGCCCGGTAGCCGATGGCGAAGCCGGCCGCGCCGGCCGGTCCGCCGTGCCGCCCGATGAGGTCGGCGGCGAGGGTGCGGGCGCGGTGCAGTTCGATCGCCGCCCGCTCGTTGGCGTCGGCGTCCGGTAGTTCGCGTTCCAGCAGCAGCGCCAGGTCGGTCACGGTGGCTGGCGCGGTGCCGGTCCTGGACCGGCTGGGTGAGGTCTGGCAGCCCGCGGCGAACGGCTTGGAGACCGTACCCACCGGGTCCGGCCGCTGCGGGACGAGGAACTTCCCCCCGGGCCGAAGGCCGTGCCGCAGTTGCCCACCGTCTCCACGAAGTCCGGCCGGTCGGGGCGGGCCGACGCCCGGTGAACAGCTCCAAGGCGCTGCCCGGAGCGTGATCCTCGGCCGTGGCCGAGCGCGTCTCCTTCCCGCCGGCCGTACGCCGTCAGCCGCCTTCGGGCAGCGAGGAGTAGTCCACCGGCGTCGGTGCCGCGGCCTTCGGCTGGTAGGACGGCGGCCGGGCCGCCCCCAGGAACCAGCCCCAGCGGCGGCCGAGCCGCGCCTCCAGGTACCGGAAGACGGCGTAGTACACCGTCCCGAACCCGGTGGTCAGCGCGGAGGAGACGGTGGCGTCGTCGATGCGCACCCCGAGCCTGGCGGCCTGGACGGCCAGGAACGCCACGACGTACGGCACGCAGGTGCGCCACAGGGACAAGGCGAGTTGATACATGAGCCCTCCGTATCGCAACGGACCGGCGGCCGGTCAGCGCACGGTGAAGCCGTGCGCCCGGCCGAGCCGGGTGAGGGATTCGGTGCCGGGGATGCCGTCGGCCATCTGCCCGGAGTAGCCGTAGCGCCGCTGAAGCTCCGCATAGGCTGTGATCGTCCTGGTGCCGAACGAGCCGTCGGCCCACTCGCGGTCCAGCAACCCCTCGTCGACCAGGGCGAGTTCCACCGTGAAGACATCGTCCGGGTGGCTGGTGGCACCCTGCGGCGCCCCGGGGTCGTGGTGCGCGGCGGCCACCACGTCGGCGTGCGAGACGGACGCCAGCGGGATCGGCCCGCCGAAGAGTTGGCGCAGCGACGTCTCGCCCGGTATGCCGTCCGCGTCCGCCCCCCGGTACCCCAGACTGCGCTGGAAATCGGCGTAGTTGAGGGTGTCGGCCTGCGTCCAGTCGGGGCCCGGGCCCGCGCTGTAGTGGCTGCCGAAGCCGGCCGCGACCAGGGCCCGGCCGACCGCGGTGACGTGCGCCCCCCGTGCCCCGTCCCCGTACCGGAGCCCGCCGATCACCACGGAGCGGCCGGCCGGCGGTGTCGGACCGGAGGGCGGCGCCGGGGTGCCCGAACCGGCCGGACGCGGCGCCCCCGCCCGCACCCACGCGTAGAGCGTGTCACCCGGGCACTCGGTGGCGTAGCCGTCCCGGTGCCCCTTGATCTCGTCGCCGGCCGGGCCGTCCTGGCGGCAGAGTTCGATGGCGTCGCGCAACCCGTTGAGCTGGTCGTCGGTGGGACGGGTGTCGCCTTCGGAGCCGACCAGTCCGCACACCGCGTAGTGCGCCTCGTTGAGCGGCACGTCACCGTTGGCGCTGTTGCGGCGCTTCAGGCCGCGCCCCTCGAAGACGTATCCGTGCTCGCACACCACGAAGCTGTACCCGATGTCGGACCAGCCGTCCACGTCCATGTGCGAGTCCTGGATCCTGCGGACGTAGGCCGGGCACGTGTCGTGGGCACCGAAGGTGTACCGGGTGCCGAGGTAGTGGATCTTCACCCCGGCCCGCGGACCGGCGTAGGGGATCGACCCGTTGGGCTCCCGCCACGGCCGCGCCCCCCACTCCTGCCGGGTCACCAGGCGCAGCCCCGACCAGGGCTTGGGGGCGGGCGTCGGGGGCGGGGCGGGGGTCGGCGTGGGTGTGGTGCGGTGTCCGGCCCAGGCGCGCAGTTCGTCCAGGGTGCCGTGGTAGACGTCGGTGTCCAGCGGGGTGTCGGTGTACTGGTGGAACGTCCAGGTGGCACGGATGCGTGGTGCGCCGGCCGGTACGTAGTCGGCGATCCAGAGGAAGTCACCGGCGTTGTCGTCGGTGCGCAGCCAGTAGTCCCGGTTGGTGTAGAGCCCCACCCGGTTGTGCGGGTAGCGCTTCTTGACCGCCGTCAGCCACTGGTTCTTCACCGCGGTGGCATGGGTGTCGGAGACCCCCTGCCCGTACGGTTCGAAGTCGAGCACCAGCAGCTCACCGGCGGGCACCGTGCCGACCACCCGGCAGAAGTGGTCGATCTCGCCCTGCACCGGGTTCTCCGCGTGCAGGAAGTGGTAGTGCCCGGTCACCAGGCCGCGACGGCGGGCCTCCGCCAACTTGTTCCGGTACCCGGCCTGCTCGGTACGGGCGCCCTCGGTGGCCTTGATGAACACGAACTGCGCGTCGCCCGGTATCCCCGACTGGTAGTCGGACACGTCGTAGCCTTTTGCGTTCGCCATGGTGTCGCCTCCCCCTTGATCCCCCGTGGCGGGAGTGTCCCCGTGGTGATGGCACCGGTGACGGCCGGTCACGGGGTGGCGTGGATAGGAGATACCCATTCCACGCCGCCGTTACCGGAGGCGCCTGGTTGTTCGCAGTTCCCTCACACGCGGCGGATCGGCCCGATGCGAGGACGGCGACCGTGCGGCGTTGGCAAGATGTCCCCATGGCGGACACCGCGGCGATCTACGGGTTGGTCGGGGCGATAGGCGGGGCCCTGCTGGGGGCCGGAGCGGCTGTCGCCGTGCCTGTGCTTCAGAACAGAAGCGCGGCGCGCGCTCGCCGTTGGACGCTGGCGGAGGCCGAGATCACCCGACTGGTCAAGATCCGGAGCGGCGTCCGTGCGGTGCTCCAGCTCCAGGCTGAAGCCGTCGACGCGCTGGCGGCCGGACGGGAAGTGGCGGCCGACGGTTTCGCGGCCGCCATGTCCACTGCCTTCTCCGACCTGCGGAAGGCGGCGGACGACGCTCTCATCGACGGCCTCGTGATCCCGCAGTCCGGGGGCGGTGACCTCCCGGCCTACGGATGGAGTCCGCCGAGCGGCGGGGGTCGGATCGGCACGCGAGGACGGCTCCACCAGGAAACGATCACATCTCCGATCGTGGTGACCATGCAACGCCTCAACGACGACATCCGCTCCGCCTTGGACTCTGCTTCGGAAGGGGTCTCCGCCGCGACCGTCGACAGCCTGCGGGGCCAGGTCGAAGAAGTCGAGCGTCTCCGCGCCGAACTGATCTCGTTGCTCCTGGACCGCGTCGAGACGGCGCGAGGTCGCACCGGCGCACCCCGCGACACCGACACCGCCTGAGACCGCATCACCGCCCCCGGGCGGCGGCGAGACCGCCGCAGCTCGCAAGAGACCGACACCATCACCTCCTTCCCGTATGAACCGCCCGTGCCGCAAGCGCTTTCGCGTCACGCGCAATCCGTTCGCCGTCCGCGCACAACCGTTCCGCCGGTGCCGTGGCGGCGCCGAGACTCGTGCCCATGAAGCTTCTCGTGATCGGTGGATCGGTGTTCGTCGGGCGTGCCTTCGCGGTGGAAGGGGTGCGCCGCGGCTGGGAGGTGACCGTCTTCAACCGGGGCCGTTCCCAGGCCGACCCGCCCGGCGTCCGTGTCCTGCGCGGGGACCGCACGGACGCGGCCGACCTCGCCGCGATGGCCGCCGCCGGGCCCTACGACGCGGTGGTGGACGTGTGCGGGTACGTGCCGCGTGAGGTGGGGAAGTCGGCCGCCGCGTTGGCCGGGCACGCGGACGCCTACCTGTTCGTCTCCACCATCAACGTCTACCCCGGCTACCCCGCGCTGCCGACCGACGAGTCCTCCCCGCGCCAGGGCGGCACCGCCGACGCCGGGCCGGAGGACGGTGACTACGGCTGGCTCAAGGACGGTTGCGAGAAGGCGGTACGGCAGGCCTTCCCCGGACGGGTCGTGGTGCTCCAGCCGGGTCTGATCGTCGGGCCGCACGACCGCGCCCGGCGCACGGCGGCCTGGCTGCGCCGCGCCGCGCTCGGCGGCCCGATGGCCGTCCCCGGCACCCCGGACCGGCCGCTGCGGGTCATCGACGTGCGCGACCTCGCCGCCTTCGGCCTCGACCTGCTCGCCGGCGCGCCGAAGGACGAGGTCGAGGACTACATGGTGCCCGGCGCGCCGGACAACGGGAACTGGGGCGACTACCTGGACGCCTGCGTCGCCGCCACCGGGAACCGGGCCGAGCTGGTCTACGTCGACGACCGGCACTTCGTCGACCACGGGGTCGAACCGTGGACGGAACTCCCGCTCTGGCTGCCGCCGGCCCCGCAGACCGCCGCCGTCTGGACGGCCTCGTGCGCGAAGGCGCTCGCCGCCGGCCTGCGCTGCCGCCCGGTCACCGATTCGGTTCGCGACACAGCCGCCTGGCTGTTCGCGCCCGGCGGCGAACAGGAAGCCTTCGAAGACTACAAGCACTTCACCCAGTGGACGCCGTTCCTCTCACCCGACAAGGAGCGGGCGATCCTCGCCGCCCACGCGACCGAGCAGTCCCGCACCAGGTGAACGCCGGCGCGGTCGAGCTGGATCCGGCACGAGTGGTCCGGCTTCGGACGTCGGGTACGGGAGGGCGTCGCCCACCTCGCGCACGCCACCGTCGTCTGCACGTGACCGCGGCCCGCAGCGGTACGCGTGGGCACGACGGTCTCCGTACCCCCCGTACCGACGGATCTTCCGACGGCGGCAGCCAATCGGAGCGCTCTGGCACCTTACCGGTTAAGTAGCCCGCGTCAACACCGCTGGAACGCAAGCGCGGCGCAAGGAATGCGGGCCGCAGATCTGTCATGTCACCGTCTGCTTCGCTACGGTGAGCCCCGGCAGCCAGGAGGAGCGCATCCACCGCCATGGACCACCGGGTCCGAAGGAGGGTTCGATGAGCTCCCGTACCATCCTCGCCGTCGCCGCGGCGGGCACGGCCGCCCTCGCGGCCACACTCGTACCGGCGGCGGCACCGGCCGCCGCCAACACCGCGCCCGGTTCCGCGGCAACCGGCATCGCCTGCTCCGTCGACTACCGGACCAGCGACTGGGGCGGCGGCTTCACGGCCGGCGTCACCATCACGGACACCGGCACCACCGCCATCAGCGGCTGGACGCTGACCTACGCCTACAGCGGCGACCAGACCCTTCAGAACGGCTGGAACGGCACCTGGTCCCAGTCCGGCAAGAACATCACGGTGACCAACCCGGCCTGGGCCCCCACCATCGCGGCCGGCGGCAACTACGCCACCAGCGCGAACTTCAGCTACTCCGGCCCCAACACCGCCCCCACCGCCTTCGCCGTCAACGGAACCCCCTGCGGCGGGACCGCGCCCTCGGCGGGCGCGCCCCAACTCCATGTGTCCGGGAACCAACTCGCCGACTCCAGCGGCAAGACGATCACCCTCCACGGGGTCAACCGCTCCGGCGCCGAGTTCTCCTGCGTCCAGGGAACCGGCATCTTCGACGGACCGACCGACCAGACCTCCGTCACGGCGATGACCTCCTGGCACATCAGCGCGGTCCGCGTACCACTGAACGAGGACTGCTGGCTGGGCCTGCCCGACGTCAACTCCGCCTACGCGGGCGGCAATTACATCAACGCCGTCAAGTCGTACGTCTCGCTGCTGGAACGCAACGGCCTCGACGTCATCCTGGACCTGCACTGGACCGACGGCGTCTACACCGGCCCCTCCTCCGGCTGCTCGTCCACCACCGCGACCTGCCAGAAACCCATGCCCGACGCCGCCGAGGCCGTCCCCTTCTGGACCTCGGTCGCCAACGCCTTCAAGGGCGACGACGCGGTACTGTTCGACCTGTTCAACGAGCCCTACCCGGAACGCGCGACCGGGAGCGAGGCGAGCGGCTGGAACTGCTGGCTCGACGGCGGCACCTGCCCCGGCATCGGCTACCAGGTGGCGGGCATGCAGACCCTGGTCGACGCCGTCCGCGGCACCGGCGCGGACAACGTCGTCATGCTCGGCGGCCTGGCCTACGCCAACGACCTGACCTCCTGGCTCGACCACGAACCCACCGACCCGGACCACAACCTGGTCGCCTCCTGGCACTCGTACAACTTCAACTCCTGCGCCGACGACACCTGCTGGGCCGACCAGATCGCACCGGTCGCCGCCCGGGTCCCGCTGGTGACCGGCGAGCTCGGGGAGAACGACTGCGGAACCGGCTACCTCGGCTCACTGCTTCCCTGGCTCGACACCCACGGCGTCTCCTACCTGGCGTGGACCTGGAACACCTGGGACTGCTCCTCCGGGCCCGCGCTCATCAGCGACTACGACGGCACCGCCACCGCATACGGGGCCGGCTACAAGGCACACCTCGCCGCGCTCGCGGGGTGAAGCGGTTAAGCGGTCGCGCCTCCACGAGACGACCAGGGCCCCGAGCCCGCGTCCCAAGTCCCCCGGTGCGTCAGGAGGATCACCCTGCCGGGAGAATGGCGGCGGATCCACGACCGCCGCTGGGTGGGTCGTGTTCTCTACAAGGGAGATGTATCTCGTGGTATCCGCTGTGACCTCGTCCCGTGGGACGGTCGGCGCCGGGACGCCGGCCGTCGAGGCCGTATCCGCCGCCCCCGCCGGGGAACGCATATCCGCCGGCCGCAAGCGCAGGCTCGGGGCCGCCGCGCTGGCCGGCGGGCTGCTGCTGAGCGCCGTTTCCACCGCCACCGCCCAAGCCGCCCCGGCCCGGTCCGCCGCGGCGACCGCCACCCCGGCCCCCACTGTCTCCGCCAAGGGCGCCTACCTCCTCGACCGGACCACGGGCAAGGCGCTGTTCGCCAAGGACGCCGGCACCAGCCGGCAGATGGCCAGCACCACGAAGGTCATGACCGCCACCGTGGTGCTCGGCCGGCCCAAGCTCGACCTGAAGCGCCTGGTGACCGTCAAGCAGACCTACCGTGACTACGTGACCCAGGTCGGCGGGAGCACTGCGGACCTGCGCACCGGTGACAAGCTCACCGTCGGGCAGCTGCTGTACGCCCTGATGCTCCCCTCCGGCTGTGACGCCGCCTACGCGCTGGCCGACACCTACGGCACCGGTTCGACCACCGCCGCCCGCGTGAAGTCGTTCATCGGCATGATGAACACCAAGGCCCGCGAACTGGGCCTGAAGAACACGCACTACGACTCCTTCGACGGCATCTCCTCCAAGGGCGCCAACTACACCACGCCCCGCGACTCCGCCGTCCTGGCCGGCAAGGCACTGGGCTACGGCACGCTGCGGACCGTCGTCGGGAGCGCCAAGACCGTGCAGAAGGCCACCAACGGCCGCACCTACACCTGGTACAACACCAACCGGCTGCTCGGTTCCTACCAGGGCGCGATCGGCGTGAAGACCGGCACCGGCACCGCGGCCGGGCCCTGCCTGGTCTTCGCCGCCGTCCGGGGCGGACACACCGTGATCGGCGTACTGCTGAACGACGCCTCCCGCTACGACGACGCCGTCAAGATGCTCAACTACGCCTTCCACGTACCGACCGCGAAGACCGCCCCGATGCGACTGCGGGTGCTGCCCGCCGGTGCGCAGCGGGACTGACCGTGAGAATGTGACGTGGTGACGCCGCTGGTGGGTCCGTCCCGGCGACTGCCTGACGTCCCCGACGGCCCTGTCACGGATGTGGCGGCCTGCCGGGCGTCACCACCGTCACCGTGGGCCGGGGGAGCGCGGCTGAACTGGTCAGCCGAACGGCGGTGTTGACACCGAAGGTGGCGCCCCCGGTGGTGTCAGCCGCGTCCCATGGTGTCGTCGAGCCAGTCGTAGATGCGGGCGTAGGCCAGGCGTTGGGCGCCGGCGTGGCAGTGGGCGTCGGCGGCGTCGGCGGCGGTGAACTCCAGCAGTGTTTTGGGGCAGGTCAGGTGCTCGTGGAGGAGTTCGGGCTGGCCTTTGAAGAATCCGTCGTCGGCGGCGGCGCAG
This sequence comes from Streptantibioticus cattleyicolor NRRL 8057 = DSM 46488, assembly GCF_000240165.1. NCBI lineage: Bacteria > Bacillati > Actinomycetota > Actinomycetes > Kitasatosporales > Streptomycetaceae > Streptantibioticus > Streptantibioticus cattleyicolor. The sequence continues at coordinate 1,730,319 of NC_017585.1, forward strand.
ACCAGGGTCGGGCAGGTGATCTTCTCGGCGATGCCGTCGCGCAGGTTGTAGTCGAGGAAGGCGGCGCCGAACGCGCGGGGGGTGTCGGCGCCCATGACGTACATGCCGTTCTCCATGGCCCACCGCTGCACCGGGTTGGTGGCCATGGCCGCCTGAAGGGCCGCGTCGAGTTCGGGGTCGTGGGCGGCGCGCAGTCGTCGTTCGGCCTCGGCGCGGTCGCCGGGGATGCCGGAGGTGACCATGGTGCCCAGGTCGTAGACGCCGTCGACGGCGATGAGGGCGGCGACGCGGTGGTCGAAGGCGGCGGCGCGCGGGGCGAGTACGCCGCCCATGCTGTTGCCGAGCAGGGCGATCCGGGCCGGGTCCACTTCCGGGTAGGTGAGGGCGTGGTCGAGGACGGGGCCGACCACGTTCTCCCAGTCGGGGCGGAAGACCAGGCCCTGGTGGTGGCGGGTGCCGGGCTGTCCGGGCCCGTCGAAGGACAGGACGTTGTAGCCGCGTTCGACCGCCGCCGCGGCTCCGGCGAAGTGCATCTCCTCGGCCGACCCGTCGAACCCGTTGAACATGACCACGGTCGGCCGGGGGATGCCCGAGTCGTCGGCCCGGTAGAGGTAGCCGGGCAGGGTGGTGTCCTCGTAGGGGATCCGCACCGGTTCGATGGCCGGGGTGAAGAGCGCGGCGGCCTGGCGGAAGCAGGCCACCTGGGCGTCGTAGGCGCGGTTGGCGCGGGGGTCGGCGGGGTTGCCGTGCAGGAAGAACTCGGCGCTGCGGTAGTAGTTCGAGGCCCGCAGGAAGGCGTCGCGTGCGCTGATCCGGTGGCCGCCGGCCAGCGCGGTGCGGGCCTCGCCCGCCACCCGCTCCGCGGTGGCCAGCCACTCGTCGTGCCAGCTGTCGTAGTCCCCGGCGGTGATGCGCCGGGCCGTCGTCGCGACCTCGGCGAAGTCGCCGCCGCCGTAGGGGATGTGTCCGAACATCCGCAGCGTCTCGTACCAGAACGTGGGGTCGTCCGGGAAGAACAGCGGCTCCATGGCTCCTCCTAAAGCAGCTGGTTACTGCGTTTGATGGAACCGTAGAGCCGGAGAAGGGCAAACGCAAGTCGTGGCTGCGTTAAGGTGGAGGCATGACCGAAGAACGAGAACGGGCCCGGCGGCCCGGCGGACGCAGCGCCCGCGTCCGCGCGGCGGTGCACCAGGCCGTCACCGACCTGGTCGCCGAGCGCGGCTACGGCAACTTCACCGTGGGGGACGTCGCGGCCCGCGCGGGCGTGGCCGACACGAGCATCTACCGCCGCTGGGGCAACCTCGAAGCGCTGACCCAGGACGTGGCGATCACCCGGCTGACCGAGCAGTCGCCGATCCCCGACACCGGAAGCCTCGAAGGCGACCTGCGCGACTACGCGGCCAAGGTGGCCCGGGACGTCAGCGGACCCGACGGCCCCGCGGTGCTGAGCCTGGTCGTCGCGCTCTCCACGGCGGGCCCGGACGGCGCGCGGGCCCGCGACGACTTCCTCGCCGAGCGCACCCGCCAGCTCCAGGTCATGCTGGACCGCGCCCGTGACCGTGGCGAACAGCCACCGGACACCCTGGCCGTCCTCGACCACATCCTCGCCCCGATGTACGTGCGCGTCCTGTTCGGAGCCGGCCCGCTCGACCCCGACTACGCCGACACCCTCGTCGACCACCTACTGGCCCTCCACGCGGCCCCGCCCCCCGCGCCGTAACCGAAACCCACCGGCCCCCGACGTACCGCCTCGGCGGGAGGCGCCGCCCGGTCCGACCTCGCGGATTCGTCCGAGCAAGCGCCGTGGTTGTTGTGCTCGGCCCCGTCGGCAAGCGGCGGGGTCGGCCGGGGCGGCGGCATGACAGCACGTGCCCTCGGCATACCTCGTCCGCGCCCATGACCGGGGCACCCGCTGCGGCTGCGGCGCGAGTTCGCCCGCCGGGCCGGCGGCGTCGTCGAACCCGACGCCGGTCAACACCGTTCCTCTTCACGGGTGTTCGGCGCCGCCCTGCCCGTCGAACCGCCGTGGCCGGGGGTGGTTGGGGCCCGGCCGGCGGGGCTCCCTTACCGTCGTGCCTGCGTGGGCAGGGTGAGGATCTCCGCTCCGGTGTCGGTGATGGCGATGGTGTGTTCGCTGTGCGCGGTCCGGCAGCCCGTGGCGCTGCGCAGCGTCCAGCCGTCGGCGTCGGTGACGAGGGTGGCGGTGTCGGCCATGATCCAGGGTTCCAGGGCGAGCAGCAGTCCGGGGCGCAGTTGGTATCCGCGGCCGGGCCGACCGGTGTTGGCGACGTGCGGGTCCTGGTGCATGGTCGAGCCGATGCCGTGGCCGCCGAACTCGGTGTTGATCGGGTAGCCCGCCTCGCTGAGGACCGTGCCTATGGCGTGGGAGAGGTCGCCGATGCGTGCCCCGGGCTTGGCGGCGGCGATACCGGCGGCGAGTGCGCGTTCGGTCGTCTCGATCAGCGCGACGCTCTGGGCCGGCCTGGCCGTGCCCACCAGAAAGCTGATCGCGGCGTCGGCGGCCACCCCGTTCCTGGACACGGCGAGGTCGAGGGTGAGCAGATCGCCGTCCGCCAGCGTGTAGTGGTGGGGCCGCCCGTGGAGCACCGCGTCGTTGACGGCCGTGCAGATGTAGTGCCCGAACGGGCCGCGTCCGAAGGACGGCGCGTAGTCGACGTAGCAGGACTGCGCCCCCGCCTCGGTGATCATCTCCTTGGCCCACTGGTCGATGTCCAGCAGGTTCGTCCCGACCGTGCTGCGCTGCTTCAGCGTGTGCAGGATGTGCCCGACCAGGGCGCCGGTGTCCCTGGCCCGCTCCAGCCGCGCGGCGTTCAGGATCTCGATCATGGGGGACCTCTCAGGTATGTCCAATAACTATCCCGGGCTAACTGTACCGGTATTAGAATGGGGTCATGGTCAGGTTGCCGCTCACCCCCGCCGAGGTCGAACGTGGAGAGCGCCTCGGCGCCCTGCTCCGCCGGGCCCGGGGCCGCCGCTCGATGCTGGACGTGGCGCTCGCATCGGGCATCTCGCCGGAAACGCTGCGCAAGATCGAATCCGGTCGTGTGGCCACCCCCGCCTTCCCGACCATCGCGGCGATCGCCGACACCCTCGGCCTGTCCCTCGACGCCCTCTGGGCCGAGATCAGCCGGACGGAGCGAACCGCCGAGGATCAGCCGGTCCCGCCCGTCGCACTGCGCCCGTCGCTGGTGTCATAACACCGCACGCGGAAAGTCAGCGGTGCCTGCGCGCACGCTGGTCACCTTCCAGCGACCAGGCGGTCGCGGGCCGGCCGTGGCCCAGGCGCCGGCGGATTCGTCACGGCTCAGCGGCTCGCCAGCAGACCGTACAACAGCGGGATGCGGGGTTCGGGCAGCCGCCACCAACCGTTGGGCGTGCGGACCATCCGCGGCCAGCGCGGCCACGGCAACTCCGGCTCCTCCCTCAGCCGCCGGATCGTCATCCCCGCCCCGCTCACGGCGTTGACCACCTCGGCGACCCCGTGCATCCACTCGTAACTGTCCCGCGCGCCGTCGACGGCCGGACCGTCGGTGTAGGTGTACGTCGCGTCGCGGTGAACGGGCCCGCCGCCGCCCAGGTAGTCGTGGCGCAGCAGCAGTTCGCTGCCCTCACCCGGGGCGGCGGTCGGGCCGAGGGCGTTGAGCAGGGGGTGGAACTCCACGACGTACAGCCGGCCGCCCGGACGCAGCAGACGCGCCACGGTCCGCGCCCACCGCGGCAGATCCGGCAGATAGCACAGGGCTCCCTTGCCGGTGTAGACGACGTCGAAGCGCGCCTCCCCGAGCGCTTCGACGGCCTCGTACACGTTGGCCCGTACGTAGGTCACGTCCGCGCCGGCCCGGTCGGCGATGTCGCGGGCGGCCGTGATCGAGGCGGCGGAGAAGTCCAGGCCCACCGTCCGCGCCCCGCGCCGGGCGAAGGCGATCGTCTCGGTTCCCAGATGGCACTGGAGGTGCAGTACGTCGCGTCCCGCGAGATCTCCCAGGTCGTCCCACTCGTAGGGAGCGAACCAGCGCGCCGCGTCAACGCCTTGTTCCAGCCCGTAGAACCGGCTGGCCACGTGTACGGGGGTACGCGCGTCCCAGTTCGCCTCGTTGGCCCGCATCAGCCGCTCGTGTCCGTCGCTACTCATGCGGACATCCAACCGCCACGGCCCGGGTGGGCCAAGGCGTGCGGGCAGGCCGGGTTGCGCGACGGCGCCGTGCGCGCTCCTGCGGTGCGGTTCGAGCGGGGAGTGCGCGCTTGCCCGGCGGGTGCGTGCGGTCGGCCGGCGCTCCGGCGGCGCCTCCGCACGCCGTCGCACGGGGGTCGTCCGGGCGGGTGCGGGGTGTGTGAGAGTTCACCGTGCGAAACGCAGTGCCCAGGACCCGGCCCTCGAAGGGAGTCATCATGGGCTTACGCACCTGTCTGACGGCGATGAGCGCGGCGGTGCTGCTCGTCGGCGGAGCGAGCGTGCTTCGACTTCGAGGTCGCGCCCCGACGCGCCGACGGGGCACCGCCGTGCGTGTCCGGTTTCCACCGGCGCGGGACGGCGCACTGGGGGCGGACGCGTTCGGGCTCCGCGCGCCCTACCGGTGGTCATGGGGCGCGGCGATGATGAGCGGACCGCACGTGACCCGAACGCCTCCGCAACGCCTGCCCCCGGCCAGGCGGACATGCCGTGAAGGAGCCCACGTTGTTGCTTCTCATCTCCCCGGACAGCGTCGAGGAGGCCCTGGACTGCGCGAAGGCGGCGGAACACCTCGACATCGTGGACGTCAAGAAGCCCGACGAGGGCTCGCTCGGCGCCAACTACCCGTGGGTGATCAGGGAGATCCGCGACGCGATCCCGGCGGACAAGCCGGTGTCCGCCACCGTCGGAGACGTGCCGTACAAGCCCGGAACGGTGGCGCAGGCGGCGCTCGGTGCGGTGGTGTCCGGAGCCACGTACATCAAGGTCGGCCTCTACGGATGCACGACACCCGACCAGGTCGTCGAGGTCATGCGAGGGGTCGTCCGGGCCGTCAAGGACCACCGGCCGGACGCGCTCGTGGTCGCCTCCGGCTACGCCGACGCCCACCGCATCGGGTGCGTCAACCCGCTCGCCATCCCCGGCGTCGCCCAGCGCTCCGGGTGCGACGCGGCCATGCTCGACACCGCAGTCAAGGACGGAACCCGGCTCTTCGACCACGTTCCCCCCGATGTCTGCGGCGAGTTCGTGCGGCTGGCCCACGAAGGTGGCCTGCTCGCCGCCCTCGCGGGCAGCGTCAAGGCGGAAGACCTCGGCGCGCTGACCCGCATCGGTACGGACATTGTGGGGGTGCGCGGGGCGGTCTGCGAGGGCGGCGACCGCAACGCCGGCCGGATCCAGCCGCACCTGGTGGCCGCCTTCCGCGCGGAGATGGACCGGCACGCCCGGGAACACGCCGCTGTCGTCACCCCCACGGGCTGACCCCCGCCGTCCGCCGCGAAGGCACCGGGGCGGCCGAACGCCACGCGGATCCCGGGTCGTTGGCCGTCCACCGTCCGGAGGGGACGTGACCATGAGGTTCCGCGCGGCGGTACTGCGTTCGTACACCGGTCGGTTCACCGTCGAGGAGGTGGTCCTCAAGGAGGGGCCGGCCGAAGGCGAGATCCTGGTCAGGATCGCCGGCTGCGGAATGTGCCGGACCGATCTGGCGGTGCGGCGTTCGGCGGGCCGTTCACCGCTGCCGGCGGTACTCGGACACGAGGGGGCCGGAGTCGTGGCGGAGACCGGCGGCCCGGGCACCGGCCTGCGCGTCGGCGACCACGTCGTGCTGAGCTTCGACTCCTGTGGACACTGCCGCAACTGCCTGGGCGCGGTCCCCGCCTACTGCGACTCCTTCGCCTCGCTCAACCTCTTCGGCGGGCGCGAGACGGACGCGGCCCGGTTCACCGACGCGGCCGGGGCCGAACTGGCCCCCCGATGGTTCGGCCAGTCGTCGTTCGCCGAGTACGCGCTGGTCAGCGCCCGCAACGCCGTCCGCGTCGACCCGGCGCTCCCCGTGGAACTGCTCGGACCGCTCGGCTGCGGCTTCCTCACCGGGGCCGGAGCGGTCCTGAACGCCTTCCGGGCCGGCCCCGGTGACACCGTCGCGGTCTTCGGCGCCGGAGCCGTGGGCCTGGCCGCGGTGATGGCGGCCACCGCCGCCGGTGCGACGACGGTAGCCGTCGACCGTCACGCCCGACGGCTCGCGTTCGCCGAGCGGTTCGGCGCGATTCCGTTGCAGGTCACATCGTCCGGCCTGCCGGACCGCGTGCGGCGGTTGACCGACGGTGGCGCACAGTACGCCGTGGACACCACCGGCTCCGTCCAGCTCATCAACGACGCGCTCCGCTCCCTGCGTCCGACCGGCCACCTCGGTCTGGTGGCACGGCTCCACACCGCGCTGTCGCTGGAACCCGGAACACTGGACCGGGGCCGGCGGATCTCCCACATCTGCGAGGGCGACGCGGTGCCGAGCCTGCTGATCCCGAGGCTGACCGCGCTGTGGCAGGCCGGACGGTTCCCGTTCGACCAGCTGATCCGCACGTATCCGCTCGCCGATGTCAACGAGGCCGAACGCGACAGCGACCTGGGATGTGTGGTCAAGCCGGTGCTCGTGCCGTAGGGCGGGGAACCGGTGCCTGCCGTCGCCCCGCCCGGAGCGGTCACGGACGCGGCTTGTCCGCGAACACCCACCGGTTGCCCGCCAGCGCGTCGTTCGGCTCCGGCAGCGGTCCGCGTCCGTACCGACGGGTGAACTCGAAGGGGGTGTGCACCGAGGTGGACCAGCCCTTGGCGGCCAGATCACCCGCGGAGTCGGGCCGCGGTTCGAGGGAGAACAACGTGAGCAGGTCGATGCCGATCTGCTCCCGGGTCGCGGTGTAGGTCGGGCTGTCGCGGTAGGCCAGCAGGTCCTTCTCGAGCTTGGCCTCGTACGCCAGAGCGCTTCCCGCCGCGGCCAACCGGTCCACCGTGTCGATGAGATACCTCTCGGCGGCGTTGGGCAGGTAGAACAGCAACCCCTCGGCCAGCCACACGCTCGGCACCGTCGCGTCGAAGCCCGCATCGGCCAGCGCCCCGACCCAGTCGGCACGCAGATCGGTCGGTACCGGGACGCGTGCCGTCCTCGCGGTGGCCGACAGCCCGCCGAGCACCTCGTGCTTGAACGCCAGCACGCCCTCCCTGTCGATCTCGAACATCACGCAGCCGGCCGGCCAGTCGAGTCGGAAGGCACGGGAATCCAACCCGGCCCCCAGCAATACCACTTGACGGGCGCCGGCCTGCGCCGACCGGAGGAGGAAGTCGTCGAAGACCCTCGTCCGCAGCCCGAAGTACCGCGCGAACCGCCCCCACAACGGGTTCGCGTCCCCGTCCGGCACCTGCTCCATGCCGACCGGCCACCCCGCGGACGCCGGTGCCGCCCGTACGAAGTGTTCGGCGTACACGTCCCGTACCAGACTGTCGGGCCGGTGACTCTCGATCGCCCGAGCCGCGGCGACCAGGAGCGCGGTCAGCCCGACCCCCCCTTCCACGCCCCCCACACCCGTGTCCCGACGCGCTGCGCCCACCATGTGCCCTCCGTTGCCTTGAGCGGATCCCACCGACATCGCCGAACAGCGGTGACGGAAAGGTCCTGGCGGCCGTCGTGGTCAGCGGCTGCCGCGACGAACGACCGCCGGTCACGAGGACCGTCGCCGCGCGGACCGCCGGTCACGGCAGGCGACTCGGCGACGCCACGGATCCGTCCCGTCGAACCGCTCGTACCACGGTACGCAGGTGGTGCGCACGCCGACAGTGGTCCTGGTGTGGTGGCGGTCCGGTTTCCGGGTCGTTCGGCAGTGCCGGAGGATCGCCGGCGGCGGTCGGTCGTCGGCGCGTCCGGCGCAGCGATGGGCACTCCATGAACCGGTCCGGAACCGGATGCCTCATAGCCTTCGCACTGTCCCGTCGGCCGGTATCGTCTTTCGAACGGAAAGCCCGCCAGAATTCACCCGACCAGCACATCGGTCATTTCCTGGCGGCGATGATCAGGGAGTGTGCTGTCAGGTAAAACCTGTGGAGATCAGGATGGGCGGAGGGCTCCGGCATGCTCGTTTCAACGAAAACGCAGATGGCCAGCCCAGCGGCCAGTACGGCGCGTACGTGATACCCGATGGGTCGGTGATAATGGGTGACCGTGGCCGACGGAGCCATGCCGCCGAACGGGTTCTTCGTCCACCGGACCGGCACGGTATAGCGTCGCCGTGGTCGGCATCCCTGCTGTTCTCCGCTGCTTTCCTGTCGGCCAAGGATGTGGGCGGAGAAACACGGATGGGTGATGGAGAACACGAACCGGCCGTTCTCCTTGAGGACCCGCTCCGCCTGCCGAACCACGTCGGCCACCTGGTCGACGTCCATGAGCACCATGTTGTACACGGCCACGTCGAAATTCCGCTCCGGGTACGGCAGAACCGTCCGAATGTCGGACTGCCGAAAGGCAACGGCAAGTCCGGCCGAGGCACGGCGGGCGATGGCGATCATGCCGGCCGAGCCGTCGACGCCGTCGACGACGGCACCCATGCGCGCCAGGGTCCGGGCCAGGTGTCCCTCACCGCAGCCCAGGTCGAGAACGCGACTACCTGAAACGTCGCCAATGACCTCAAGCACCGCTGAAGTGACCATCTCGGTCACCTCTTTGCCGTCCGGGCCGTCGGCTCCGCTGAGCCAATCCGCGTATCGCTGGGCCACCGAATCCCATCGGCGAATGTCGTTACGGTCCATCGAGACTCTTCCGACCAGGGCTTCCACGAGCTCACGAAGCGGCCACTTCGCCAGCGCCGGGCCCTCGCGTGCGGGCCCTGCTCTCCAGGCCAACGATCCACCGCCTTCGCGGCAACGGGCCGGACCCGGCCCCGGTCCTGTCCGGCGGTGCGACCCGTCGCGGCGGTTGCTCGATGGTCCAGGCGGGAATTGACGCGGGCGTGGCTACCGGGCGTGATGCGGCGGATCGGCTTCCCGGTCTTGATCCGTTGCCGTGTCCGGTGAGGTCCCGGCGCCTCCTTGGCCGGGGGATCAGCGCCTCGGCGGTGGAGTCACCACCTCATCAATGACTTGCTGTGGATGGTGCGGGTCGTGCCGTCGGTGAGGGTGAGGACGACGTTGCCGGACAGCAGTCCGTCGGGGTTGCCGTTGGGCCACCAGGCGGTCCATCGGCCGTGGTCGAGGGTGGCGTGGACGACGTGTCCGTGGTCGTGCAGGGTGATCTTCGTGACGTCGGGACCCGCGGATCCGAGGGCGTAGTTGAACTCGGCCGCGCCCCTGCCGCGGGAGCCCGTGGTCTCGATGGTGATCCGGCCGGCGGGGACGGTGGCGGTCGGGGGCATGCCCATCGCCATGCCGGTGCCGTCCGGGCCGGCCAGGCAGTACAGCGCGTCGTTGCCCTGGGTGATGACCATCGAGGCGACCTTGCCGCGGATGTCCGCGTTGCTGATGCGGGGGGTGGCTCCGGCGCCGGGGAAGCCCTTGGCGTCGTCCAGGCACCATTTCACCGCTGCGGAGGAGGCGCCGCCGGTGGGCAGGGTGTTGGGGGTGCTGGTCCAGGAGGCCAGGTCCGCGGAGGACAGCGGGCCGGCGGCGCCGGAGCCGGACAGGCGGCCAGCCAGCATCACCACGGCCGCGCCCGCGGCGACCGCTCCGGCCACCATGAGCACCCTGCGCCGCACGAGGGGCCGGCCCGGCGCGGCGCCGACGAGCCGGCCGGGCCGCCCGGTGTCGGCGAGGACGGTGCGCAGCAGCTGCTCCTTGCGGTCCAGATCGACGGCGGCCAGTTCGTCGTGCGGTGCGGCGTCGAGTCGGGCGAGGCGGGAGAGGAGATCGTCGGTCATGGCGGATCCCTTTCAGTCGGTCACGGTGACGGCGGGGGAGGCCGGGGCTGCGGGGGCGAGATGGCCGGCGAGGCGGCGTTTGGCACGGGTCAGGCGCATGGCGTAGGCGGCGCGGGTACAGCCGAGTACCTTCGCCGCCTCCCTGGCGGCCAGCCCTTCCCACACGTGCAGCGCGAGGACTTCCTGGTCGGCCGGGGCGAGCGCCTGCCAGGCGGCGACCAGGTCGATCCGGTTGTCCACCTGGGCCATCGCGTCGGCCGCCGGGGCGTGGACGGCGGAGTGCGCGGTCTGCTGGATGTGCACCGCCAGCGCGGTCCGCCGCCGCGTGCCCCGGTTCGCGTTGAGCATCACGTTGCGTGCCGTGCCGAACAGCCAGGCCCGCGGGTCCCCGCGCAGCTCCCGCCGGCGCCGCCACGCCGCCAGGAACGTCTCCGCCACGATGTCGTCGACCTCCATCGGCTGGGCACGACGGCGCACGAACCGCAGCACGTCCTCGTAGTGAGCCCGATACACTTCCGTGAACCGGGCCTCGGTATCGATCGGCATGGCTTCCTTCCGTCGCTTGCACCCGTACCTGTCCGCCACCAGCACAGGTGCAACAGCCGCCGTTCCCCGCCGCTCCCGGCCCGCACGCCCCGCAGCCGCCGGCCGCGGTGGCCTGCGGATCAGCAGTCCACGGGATGTTCGGGGCCTCAGCGCTCACGCGCCACTTCGGTGGTCTCGTACGCCGCAGTGCGTACCGGGTGTCGTAGTCCTGATGCAAGATGGGGATGGCCTCCGTGCCAGGGCGTGGAGGCAGTCGGGGTCTGCTGGATTTCTTTGGGGGGCGTTCGTGTTCCAGCGTCATCTTCACCGTCACGACGACGTCGATCTGGTGATGTCGGCGCTGGGGGACGATCCTCAGTGCCTGCCGGTCTTGATCACGCTGGGTGCGGCCCTGCGGCGTGACGTGGCTTCGGCCCTGCGGGAGGTCATCGCGACCGGTGTGTGGCAGAACGACGCCCATGTACGCAGGGCCAGTGCCCGCTGGCGCGAGGAACCCCGCTTCTCCTCCTTCCTCGATCACGGACTCGAGAAGCGCCGTGACCGAGGTCCCAAGTATGAACACCTCTACGCGGCCCTGCTGACGTTCCCCGAGACCAGGGCCGCCCTGTACCGGGTGCATGCGGCGGAATGCCCGCAGCACTGCCGCACGCAGACCTCCGCGTTCCACGCAGAGCGGCATGTCGACGACTATCGGGAAGCACTGTTCGGCTGGTACGCCGTCATCCAGCACGCGCACGCCTGCGTGGTGCGGGCAGCGCGGTGGTTCGCGGACGCCGACCATCGCGACCTGCGACGCCCGCAGACGTTCACCGAGTGGCTCGTCCACAGCGAACCACGGCGCGACCGACGGGCCGGAGCCGAAACGCCGCCTGCCGTCCGGGAGGAGGCAGTGCGGGAGATCCTCCTGATGATGCATGCCTGGAGTCCCCACACCTTCGAAGCCCTCGACGTGGCCTTCCGCGTAGCGGAGGGAGAACGCGCGTCCCACGCCTGGGGCGGCAGCTTCGAACCCGCCGGCCGGCCCGAAGCCCAGGCCGCCGCCGAAGCCCTCGCGAGTGTGCTTTCCCCGCAGGAGCGCCAACACCTGCGGGACGTCATCGCCGGCATCGAAGCCGACGACGCGTGGGACCGGGACATGGACCTGGCCAAGGGCGGCACACTGCCGTGTACCAGCGGCCGACACCATGCCTGGGGCACCGCCAGTTCCGGGGAGCGAGAGGAGTGCGCCACGGCCCGAAGCCGCGTGTACGACGAGGCATCCCGGACCTGGAGCGAAGGCGTCGACCGCGCGGCCGACGCTGTCAGGCTTGCCCGGTTCCTGCTCGGTCCCCGTACCGACCGGATCCAGGCCACCCTCGCCACGGCACGCGCAGCCGTTGCCCGGTCCACCGCCGAGACCGCGCCGCAGGTCTGGCACGACAACGCCGAAACGCTCCGGGAAGCCCGTGAAGCCGCAGGACTCGACCTCGATGCCGCCGCGGGCGATCTCGGCATCAAGCCCGCCACACTGCGGCGCTTCGAACAGGCAGCGGGCAAGCTTCCCGGACGACCGGTATCCCTCGGCTACCTCCAACTCCTCACCCTGACCTGTGCCCAGGCGGGTCACACCGTCCCCGCCTGCATCCCGCAGGCCATCTCCCAGCCGGTCATCTCCCTGCCGACCACCCTGTAGTGCGCCACCGCGCCCACCCCGCCTGCTCCCATCCCACCACTGTGAATAACCTCGTGACCGGACAGATCCATCACCGGCCCTGCGGACGCCCCACCAAGCCCCGTACTCCCCGCCGTGCACAGTTCCCCGGCCCGGACTTCGCCTGCGAACTGCACACCACCGGCCACGAAAAGCCTTGGTGGAGGCGTAACGGCAGAGCCTTGAGTCCGCCCGGTGCGGTCGTGTGTGTCCCGTGCTGCTGGGCTCGGAGCGATCGCCAGTGATGTCGGCTCAGCCGGACCGGTCCGTCCTGTTGGCGTTGTCCGGCCCGGATCGGTACCGCAGGTCTTCAGGTGGCGTTGTGCCGCTGCTCAACGATGCGGGCGAGATCGCCGTCCACGGGGATGTCGAAGGCGTCGGCGATCGAGCCGGTGGCGGCTCCGACACGAGCGCGCATCGCCCGTAACGCTTCCCAGAAGGGCCCGAAGTCCCCGGGGGCTTGTGTGGGCATGCGGGTGAGGAACTCGCGCAGGGCTGCCTGGATCTCGCGAAGACCGTCCCGGAGTGCGACGGATTCGCATCGGGGGATGTGCTCGCTCAGGTAGGCGCGCAGACGGTCGGCCGACTCGACCACCGCGTCGAAGAACTCGTCTTCGTACGGGTCGTAGAGCATCCGGTGATCCTCGAGGTGATGCAGGTTCTGCCGGGCTCGCGCGCGCTCGGTCTCCTGGGCCTCCCAGCTCAAGGCCGCGCCGGTGAGCGAGACGCTGACGCTGGTGAGTCGCCTTCTCCTGTCCCGCTGCCGCCTGAACCACATAGGCTCCCGCCCCGCACGCGCACGGTCCAACTCCCGTGGCGCAAGCGTAGTGACCGCCCGACTTCACCGGCAAGCAGCCCAGTTGCGACGTCGCAGGACACCGCGCGTGCCACGCCCCCGCGCGCAGCCGCGAGTGCGGCCACCGGCGCCCCTGCTGAACCGGTCTCGTCCTCCCGCCGCCCGCGTCGGCCCACATCGCGGCGGCACCGGACGGGCTCGGCCGCTGGCGCTCGGCCGGTGGAACGCTTTCGGGGCGCCTGGCCCCCCAAGGCGAGGCCATCGTGCCCAACACCGCCGAAGGCATCGTGGAACCGCTCGATCCCACGCGGTGCCGCGTCATCACGGGCTCCTGGTCGTGGACGGCCCGCGTCGCCGGTCTTGGCCGCTTCGACGCGCCCGGCAGCCCTCCCCACGAAGCCCACGCCCCCGCCCGGCGTGTCGGCCTCGTGGCGAGGCGCTGTGACGCTTGTCCGCCACCGATCGCAACCGTCTCGGCGACAGTGCGCTCAGTGACAACGAGCCTGCGCTCACCGCCGTGGCACCACCGGCCACGGCGCGGGACGATCCACCTACCAGCACGGCGCAGTGGGCGAGGGAAGGCTCTCGGACCAGGTCCGTTCCTTCGGGAAGTGACGCGAGAGACACAACGTCGCCCGAACACATCGTGTCGTGTCCATCAGCAACAGGGGGAGAGAACGGGACATGAACATCCGCAGGAGTCTCACGGCCGCCGCTGCGGCCTGCCTGACAGCTGGAGCGGTCTTCGCGGCCGTCCCCACCCAGGCGGTCGCCGCCCCGGTCCAGCCGGCTTACTTCACCTGCAACTACACGGCCAGCGAGCCGGAGTTGTCCGTCGGAGACACCGGAACGGCGGTCAAGCAGGCTCAGTGCCAGCTGAACAGCGTCCTCGACCGGCATGTGGTTTCCGACGGCATCTTCGGCTCGGGTACCCGGAACGCGGTCATCGCCTTCCAGGAATGCGCGGGGCTCGGCACCGACGGCATCATCGGCCCGAACACCTGGTCGGCTCTCGACTACTGGTGGCTCAACGACATCGACTGCCACAAGTAGGCCGCGGCCCGCGTCATCCCGCCGCACGATAGTGGCCTGCCGGCGCGCACGGTAGTCCACCACCGGTCACCATCCGGCCCGGCCCTGCCCCTGGCGGGACCGGGTCGGCGACCGGCACGAGTGAAGTCCCGGGGTTGCCCGCTGTGCGCAACGCCTGTACGCCCGCGCCCTGTTGCAGCGACGGCAGGCGTGGTCACGGTCACGGCACAGGTACGTGATCTGCTCCCCGCGATGGTCGTCGTGCCATCGCTTCCGGCCGAGATGGGGAACAGCCGTCTGCGTCGGCCCGGAGCGATGCCCTCATGCCGGCGGAACGCTCTGCTGAAAGCCGCGTCATGGGTGTTGGCGGTGAGGGCCTGTTCGCCACCGTGGGCCACGTACAGCCGCCACACTGGACGCGGGCCGAGCCGCTCCTCGTTCAGCGCGGCCAGTTCTGTCCCAGCAACGTCGTAAACGCCGCTGACCTGGGCCAGGGCGCCCGGCCTGAACCAGCGGTCCTCACCCGCCCGCAGGGCCCGGTCCAGCCCCCAGCGCCGCCGAGACCCCCTGGGAGGATCTGGCACCGGGACCGGCGACATCCGCGTGTGTCCGGTGCGCGGCGCGAAGGCCGAGCTGCCGCGTGGTGAGGGTGAGACAGGGATGACCATGACGCTTCTCCAAGTCCTCTGCCGCGAGGACCAGTTCAGCGTGGTGAAAAGCGGGCTTTTCCGCACGGAGGCGGGGCTGCGTCTTCCGTAGGTCAGCCCCCGTCCGCGTCCTGCGAAGAGCATGGTGACCGCCCGGCAGGAGGAGCCCTCGGCACGCCCCCGTGGCCGACCGCCGGCTCGCCTTCTCAGCTGTGTACCGGGGGACTCGGTGCCGCGTGTCGCCGGGGGCGAGCGGCAGGCCGGCCCCCGGCGAGACCGGGGCGTCCGGGGCTGCGGGCGTCACCGATGCCGTATACCGGCTGGTTGTCAGCGGGTGGCCGCAGCGGCGGGCTGCGTGCTGGTGGGGCGTTGTTCGATGGTGATGTCCACGCCGCGGGCGCTGTGGTGGTAGGCCGGGGTGAAGCCGGCGCGGATGAGGGCCTGCTTCTGGGCTGCGGCGGTGCGGGCGGCGGCCTGGCGGGCGCCGGGGGACAGGTGGGTGCAGCTGACGTGCCATACCCGGGAGGTGTGGCTCAGACGCTGTTGCAGGAGGGCCGGGTCGGCGGGCAGGTTGTCCAGGGCGCCGGACGCGGCGGCGGTCCGGGCCCGGCCCACATCGGGGCGGTTGGTGAAGGCCTCCTTGAAGGCGGTGGCCATCAGCCCGCATCGGGCGCCGGCGAACAGGACGGCGTCGCCGGGGGCGTCGCGGGTGCTCAGGGAGCTGATCACGGCGTGGGTGTCCCACTGGCGGCTGTCCACCTGGCGTATGGCCTGGTGGGACGCGTACATGGGCACGGCCGCGAGGAGCGCGAGCAGCAGTTGCTGGTACGGGGGGACGACGGTGGTGGCCAGGGCGAGCAGCAGGGCCAGGGCGGGCAGGCAGAACAGCAGGTAGCGGTAGGCGAAGAGGGGGTGGCCCAGGGAGACGGCCAGGAGGAGCAGCGGGGGCACGGTCAGCCAGGGCACGCCGACCGCCAGGGCCTGCGGCGGGGCCTTGCGCCGATGCACGGCGAGGAGGACGAGGGCGGCGAGCGCGGTGGAGGTGAGCAGGAGTCGCAGTGCGGTGGGCAGGGTGCCCTGGCCGGGCGTGAGGAGCCAGGAGAAGTAGCCGAACGGGGTTCCGGCGCTGACCGGTGCGGCGTCGCCGACGGCGGAACGCTGAGCGGCGGCGAGAACCAGCAACGGGACGACGGCGGCGAAGCCCGCGGCCGAGGCCAGGAGCAGGCGGACGACGACACGGCGTCCGGGGCGGCACAGGACCACGGTGACCGCGTGGGCGGCCACCAGCAGCAGCCCGATGAGGTTGAACCAGCCCAGCAGGGCGATCAGCACGGCATAGGCGACCGGCCACCGCCCCCGGGCGCCGGTGGACAGGACTTTCACCAGGACACCCGTCGCCAGCACCGCCACCGCCATGACGAAGGCGAACGAGCGGGCCTCCTGCGCGTAGCGCGACGCGGTCGGCAGGACGGCGAGCACCAGCCCCGCGTACAGCCCCGGACGCCGGCCGCCGAGCAGCCGCCCCAACCACGTCAGACCGGCCGCCGCGACGGCCACCGCCACCGCGGACGGCACCCGTGCCGCGTACCAGTACAGCCCACCGTTCACCTGCCCGACCAGCCACATCAGCACGTAGTGCAGGCCGTGGACCGCGTCGACCCGCCCCAGCAGCTCCATCATCTGCGGCCAGGAGCGCCGTGCCACGTCGATGGTGACGATTTCGTCGGTCCACGGGGAGGGATACCAGGCCCCCCACAGACCGAGGACCAGCGCGACGACCGCCGGCATGAACCCGGCCGCCCGGCTCAACAGCGCGCGGCCGGCGGACGCGCCGGGTATGACCGGCAGGGCGGGCTGGGGTGAGGTGGCCGTCACAGTGGTGCTTTCCTCGCTAGTACTCCGCGCAGCGGACGGTGCCGGGACGAGGGCGAACCGCATCGTGTGTGACGCGAGCAGCATTGCCCCTCCGTTGGGCACAGTAGTTGAAATACGGACCTAATGTCCAAAAGAGTGCCGTCCGGGGCGGTGGTCCCATCGTGCTGGCTCGGGCGGCGGCGGGGCAGGAGGCCGGGCCACGCGGTCAAATCCGGGACGCCGAGCCCGTGACCTGGAGGTTCCCTCCGGCCGCTGACGCAATTCCGGGACGGGGACGGCGCACGGATGACCAAAAAGCGCTGGGCGTCCGCCTGCGGGACCAGTCCGCGATGCGCCATCGTTGAATGTGACGCGGCACGTAGGGGGACGCGGCATGGGGCGATGGAAACCGTTGGCCGACGATCTGGAACCGTCGGTGCGTCAATTGGTCGTCCGCTTGCGGGAGATCAAGGACCGCATGGGCGTCAGCACGGCGACCCTGGCGGTCAAGACCGCCTTCAGCAGGTCGTCGTGGGACCGGTATCTCAACGGGCGGGCGCTGCCGCCGCGTGATGCGGTCGAGGCCATCTGCAAGGTGTCCGGCGCCGACCGGGCGAACACGCTCGCGCTGTGGGAAGTAGCTGAGCGGGCACACGCACGGACACGGCACACCGCGCGCCCCGGTCCCCGGGGGCGGAGGCCGGACGCGGCACGCCTGCCGGAAGGACACGCCTCGCCCGGCCGGCGCGCAGCCGTGATCGCCGTCGTCGCGTCGGTGCCGGCCCTGCTGGGCGCGGTCGGCTGGCTGGTGCTGCGCCAGGCACCCGGACCGGAACCCTCCGCCCGCCAGGGTCAGCCCCTGGCATCCGTGCGGCCCGGCGGCTTCGCCTGCCACTACGCGCGGCGAGGCGGACGGTTGTTCGCCGGCCACAGTGCGTCCGAGCCCCTCGTCCTGCTGAACGCCGGCGGCGAGCCGGTGGCCGAGGTCCAGTGTCTGCTGACCTACCACGGGCACCCCCCCGGGCCGGATCGACGGACTCTTCGGAGAGCGCACGCAGTCCGCCGTCGAAGAACTGCGACGCGCGGGCGGCGCCGCGGTCGACGGAAAAGTGGGCCCGCAGACCTGGGCCCTGCTGCGGGCGTGACCGGCTCAGCCTGGCGGGCGCTCCCGCCGACCCTCGACCCGCAGGTCGCCCATTTGATCACCGTGCTACGGGAGTTGAAGGACCGCTCCGGACTCAGCCTGAACACCCTGGCGGCCGAGACCGCGCACGGCAGGTCCTCGTGGAACCGATATCTCAACGGCATGGCGTTGCCTCCCCGCAGCGCGGTCGAGATGCTGGGGCGCCTCGCCGGTGAGCCCCCTGAACGGCTGGTGGCTCTGTGGAGGCAGGCCGAGGCGCGGTACAGCGGGCGGGACGCCGGGCCCGCACCGGCGGGCGGTTCCGTGGAGGCGGCGCCGCGCGACGACGCCTCGCCGTCGCCCGCCGTCGACCGTTCCGGCCGGACCGGCTGGTCCATCGCCGGCCGCCGGTTCCCCCTCGCGGTGATCGCGGTGATCGCGATGGCGGCGGTGCTGGCCGCCTTCGCGTGGGCAGGTTTCCGCCTCCTCGATCCACGGGGCACGGTGTCGTCCGTGGGACTCGAGCCGGGGCCGTTCAGTCCCGTCCCCTTGACCGTGGGTTGCCGGAGCGTCAGTGCGCGGGACCGGAAGCCGCGGCCATGGCCTGTGACGTGGACGCGGCCTCGTACGCCGCCGTGAAGACCGGTCCCAGCCGCGTGGAGGTCCGTGTGAGCCGCAACTGTGCCGCCGCCTGGGCGCGTATCTCGTACTCATCCGTGGGGGACCACGTCAGCGTGCGGACCCGATCGGGCGCTGCCGAGACGGTCGCGGTCACCGACGACAGGACGACCGACCAGGACGTCGTCACGCACATGGTCCCCGCCTCGTCACCCACTCAGGTGCGAGCGTGCTGGGAGCCCCGCTCCGGCGGGCGGCAGTGCACGCCCTGGGGGCGGGCGGCGCCCGTGGTCGTGCGATGAGTTGTGCTCGCGTGAGCGAAACAGCGGGGCCGGACGGTTGCTACGGCCGGTTCGCTGCCTGCTTGACGGTCCTGATCACCGGTGCCGTTTCGAGGTGGGTGATGGCTGGGAGTGCGGCGACCCGGGTGGTCAGGTACCGGTACAGCTCCCGTTGGTCCGCGCACACCACGCTCGCGTACAGGTTGGTCGGGCCGGTCGTGGCGGCGGCGAACGCGATCTCCGGATGCCCGGCCAGCGCCTGCCCGGCCTCCTGGAGGTGCGCGGGGGCGACCGAGAGCCAGAGCAGAGTCCGGGTGTTCACGCCGAACATGCGCCAGTCGACGTCGATGTCGAGGTAGAGCAGGCCGTGTTCGCGCAGCTCCGTCATCCGGCGCCGGACCGTCGTCGGAGACCAGCCGGTCGCCGCGGCCAACTGCTCGAACCCGGCGCGGCCGTCGGTGGCGAGCAAGGCGAGGAGTTCGCGGTCACCGTCGTCGAGCCGCACCGGCCCCCGCCGATGCGGTACCGGAGGCGGGCGCAGTCGCTCGATCGCCTCAGCGTCCAACGACCCGAGCTTTCCCACCAGGTTGTCCGGGCCGCCGTAGAAGGCGTGCAGCACGGAGTGCGCGGTCACGCCCTCCACACGCGGGGTACGGGGGAGCTTGGCCAGCAGCAGCGCCTCGCTGTCCGCCTCGCTCTCGGTACGGACCACGCAGGTGATCTCGGTGCCGCCGGAGCTGAGGCTCACCCAGGACGTGTCGGGGCGCCTGGCCAGGGCTTCGGCGACCGGGAGTGACGCGGCGGGCGCGCACCGCACCCGCAGGAACCACAGAACGGCGCCCAGCGCGGTGGGGTCGACCGCGCCCACCACCCGTACCGCCCCGGCCGAACGCAACCGGGCGTACCGGCGGGCGACGGTGCGATCCGATACGCCGAGAACCTCGGCGATGGTGCTGAACGCGGCACGGCCGTCGATCTGCAGGGCGTGCACGAGCCGACGATCCAACTCGTCGTAGTCGGATTCCACCGAGCCGAGGGTAGACGGCGTCAGTTCCCGACGCAATCGAGCCCGTTGCTGGCTCGAACGGCTCGGCCGGCGGAGTGTTGCTTCCGTCCTGATCGACACAGCAACAGGAGAGTCCATGGATACCGATGTGCTCGTCGTCGGCGCCGGCCCGACCGGAATGACGCTGGCCAACGAGCTGCTGCTGGCGGGGGTGTCAACCGTGCTGGTCGACAAGCTGGCGCAGCGCGGCGACCTGTCCAAGGCAGGCGGCGTGCAGTCCCGCACCCTGGAGGCGCTCGACCAACGAGGGCTGCTGGAGCCCTTGCTGGCCACCGGGGACCACCCCGTCACCACTGGCCACTTCGCCGGTGTCCCCCTGCCGCTCCACTCCAAC
Organism: Streptantibioticus cattleyicolor NRRL 8057 = DSM 46488; assembly: GCF_000240165.1. Taxonomy (NCBI): domain Bacteria; kingdom Bacillati; phylum Actinomycetota; class Actinomycetes; order Kitasatosporales; family Streptomycetaceae; genus Streptantibioticus; species Streptantibioticus cattleyicolor. Next base: position 1,750,176 of record NC_017585.1, read on the forward strand.
CGGCACCGTCTGCCCTGGCGGTCCGTGCCGCAGGTGGTGATCGAGGGGTTCTTCGAGCAGCACCTCGCCGCGCACGGCCTCCACGCCCGCAGGGACCACGAACTGGTCGGCCTCGCCCAGGACGACGACGGGGTCACCGCAGCCTTCGCCAACGGCGCCACCCTCCGTTCCCGCTACCTCGTCGCCGCCGACGGCGCCCACAGCACCGTACGGTCACTGCTGCGGGCCGAATTCCCCGGACAGCCCGGAACGGTGACGATCACCTCCGCCGACGTGCGCCTGGGCGGCGCCGTACCGTCCACGTCGCACACCTGGAGCGAGGACGGGCACTGGGCGGCGCTGTTCCCGCTCGGCACCGATCCGCAGGGCAGGCAGCTGCGCCGACTGGTCCTCGGCGGGCCGGACCGGTCCCTGCCGAGGGAGGTCCCGGTCACCGAGGACGAAATCCGCGACGGCCTGAGCACCGTGTTCGGAACGCGCGTGCACCTGCTCGAACTGCGCTACGCCCGCCGTATCACCAACGCGTCACGGCAGGTCGAGCGGTACCGGCACGGGCGGGTGTTCCTGGCGGGCGACGCCGCCCACGTCCATCTCCCGCTCAGCGCGCAGGGCATGAACACCGGGATGCAGGACGCGCTCAACCTCGGCTGGAAGCTCGGTGCCGCCGTGCACGGCTGGGCGCCGAAGAACCTGCTCGACACGTATCACGCGGAACGGCACCCGGCCGGGGCCGCCGTGTTGCGCAACGTGCGGGCACAGAGCCTGCTGATGGACTGGGCCGGCACCCGCGATCCGGACGTGCTGGCCGCCCGGGAGATCTTCACGGCACTGGCCCAACTGCCCGAAGTCCAGCAGCATCTCGCCGACCTGACGTCCGGGATGTCCGTCCGCTACCCGATGCCGGGCACCGAAACCCATCCGCTCGTCGGCCGGCCCGCACCGGACCTGGACCTCGGCCCGGCCCGGCTGCACGAACTGCTGCGGTCCGGGCACGGCGTCCTGCTGGACCCGGCCGACACGTTCGCCACGGTCGCCGGCGCCTGGTCGGACCGGGTGGACCGGGTGGGCCAGGGCGCTGACACCGAGCCGATGCTCATCCGTCCGGACGGCTACGTGTGCTGGGCCGGCGCGGACGACCTGGAACCGGCGCTCAACCGCTGGTTCGGCGAGCCCCGCTGAGCAGGCGATCACGAAGCCGGCGGCTCAGCCCCGCCGCGCCGGGCCGTGATGGATACCTGCCGCGGCGGCCCCGTGTCCGTGAGCCGCCGGCTTCGATCACCCCTGACGGTCCACTGGTACGGATCGCGCCCGCGTACGCGAGGGCGGACATCACCCGCCAGTGGCTGTGATCGCGGTTTCAGCGCTTGTCGACGGTGAGTTCGCCGTTGAGGATCACCATGCGGAGGTCGCGGAGGTTGCCGATGTCCGCAGTGGGATCAGCGTTCAGCACGAGCAGGTCGGCGCGCTTGCCGGGGGACACCGTGCCGAGGTCGGGGCGGGCACACTGGCGAGCCGCGCCGCTGGTGCCCGCGGACAGCACCTGGGTGGGCGCCATCCCGGCCGCCACCATGAGTTCGGCCTCTTCCAGGGTGTTGGCTCCGAAAAGGCCCCGACCGCTGAAGGTGTCGCTGCCCAGCGCGACGTGCACGCCGGCGTCGGCGACCTTCTTGAGGTTGCCGCGGGCGTCCGGGTGGGCGTCGTCGATCCAGAGCGTGGGTGTGTAGGTGATGTCGTGTTCGAGCATGAGGTCGATGAGCGAGTGGTCGGTGAGGGGCTCGACGGTGACACCGTGCTCCAGGCCGTCCGCCCCGGCCTCGATCGCCTCGCGCGCCGCGACTTGCTGGGTGGTGTGGACGGTGACCCGAAGGCCCCGCTCGTGCCCGGCCTCGATGCCCGCCCGGAGGAGATCGAGGGGGAGCCGTTCCAGCTCGACGCCGTCCGGGAAGGCAGGGTTCCGCCAGAGGTACTTCGGCCCGCCGGAGTGCGCGCAGGCGCCTTCCGACAGGAGTTTGACCGCGTCCACCTTGCGGTCGGCGAGGTGGTGCACCAGGTCGCGGATCTGCTGCACGCTGTCGACCTCTCCCGTGAAGCGCTCGCGCGCCCAGGGGTTGCCGCTGAAGACGGTGGCGGCGGGATGTCCGTCGCGGCCGGTGATACCGCAACCGGTCGCCAGCAGTCGCGGGCCCCGCAGCGTGCCCGCAGCGATCTTGGCCCGCGTGTCCAGGATCCCGCCCGTCGGGTCGCCCACCGACTTGATGGTGGTGATCCCGTGGTCGAGGAAGAGCCCGAGCCTTCCGGGAAGCTCGTTCTGCTCGAAGGCCCGCATCGAATCGGGACCGGAGACCGCGTGCACGTCGTAGAAGTGGATGTGCGTATCGATCAGGCCCGGCATGACCCATCCTTCGGCCGCGTCCACCTCCTGTCTGCCGCGGAGCGGCTGGGCCGAGACGAAGGCGATCTGCGCGCCGTCGACGGCGACGTCGTACAGCCCGGCGAGCGCCTGGCGGCCGTCGAAGACATGTGCGCGACGGATCACGAGGTCGTAGGCCGCGGAGCCGCGAACCCCGGTGCTCGCCGTTGCTTCGGGTTCCTCGGGCATCGCTCTCACTCCTGGTACGTGCTGAGTAGGTGTTCGGACCGTGGTGCCGCGGATGGATCGTGCGGCCTGGCCGCTGACATCGGGAGCCGGGCCCGGCCCGGAACTGTAGCTATGTCGGTTACAGTTAAGTCGTGCGTCATGGTGCGGGGCGCGCATGCGTCACCGCTTGGTCAGTGAGCACTCGGTTCGTTGTCGAAGGCGAGTATCCGTTGCAGCAGGCCGGCGATGGTCGTCCTGCCGAGCTGTTCCTCCAGGGCTCGCTCCGCCTTCTGGAACTCGACGTCGAGCAGGACGCCGATGGTGCGTCCGACCTCGCACGCCCCGCTGGGCGGACGGGTGTGCCGCGAGAAGATCTGCCCCTCCTCGACGGCGGCGTACGCGTCGTGGAGCGTGATGTCCCGCGGGTCGCGAGCAAGGGACCAGCCGCCGCCCCGACCCTCGGTGGACCACACCAGATGAGCGTCGCGCAAACGGCCGAGGACGCGCCGCACCAGGACGGGATTGCTTTCCAGGCTGTCCGCGATCTCCGCGGAGGTCAACGAGCCCCCACGCCGGTGCGCCAGCATCGCGAGCGCGTGAATCGCGACTACGCTCCTGCCGCTGAGCCCCGCCATCTCCCGCTCCTGCCGTCACCGCCGATTAACTGTAATCAGGCTAGTTGCAGTTGAATCGGTCGTCAACCAAGCACCTGAGGCGAGTCCGCGCCCGAGGCGAGGGCCGAAGGCCCAGGCCGACCAAGATCGGCCTGGACGCCGGTGCCACGGTGTTCCACGCCCCGGACATCACCGACGGCCTCCTCAGCCCCGCCGTGTCGCACCATGCCACTGGGCGAGCTGCCGCGCCCGCTGCTTCCGCCCCGCGTCTACCCGAGCCTCCCTGCGGCTGGACGAGGCGGAGACGGGCGAGCACGGCACCGGAACCGTCGTGTCCCTGTGTTGGTGTGAGGGACCGGCGCATCCCGGCACCGAACTCGGCCACGTCGCGGCCTAGTTGCGGCGCGGGGTCCGGGCTCCGACCGGATCCCGTTCGTCAACCACCCCCGTTTCTCGCGTTGCTCGCCATCACCCGACGTGTGACGCGCGAACCGGTCGGCTCAGGGGTTCCAGTACACGTTGGTGAACGCCCGGTCGAAGCGCCCGGCCTCCAGGTCCTTGCGCTGGATCGCCCAGTGGACGCTGGACCCGGCGGCCACGTCACCGAGTTCGGGGCTCCAGCTCGCGAGCAGCACCCAGTCGTCGACGTTCTCCGACACCGGTTCCCCGCCGCCCCATTCGCTCGTCGACGCCTGCTCCACCGCGCAGCGCACGAGGTTTTCCAGCGGGTCGAGATGAACCATCTCCTCGTCGGCGTACCCGCCTATGTGCAAGGGGCCCCGGAGGTCGAGGTAGCGGCACGCCATCTCCCACTCCTCGGCCAGTTCCTCGGCGTGGGGGAAGCCGGGCAGCGGCTCCAGGTCGCCATCGGGCAGTTCGACCTCGTAGTGGTACGGCAGCGACGGCTCCGTCCGCACCCGCAGCTCGCCCTGCGGGAAGGCGTCGGCGACCTCCCGTTCCTCCGGTATGCCGTACGGGTCCCAGGCGTACGTGTCGTGTTCCTCCGTGGGCGTTCCGGCGGGAACGTGCACGACCGCGCCGTGGTTGCTGAGGTCACCCTTGTCGCGCGGCCAGGCGAAGAGGAGCAGGTGGCCGTCGGACGGCAGGGGCAGGTCGGTCGAGTCCGGCGGCAGCGCCGAGAGGTCGATGGAGGCGACGTAGGGGAACGCAGGGTGCGGGGTGCCGGCCGGCAGCCGCGCGGGGCCGCCGAACCGGGCGGCGACCGGGCCGTCGTCGCGCGTCGACAGGACCGCGCAGGGCCGCACCATGTCGATCCACCGGTCGACCTCGTCGGCCGGGATGTCCAGTTGGACCGCCTCGTCGCGGAAACGGGCCAGTCGCTCGCGTAGTTCTTCGGTAGTCACACGACCAAGGTAGGGCCCGGCACTGACATCGATGCCGATACCGGGGTTCCGGTGGCCGCGGCGCGGGCGCCTCCCTCGCGCTGGTCGACGCGCGCCGGAAGCCGCGGTCCGCCGTGTCGGCATCGGGCTCCCGCCCGCGCCGACGTCAGGGCCCGGTCCGCCGCCTGCCCCGGCCTGGGCGTCAACTGGGCGCCTCTTACGTGCGGTTGACCTGTCGGGAACGCCGCCGTACTCACCCGCGCCGTCGGGACGGAACGCATCCGGCCACCACGGGCGGGTGGCACGGCTGACTCCGCCCCGGCACGGCCGCCACGCGGCGCTACCTCGGGGCGGCCCCCGTGAACCGGGGGCCGGGAGGCTCGACCCGGCTGCCGGAGGGCGGTGGGGCGGGGACGGGTGCCGCGGTCCCCGGACCCGGGGACGCCGTCGGGCGGCGGGGGCCATCGGACGGGGAGGCCGAAGGACCGGCCGGAACCACTGAAGGGCCCCGCGACCGATCCGCCGCGCCGTGCACGAGGAAGACGGCCGCGGCCACCACGGCCGCCAGTCCGACGGCCGCCAGCACGGCCGGGTGGAGCCTGTGCCGCCGCGGCACGCCGGCCGGCGACGGTGGTCGCGCCGGACGCAGATCCCCGGCACCGACGCTGTCGGCGCGCGCGGCGAGCGCCTCCCGCAGCACCTCCTCCAGCCGGTCCGGACCGTGGGGACCGCTCCGCCCGCTCATCCGATTGCCTCCAGCTTCCTGCCCAGGGCGTCCAGCGCCCGGCTGGCCGTGGACTTCACCGTGCCACGCGACAGTCCGAGCGTTTCAGCGATCCGCGCTTCCGACAGATGGGACCAGTACCGCAACACCAGCACCTCGCGCTGCCGTCGGGTGAGCGACCGCAGCGCCGCCAGCACCTGCCGGTGTTCTTCCTTCAGCAGCACGTCCTCGTCGGCCGGCGGTACGGTGACGGGCCGCTCCGGCACGTGGGCCCGGGCGGTCCGGCGCCTGCGCAGGACCGAGCGCGCGCCGTTCACCACGCTGGTCCGCAGATACGCCTCGGGGTCGGCCAGGCCGGCGAGTGTGCCGCCATGACGGCGGAACATCGCCGTGAACGCGTCCTGGACGACGTCCTCGGCGGTGGGGAGGTCGTCCACGAGCAGCAGGGCCAGACGCACGTAGTGGAGCCGGCGGTGGTGGTACAGACCGTCGAAGTCGGGAGTGATGTCGTCGTGGCATCCGCCGGGTGCGGCCCGGGCCGGTCCGAGGGTGATGACGTGATCCCCGCCGTGCCGTGGCCCTTGGGACAGCCTCAGCAGCAGTCGCGTCCAGCGTCGGCGGAGCCCGCCGGTGTCCGTACCGGCAGCCGCGGGCGAACCCGTCGGCCAGGCGGCCACGTTCATCGCCGACGTGCCCTCTCCCCGGCCGGGGCCCCGGCGCCGGACGAGGGCCGGAGCGCTCTCGTGACGGTGGTGACGTCGGGATCGGTCATGCGGAACCTCACAACGTGTCGGCGTGCGGAGGCGGCCTGCCTGCCTCCCTCCTTCAGACGTCCACCCCCCGCCCACGTTGCGGGTGCCGGGAAGAATATGACGCCGCTCACACGTCACACCGCACGGTGCGCCGCGTGCGGACGGGAAGGCGGAGCCCGGGCATGCCGGAACCCCCGTGCGGCGCAACCTCGGACCTCGCCGGGCGTCTGTCGGAATGAAGCCATCGTCCGGCGCCTGGCGGCTGCCTGCCGACGCCACCGCTCACCGCTCACGGAGACCGTCCTTGACACACCACGACACACCCGCGGCTGCGCGCCGCCGTCTGCTTCGAGCCCGCGTACTCGCCGTGTCCGCGGCGGCCCTCTTCGCGCCGCAGGCCCTGGCGGGGAGCCCCGCGTCCGCCGCGACCCCCGATGGGCCGGGGGGCGTCGCCACCGTCACCTACAACCTGGGCGACCAGGCCTATCGGCTGCCCGGAACCGGGGAACCGGTCGAGATCGCCGCGACCGTGCACTACCCGAAGGACCTCGGCACCACGCCGCGGCCACTCGTCGTCCAACTGCACGGCTGGCACGAGACCTGCGCGGACCGGGCGGCAGCGGCTGCCCGCGACGCCGCCGAAAAGGCCGGGGACCAGGACGCGTACGCGGCTGCCGGCCGGAAGCTGTTCAGCTGGCCCTGTGCCCCCGGTACACGCCCCATCCCCAACGAGCGCGGCTACGACTACCTCGGCGAGGAACTGGCCGGCCACGGGTTCATCGTGGTGTCCATCCGCGCCAACGGCATCAACGCCTCGTCGGTGTGGGGCGACGAGAACGCCTCCGCACGGGCCGACCTGATCAACAAGCACCTCGCCCTGTGGCAGCAGCTCGACGACGCGGGCCGTGGCGGTCTCGTCGGCGCGTTCCGCGACGCGGTCACGGGCAAGCCGCGACGCGTCGACTTCAGGCACCACGTCGACCTGAACGAGGTCGGCACCATGGGCCACTCGCGCGGCGGCGCGGGCGTGACCTGGCAGGCGGCCGATCGCCACAAGGCCCAGTGGCCCGCCGGGGTCAAGGTCAGGGCGGTCATGGCGCTGGCCCCCGCCTACAACGTCATGACCGAGGACATGACCGCGTACCGGATCACGAAGACGCCCGTGGCCGTGATGCGCGGGACCTGCGACGGCCAGGTCGGGCGTGAGGCCTTCTCCTTCGCCGCCGACGCGACGGCCAAGAGCTCCGCAGCGTTCTACCGGTTCGAGATCCACGGTGCGAACCACAACTACTTCAACACACAGTGGTCGCCGGAGAGCGGACAGGTCGCCGCCGCCGACGACGCCGGCCACGACGCCGCTCACCCCGGCCAGTGCACCGGGCGCGATGACCCCGCCTACGACCCCCAACTGACCGAAGCCGGCCAACGCCAGGTCGCCGTCGCCTACATCGACGCCTTCTTCCGGCGCCACCTCACCGGTGACAAGCGGTTCGACGCGATCCTGACCGGCAAGCGGCACCCTCTGGCGGGCGTCGCCTCCGTGGACGTGACGGCCGACCGCCGCTGACTGCGACACACCGCCACCGGATCCGGGCGCGGGCGCGCGTCCGGGTCCGGCGCGGCGTGCTGTTCACCGAGGCCGCCCTCGGCACCGCTCCGGCCGGTCTCCCGCCGAGCCGGCCGGAACGGATCACCGCGCCGTCACGGCCGGTCGAGCACGATGGAGTTGATCGGGCCGAAGTCGAGCTGGATGCCCATGCGGGGGAGGATCTGCTTGGTGCAGTCGGCCCCGTTGTAGCCGGTGCAGGTCTCCGCCCACGCGTTCATCGACGAACTCGGCGTCTGGTTGTTGACCAGCCAGTGCCAGCCGTACTCGTTGCTGAGGTTGTGGGACCCGTAGCTCCAGTAGACGTTGGTGATCCGGCTGGGGTCCAGCCCGTCCCAGCCCTGTGTGGCGTCCTGGGCGTAGAGGCAGACCGCCCCCGCCGGGCAGCCGTAGTACGAGTCGTCGGCGGCCCGGTGCCCGGCCGCCACGGCGCTGTTGGCACCGACGAGACCGAGCGAGGCGAGGGCGACGACGCCGGAAAGGGACGCAACGGTGCGTGACAGTCTCACATTGCCTCCGTGAGGGGATGGGTCCCGGAAAGGAACGGTTGTGTCCTGTCGCGGCAGGCGCCGCTCGAGCGGGACACCGCGACGTTAGGTCCGCCGCCCCGTACCGGCCTTGGCGAAATGCGAACGGCTCGGCCGAGGGCCCTTTCCTGCCCCGCGCCGCTGCGCGGCTACGCGCGGGGCGCCCCCCGGGCGCCGCGGCGGCGAGGACCAGCTTCCCGGTGGTCCCTCCGGATTCGACGCGGCGGTGGGCCTGCGCCGCCTGTTCCAGCGGCGGGGACTCGACCCGCACCCGCAGGGTTCCCCGCGCCGCGCCTCGACCGCGCGGCGCAGGGCACGCCCGGCGTCTCGGGGAAGGCGGCGGAGAAGGCCGCGGGTTGAACCCGCAGACGGCCCTGTTGGTGAACCACAGGCTGTTGGCCATGACGGCGGCGTCGTTGGCGCCCGAGGCGTTGCCATCACCGTTGATGTCGGTGAGATTCCAGTGCCGGTCGCGGATGTACCCCGGTCGCGGCGACCAGGCGTCCAGCAGCCGCCGCACCTGTGGGGGAGCGGGCATGGCGGCCGCCGAAGCGACGACCTGCGGAGGGTTGAGGCCGGCCAGCCGGTCCAGATGGGCCCGATCGTGGCGTCCAGCCCCGCGGTTCGCCGAGGCGTACGAGGAGGCCGGCGGGGGTGCTGGCCGCGGCGGGGTGTGAGCGGTTGTACTGGCGGGTGCGGGACGCACTGGCGTGTTCGGAGGAGGTGCGGGTGGTGGCGCGGTCGTGGCGGGAGGCGGGGAGAACCGAGCTGACGACGGGAGTCGTGGAGGGGCGGCTGGATGCCTATGTCACCGCCCTGATGGACACGTTGGGCTGAGCGAGGCGCACGCAAGCCCGAGGGGCTACGCGCCGACCGTGAAGCGTTCGCCGACGTGGTCACCGCTTTCGATCTCGTCCACGAGGGCTACCGCGAAGTCCTCGGTGGAGATGCGGCTTTCACCGTCGGCGCCCACGATCAGGTCGTCGAGAGCGGTGCGGTAGGTGCCGGTGCGTTCGCCGGGGGCGATCTGCGCGGCGGGGCTGAGGCAGGTCCAGCGGACATCGTGGACGGACCGGTAGAAGTCGAGCGCGTCACCGTGCGCGTGCATGATCTGGAGCAGGAACTCGGGCAGCCCTTCGGCATCCCACACCTGCTTGCCGTCGGGTGTGCGCAGCGAGCCGGCGCCGTTGACGGCGATCAGTCGCGGTGCCTTTCCGCCCAGCGAGCGCAGGCCGGCGACCAGGGACTGGGCGGCGGGCTCGATGGTGGCCACGTGACCGGGGCCGTCGCCGCCGCCGACGGCGCTGACGACGACGTCCTGCCCGTCGGCGACGGCGGCCACCGAGGCGGGGTCGAGTACGTCGCCGGTGGTGACCGTGAGGTTCGGGTGCCGCTCGGTGAGCTTTCCGGGGTCGCGGACGGCGGCCGTGACGTGGTGACCGCGGTCCAGCGCCTCGCGCAGGACGCGGCTGCCGATGGTACCGGTGGCGCCGTAGAGGGCGATCTTGGCCATGAGGTCTCCTCGGAACCGCAGTGGGCTGGAGAGACCACGCTAGCGACGGATACCCGCCCTGCCCGGGAAGGCGCGCGATACCGGCCGGGCACGAGGCGACCGGCGCGGGTGCGCGGTGGTCCTACGTGGCGGACGGCGGCGGGGGCGCGTCGGCGGTGCCCGGGGCGGGCAGCCGGGCGGTGGAGTCGGCGTACTTGAGGAGGAGGCGGGCGAACTCGAGCCGTTCGGCTTCGGGCCAGTCGCGGGTGATGTATTCGAATGCCTGCCGTTGCTGGCGGCGGAAGTGGTTGAGGAGGGCGGTGCCTTCCTCGGTGAGGTGGAGCACGGTGCGGCGGCCGTCCTGTTGCGAGGCCGCGCGGACCAGGTAGCCGTGGGCGATGCAGTCGCTCACCATGCGGCTGGCCACCGACGGGTCCACCAGGAGGTGGGCGGCGAGCCCGCCGACCGTCATCTCGGTGCCCGCCTCGGCCGCCTCGTCGACGATGTTGAGGACCAGGTTGCGCTTGAGGTCCTTGGGCCCGGAGGGCGGGTCGACCGGGGCCTGCATGGTGCGCCGCCTCAGCCGGGCGAAAGCTGTGCCGACGGCTTCCAGAAGGTCCTCGCCCTGCGGTGTCGAGGCATCCGTGTTGGTCACCCCCACAGCCTAGCGCATGCACATGCAACTCGCAGATGCATGTCAATGTGCATGGAATTGCAGTTTGCATTAGTGTGGTCCCCGCGGTGGGAAGAGCTCGGCATCAGCGCGAGCGACGAACCTGCCCGGAGGAGAGTGGGTCATGATCACAGCCATCATCAACGGCCGGGTGTTCGACGGTGAGCGCGTGCTGGAGGACGCCACCGTCGTGCTGGACGGCACGCGGATCGCCGCCGTGGGAGGCGAAGCGCCGGCCGAGGCGGACATCGTCGACGCCCGGGGCGGAACACTGCTGCCCGGTCTGATCGACGCCCACGTCCACACCTCCGACGAGGCACTCGCGCTGGCACTGCGGTTCGGGGTCACCACCGAACTGGAGATGCAGGGCATGAACACCGGGGCCGGCCGCGCGCACATCACGGAGAACGACTCCCTCGCCGACGTCCGCTCCGCCGGATTCGGCATCACCCCTCCCGGCGGCCACCCCAGCGAACTCATGCCCGAGGACTTCAGCCCGGAAGGCCACGGCGAAGCGGACGACCAAGGCGAACGGCCCGGCCCGCACGAGATGCCCCTGATGCCGTTCTCCACCACACCGGAGGAAGCGGTCGCCTTCATCCCCCAGCTCGTCGCGGCGGGCTCGGACTACATCAAGTTCATGGTCGACGACGGAACCGTCGAGGGCCACCCCGGTCTGCCCATGCTCGACCAGGCGACCCTGACCGCCGGGGTCGCCGAGGCCCACCGGCACGGGATGCTCACCATCGCCCACACCCTGACCGTCGACGCGACCCGGATGGCGATCGAGGCCGGCATCGACGGCTTCGCCCACCTGTTCATGGACCAGCCGCACACCGCCGAGATCATCGAACTCATCGCCGCCTCCGGCGCGTTCGTCGTCCCCTGCGTCGTCCTGAACGCCTCCATGATGGGCATCACCGGCGCGTCCCTCACCGCGGACCCCCGCGTCGGCTCCCGCCTGAACGAGGCCTGGACCAACACCCTCAACAGCAGCTACGACCGGTACCCGCACGGCAGACTCGACGACGTCCTGGCCTCGGTCAAGGCCCTCCACGACGCCGGCGTCGACCTGTTGGCGGGCACCGACGCGGCCCCCATGCCACTGCCGTTCCTGGGCGGTGTGGTCCACGGCGCCAGCCTCCACCAGGAGTTGCAGTACCTCGTCCGGGCCGGCCTCACCCCGGTCCAGGCCCTGCGCGCGGCGACCGTCACCCCGGCACGTCGCTTCGGCCTGGACGACCGTGGCCGCATCGCCGCGGGCCTGCGGGCCGACCTGCTGCTCGTGGACGGCGACCCCACCACCACGATCGGCGACACCCTCAACCTGCGCGAGGTGTGGCGCCGCGGCACCCGCACCACGCTCTCGGCCTCGTAGCCACCCGGCCCCGGCGAACCACCGCTGCCCGCCACGCCTTCGATGGCGGGCCGCCACGGAACGCGGTGACGTCAGCCCACCATGCGTTCGCCCACGTCGCTGCCGGCGAAGTCCTCGAAATCCATGGTGCCGATGCCGAGGTTGCAGCTGACCTCGATGGCCGCGTCGGGCCGGATGCGGAACTGCGTGACGAAGGCCTCCTCGTCCGGCTCGAAGGGCTCGCCGTCCCACTCGGTGGACACGGCGAGCGGCGGATGCGCCTTGTGACGCATCGTGGTGGCGTCGGCGATGAAGACCGCCCCGGGCAGGTCCGGCTCGGGCAGGGCCGCGCGTACGGCCTTGAGGACGCGTTCGGCGGGGACGCCGTCGTACGCGGGCTCGCAGACGAGGTGCGGCTCCGGGATGTTGTCCATCCACGGTTCCCCAAGCCTCGTGACGACCTGGTTCCAGGCGTCCTCGTCGCTGAAGTCTGTACGGATCACCAGCGGGCTCAGCGTGTCGCGTTCCGCGATCACCAAGGGCGGCAGGGCGTCCCCGGTGTCGGGCGCCACGACGGGCTCCGCCGAGGGGACCGGCACACCACCGAGCAGTACACCGCCGAGCCCGGCGGCATCGGGTACCACCCCGCAGACGCGGAACAGCAACTCGAAGCGGTGCCGGTCGCGGTCGTTCTCCGCCAGCGCGGCGGCCACCTCGGGCACCTTGACCCCTTTGCGCCGGAACGGCTGGTCCGTGAACTCGCTCACCAGCTCGCCGCGTTGGTGAAGGGTGAACCGCGCACCGTAGCCGTTTCCGCCGGCCGGCGCGTGCACCACCGCGACCGACTCCGCCAGCACCGACCGCGCCACCGGCAGCGTGGCATCGTCGCTGAGAACGATGACGTCCGGCCCCGCGGCGACCACCGCGACGACACTTCCCGCACCCACCGCTTCCCGCCGCTGCTGGAGCTGGCGCCACGTGCCCCGCACCACCGAGCACGGCACGACGCCGAGACGCTCCAGCACCTGCGTGGGCGAACTCTCCTCGACCACCGCGACGCAGAATCCGCGGCCCTGTCCGATCAACGCCCCGAACCAGGCGGCCAGTACGTCGTTGCGCGGCACAGCCGGCTCGCGCACCGGCGTGCCGTCGAGCCGGGCCGGGCCGTTGGCGGATGCCCAGACGACGCCTCCCGTCTCGTCGCGCAGCTCCGCAGCCCCTCGCGCCACGACCAGTTCGGTGCCCGGCCCGGCGATGCGTTCCAGCTCGGAGCCGTCGAGCGCCAGCGCGCGCAGAACGCCGTCCTCGCCGAGTTCGAGAACGTTGTGTTGGTCGTAGAACCTGTCCCAGTGGGAGGTGTGGCCCTTGACGATGCAGCGCAGGACACGGCCGTCGTGGAAGAGCACGGTCGACCCGTCAGCACTGGTGAGCGTCTGCCCGTAGAGGCTTTCGCCCCGGCGCATCCGCGATCCGCGGGCGACCGTGGGCAGTTCGCCCGACGCGGCCGGAACCTCGGGGATTCCGGTGCTCCACACGATGCCACCGTGCGCGTCGGTCAGGACCAGGTCGCCGGTGTCGCGCATCTCCAGCCGCCGCACGCCCCGCCACGCGGTGCCCGTACCCCACACCCGCCGGCCGTGGTGGTCCCAGGCGGCCAGGTCTCCGTCGGGGCCCAGGGACAGCAGGCTGAACGACCGCGCGTCGCCGACCCACACGTACGCGCGCGTGAGGTTGTCGCGTATCGCCAGTGGCGGGTCGTACACCCCGCTCAGCACCGTGAACCGGCCCGATGGTGAGGTCGAGGACTCCATCGAGAGCGCGCCACCGAGCGGGAGCCAGGAACAACCGGGCTGCCATGCTGAGGGCGTTGTCGCGTCGTCGGGCAGTGGCTGCGACGGGATCTCCGGTGGTATCCGCATCACGCGTGTTCCGCGGCAGGCGACGGGGGAGTGGCCCGCTCGTTGCCGGTAGCCGACGAATCCGCCGCTGCCGGCCAGGAACCGGACGGCTTCGAGTTGCAGGTGCGGGGAGCCGTTGCTGCCGGTGATGTCGAGACGGTAACGGTTGTAGGCTCCGGGTCGGGCTATGCGGTACGTCCGGGACCGGTGCCGGCCGGGAAGGGACTGGCCCGTGCGGGCATCGAGGGTGCGCCACAGCCTTCCGTCCGCCGAGCCGCGCAGAGTCCAGGCCGCCGGATCGCGGTCCGGAGCGTCGTTCGCGGAGGTCAGGACGTACCGCTTCACCGGGACCGGTTGGGAGAGCCGGAAGTCCAGGGACGCATGACTGTGGGGCGCGAACCATTTGCTGCTCGAGGTGTCGACGAGGTTCGCGGCAACCTCGCCCGCGCCGTGGTGCTCGGCGCTGGCCGACACGGCGACAACGAGGTCGCTCACATCCGCGTTGCCGGTCGGACCCGCCGGGCGCAGCGTCAGCGAACACGCGTTGCCGGACCGGTCGTGCCAGGCCACCCACTGCACGGGGGCCCGACTACCGTCCTCGACCAGCACCCGCAGCCGCCCCGCGGGAATCCAGCCGTCGGCATCCCGCACCTGCGTGTCGAACTCGTATCCCTGGGCGCCCTCGCGATCCTGCTCCCCCCGCTGCTCATCGAGTTCGCCACGGACCTCCACCATGTCACCGTCGGCGGTGCGGCGTTGGCCGTAGCAGCCGGCCAGGTCGGGTGAAAAGCCCAGCGAGCACTGCGTGCCGTCCTCGGTGGTCCAGGACAGTTGCGCCAGCGCCTCGGTTCCACCGTCGTCGACGTGCACCAGCAGCCGTGCCCCTGGCACCCACGGCTCCGAGTCCCGCGCGCGCTGCCACATCCGGAACGCGAGCGCAGACGTCTGATCCGGTACGGGCCGCACTGGTCCTCCTCGCCTTTACGTGGACGACAGCGTAATCCGCCGAGCTTGTGTCAGCTCAACTGCCGTTGCGCGTGAGCGCGTTGATGTGTTCCGGGACCTCGTCGTGGTCCGGCGTCGACCATCGTCCCTGACCCCGCGATGCACTTCGGCGGGTGCCGAGCCGCCGTTCCGGCCTTTCTGCTCCGAAGCCGTGATGGGCCGTAAAGTCGGATGTCTCGGTGTATGTCCGTCCGGCTTTGTAGGGGCCTTGTAACAGGGGCCTTGGTGGCTTTGAAGTGCGTGGTTCCGGCATGTTGGGGTGAGGAGTGCCCGGGGCCTCCCCGGGCAGAAGTTGATCTGACGCGGTCGGCCCGTCCGGGGCCGACCCTTTGCGTGAGGAGCGTTGTATGAAGTCGTGGCGCAAGCGAATGACCTACGGTCTTGCTGTCGTGGCCGCTACGGTCGCGATTCCGTTGACTGCCGGCTCCGCCTCCGCCGCCAGCTGGCACGACATCGCCGGTGGTCCGGAGATGTACCCCGACATGGCCGCGTGCCAGGCGGACATCCCGACGGCGAAGCAGCATTACCAGGACGCCACTTGTGTCGACAACAACGGGCGCATCTCCCTCTGGGTGCTGTACTGAGCTGTTTCCGAGCCGGCGGCGCTGACCGCGGGTTGGACCGTCCTGCGTAACGACGAAGCTCCTGGTGGACGGGTTCTCGACCAAGATCACCCGTGTCCGCCAGGAGCTTCGCGTGCTCGTCCACTCGTCCTCGATCCGCGTGAGGTCGGAGAGAGCTCAGTGCTCGCCCGGCGTACGGGCGTAGACGTGCCAGTCGTTGGACGTGGTGCCTCCGGGGAGCAGGTTGGTGCTGTTGTCGGTGAACTCCACGGTTCTGCCGTTGTCGGACACGTACGGGGCGATCGCGGCGCCGTCCTGTTGTGAACCGTCGGAGGCCGTGCTGATGGTTTCGGTGCGGCCGGTCGCCAGGTTCTGGCGGTAGAGGTCGTGGCGGGCCTGCCGGGCGTGGATGATCGTGTCGGAGCAGCCGCCGGAGAAGTAGACCCACCGGTCGTCGGAGCTGATGGCCGCCGAGGGGTCCGCCCAGCAGATCGCCGCCGGGTTGGCCGAGGTGCGTGCGCTGTTCACCTTGCCTGTTCGCAGGTCGTGGACGAACAGTTCGGTGCGGGCCTTGCCGCCGGGCAGCGGGGACGCGCCGAGGGCGTAGGCGGCGTAGCGGCCGTCGGGGCTGAGCCGGAGGGCCGGGGCCGCCGGGCCGGCCGTGCCGTCGGCGGCCAGGCTGGCGAGAGTGGTGGTGCGGCGGTGCAGGTCGTAGGTGTAGAGGTTGGTGTAGCGCAGGCCGTGCGGATGGACGGCGCCGTTCGCCGGGGTGGCGGGTGGTAACAGGTTCGTGGCCCGGGAGCTGAAGCCGACGGTACCGCCGTCCGCGCTGATCGTCGGGTTGTCCGAGTCGTTGTCGGCTGCCTGCCCGTTCGCGCCGGGTGATGCCAGGCGGGTGTGACCGGTGATGCGGTCGGTGACGTAGATGTTCCGGGTGTCCGGCTTGACGGCGGCGCCCGGCACGAGGTCGGTGCGGGTCGACATGTAGACGATGCGCCGGCCGTCGGCGCTGATGGCCGGGTGGTAGGCGCCCGGGTCGCCCTGGGTTCCGCCGGTCGGGGTGCCGGTGGTGACGAGCCGGGTACGTGCCTTGACGCGGTCGCGGACGTAGACGTTGTACGCGCCGTTGGCGGGCTGGCCGGGCGCCACGTCGGCGGCGCCGCTGGAGAAGACGACGTACCGGCCGTCGCCGCTGATCCCCGCCCTGTCGTCGAGCGCGGTCAGCGGGGTGCCGTCGTCGGCCCGGCTGACCAGTTCGGTGCGGCCGGTACGCAGATCGCGGACGTACAGGCCGAAGCCGGCCTTCGCGCCGTCCGGCACCAGATTGGTCGCCGACGAGGCGAAGAGCGCGTAGTGGCCGTTGCCGCTGATCCCCAGGCTCGTCGACGGCTGGTCCGCCGGGGCGCCGTCCGTCCCGCGGTCGACCTGGGTGACGGGGCCCCACGCCGCGTCGGCCCGGGCGGGCGCGGCGGTGCCTGCGACGGCCGTGGCCGCCGCCAGCACGCAGGCGCCGAGCGTGAGTCGGCCTCTGGTACGGGTCGTTCGGTGGGTCTGCTCCATGCTGATCCGTCCTCCCCGGATGGCTGCTCCCACCCGCCCCCGGCAGTCCGCGGACGGGTTCCAGGAGAGCCAATCGCCGACGCCGCCGACGGTCAACGGGGGAGGAGGAACCGATCGAAAAACGCGAGGGGTTCGTCTGCGGCGGCGACGACCCCGGCCGTGCCCTGGGGGATCCACGGCGGCCGGCCGGTACCTGTCCTCCCGCGCCTCATCGCAGGTGCGTCGCCGCCGAGCCGGTCCCCGGCGGCCCAGCGGCAGCCGCCCGTCGCTCACTACGCGCTCCGCGAGCGTCCGTAGCGCCGCTCGAAGCGCTCGACGCGCCCCGCGGTGTCCAGGACCCGCTGGGTGCCGGTGTAGAAGGGGTGGCTCGCCGAGGAGATCTCGACGTCGATGACCGGGTAGGTGTTGCCGTCCGCCCACACGACGGTCTTGTCGCTGGTGGCCGTCGAACGGGTCAGGAAGGCGAAGTCGGCCGCCCGGTCACGGAAGACGACCGGGTGGTAGGCGGGGTGGATTCCGGGCTTCACGGCTCTCAGCGCTCCTCACGGAAGTCGACGTGGCGGCCGGCGACCGGGTCGTACTTGCGCAGCGTCAGCCGGTCGGGGTTGTTACGGCGGTTCTTGCGGGTCACGTACGTGTAGCCGGTGCCGGCGGTGGACCTGAGCTTGATGATCGGGCGCAGTTCGTTACGGGCCATGGACGACACCATACACACATTGATTTTCATTTTCATCAAGCTGTTAGTGTGCCGCTGTTGCCGCCAACAGAGGAGGAAGCATGTCCGACCACCGCCAACCCGCCGGCCGCCGGCCCGTGCAGAACGGACAGCGGCGCCTTGTCGTGGCCCGCTACGCCGCACGCCGCGCCGCGCTGAAGGCGATCAGCTCATTCCCCCGACCCTCCGACGAGGAACGCGCCGCCCCCCAACGGGAAGCGCGCCGACAACCCCGCGACGCCGACACCACCCACCCGCGCACCCGCGACGCCGTAGCCGGGCGTCCCCGTGGCCGCCTGCGCGCCTTCGGCCTGACCCGCATCCGCGCGCGAGACGGCACGCGTGAACGAACTGCCCGGCGCCACAGGGGCAGTTGACGATCCACACCCGATCCGCTCACGCCGTGACGGGAACGGTGGCGCGGGGCGCGACGGACCCGGCAACGGCACCGGGCGGCGCACGACACCGCGCCCGTGCCTGCCTGGCGCGGACCCCGGCGCCCTGGACCTGGACGCGCCGACCAACCACCTCCGCATCCGTCACCAGGTCGAACTGCTCGCCCCGCTACGTACGCGGGGTGCGGGCGGCGGCCGTCGACCACCGGGCGCCGGCGGACGGCCCCGGGACGGACGCGGCGGCGGAAGCGGGCTCCGGCCGCCACGCCCGGTCACCGGCCGCCTCGGTCACAGAATGCCCAAGCGGAGCGCGTACACGACGGCGTGCGTGCGGTTGCGGAGGTTGAGCCGTGTGACGATGCTGTGCACGATGCTCTTCACGGTTCGTTCCGAATAACTGAGCTTTGTGGCGATCTGCTTCGTGCTCCACCCGTCGGCCAGCAGGCGGAGCACTTCGACCTCTCTGTCCGCCAGGCCGGCGACGTTCAACCCGTGCGGCACGAGGACGGTGTCCCTGATGGCCTTGATCTGCTTGATCAGGGCCTGTTGCACGTCCCCGCACCGTTCGATGCCGTGGGTCACGGCGCCCATGACGGCCCGCCGCACTTCTTCGAAGCAACTCTGCTGACGGGGTAAGAAGCTCACCAGACCGAGGTCGATCGCGCGCAGGAGATGGTGCTCGGGAAGTTCATGGGCGACCATGACCACGGGGAGCGTGTGGTCCGAGGTCTCGTGCTGGACCTGTTCCACCCGGGAAAGCGTGTCCCCGGTGACCTCTGTCGCCAGTACCAGCAGGATGTCGGCGGGGAGACGCTCGGAGCAGTAGCTCGCCTGGATCTCCTTGTGCGACGAAAGCCACGAGACGGCTCCTTCTCCGGTGACCGGGTCATTGGCAAGTACGGACACGGTGATGGGTTTCACAGTCTTACTTGTCATGGCTCATCAATCTCGGTGGAGGAAACAAGGTCGGCCGGCGATTTGAAGAAGTGGTCAGGACGCACCTGGGACGCGTTCCGCTCGTTCCGTCGGTGAGTGCCGCGAGAGGTGAACGACCGCCAAGCGAACGGGAGTCCGGACCGGGAGCGCTGTGCGATTCCCCGGCGGCTCGAACGCGACGGCGCGGAAACCGCCTTTACGCCTTTGCGGATCAGGCGTGTCCGTAGGCCGCGCAATCTCCCTGGCCCGGCGGGTCGTTGAGCGGGCGGGCATGGGGCGCCGTGCCGAACGACCGCACGTCCCGGTCGCCCTGGCCGACCGGGACGGCCAGGGACCTGGGACGGCCGGGGAGACGGCAGGTGTCAGGGGTCGGTGGCCATGCTTCACCCGCGGTGGTCGAGGATCCCCCCGTCACGCCGGCACCGGCCCAGGCTGGATCGTCGGCACCACGGCTCACCCATCCTGATCACCATCCCGCCGCGCGTCGTGCGGAGCTGTCCGTGCGCCACACGACGTCGCTGGAGTAGTCGGTACGGATAACCAGGTCAGCGTAGCCCACGTCCGCCGATTCATGATCGATTCCACCCGGCCAATGGTCGGTTGTGCCGTCGCCGTCGGTACGGGACCGTGGCGTGTCTGCCTGGCCATACCGCGAGGTTTACCCCTGGGGGCACGGGGACGGGTGAACCGGGGCAGTTCCGTGCCGCCGGAGGGCGGTCCGTGGGGGTGGAGCGGCCGTCGCGGACCATGAGCCGTCGGCGGCCCTGCTCCCGAAGTCTCCCGTACCGGCGCGAGGAGCCGGTGATGGTCCCTCGCGCTCCAGGACGACGCAATGGCGGCGCACCAATGTGCACCCTTCAACTCCCCAAAGGGTGGGGCGGCTTGCGTCCGTCTGCTGGGCCGTTCATCTTGGGAGCAGTGCGGATCGGGAGCGGAATAACGTTCCACGTGGTGTGTGCATCTGTTGTGTTTCATTGAATTGAGAACAGGCTGTATGCGTTTCCTGGGGTGAAATCGCGGGCAGCACGCAGCAGTTCCCGGGAATCCGCGTCTCATCCGCGCCGGTCCCCGGTTCTCGTGCACCCCGACGGAGCCTGACTCGATACAGCGGACAGAGGGGAAGCCTGGGATGGTGCCCGACGGGCAGGAAGTGGGAGATACCGCGGCGGAACAGCCACCGCGGACTCTTCCGGATAGGGAACACGCCGGGACCGCGGACGGTCCGGCACGGACGGGCCAAGCGTTGGACAACGAGGTGCGGCACTCGGTCACCCGCATATGGGAAGACGTGCTCCGCCTGGACGATCTGGCTGCCGGAGACAACTTCTTCGAGCTGGGAGGCCATTCGCTCTCCGCTTCCCAGGTCATCTCCCGCATACGGGACTCGTTACAGGTCGAGGTGTCGCTCGCCGCCTTCTTCGAGTACCCCACGATCGCCGAACTCGCCCACTTCGTGGCGCGGCAGCGCGCACTGGCGCACGCGGACGGCCCCCGCCGGGAGAAGGGCGAGGGCTGACATGGGCGTAGACCACTCGCCACTGGCGTCCGCGCAACAACGACTGTGGTTCCTGTGGCGGTTACGGCCGGACGGCAACGAGTACAACGTGCCGAAGGCCACCCGGCTGCGCGGCACGCTCGATGCGGCTTGCCTGGAGCGGGCGCTCGCCCGGCTGGTCGAGCGGCACGCCGTCCTGCGGGCCACCTTCCCCTTCCTGGACGGCGAACCGGTCCTGCGGATCGCGCGGAACGCCACCGTGCCACTGGGCCGGACCGACCTCTCCGACACACCCGCCGCAGCGCGCCACACCGCCCTGCGGGACGAGGTCGACCGGGTGGCCCTGGGCGCCTTCGACCTGGTGAACGGCCCGGTGTTCCGGGCCCAGTTGATCCGGCTCGCCGAAGACGACCACGTACTGGTACTCGCCTTCCACCACATCGTCGTCGACGGCTGGTCGCTGGGCGTCATCGAGCGCGAACTCGCGGCCGTGTACGCCGCGAACCTCGACGGCGCCGAGGACCCGTTGCCCGTGGTGCGCCACGGGTACCAGGACCATGTCGCCGCCGAGCGGGAGATGCTGTCCGGGCCACGCCACGCCGAGGCACTGGAGTTCTGGCGCCGCAACCTCGCCTCCGCGCCGCGGCAACTACCACTGCCCACCGACCGGCCGCACCCACCCGTCCAGAGCTACGCCGGTGACAGCCGGGGCTTCACCGTCGCCCCCCAACTGAGCGAGCACATCAGGTCGTTGGCCGCCCGCCACCGGGCGAGCAGGTTCGTCGTGCTGCTCAGCGCCTACGCCGCACTCCTTTCCCGGCTGGCCTCGGCGCCGGAGGTGGTCATCGGCGTACCGGTCAGCGGACGGACGACGCTGGAGGCCGAAGCCGTCGTCGGCCTGTTCGTCAACATGCTGCCGTTGCGCATCCGGATCCAGGAGGGCATGACCTTCGCGGAACTGCTGCGTCACGTCCGCGACACCTTCCTCGCCGCGCACGAGTACCAGGACCTGCCCTTCCAGCGGGTGGTGGAGGATCTGCAACCCGAGCGTCTGACCTCACGCAACCCGATCTTCCAGTGCGCCTTCACCTACGAGGAATCCGCCGGTGACGTCGGCGCGTTCCCCGGTCTGGAGGCGAGCCCCGTCCCGGTGCGGATCGAGACCGCCAAGTTCGAGCTGACCCTGCACATGGCGTGGAGTGCGGAACGGGTCGAAGGCTGGATGGGTTACCAGACCGATGTGTTCGACGGACGCACCGCGGAACTGCTCGGCGCACGTTACCTGCGGCTGCTCTCCGGGGCGTTGGCGGCACCGGACACACCGGTCGCACGACTGCCCCTGCTGGGCGCCGAGGAGGAGCGGACGGTCCTGGCCGGCGGCCCGCGACCACCGGCCGCCGACGGCGAACGCGTGGAACGGATGGTGGAACGCCACGCCCGCGAACGACCGGACGCCGTGGCGGTGCGTGCGGGGGAGCGGGCGCTGACCTACGCGCAGCTCGACCAGCAGGCGAACCTCCTCGCCACGGTGTTGCGCGCGTCGGGCGCGGGCCCCGGAACCCTCGTCGCCACCTGCCTGCCCCGCGGCGTGGACCTGGTGATCGCCGAACTCGGCATCGTCAAGACCGGAGCCGCCTACCTCCCGCTCGACCCGGCCAACCCGCCGCCCAGACTGGCCGCCGTCCTCACGGAAGCGGATCCGCTGCTCACCGTGGCGGACAGCGAACACACCACATCGCTGCCGACCGGGAAGATCCTCACCCTTGAGCGGATCCGGACGTCCGGCACCGTCGCCGCACCCGCGCCCGCGCCGAGCACGGACCCGGCGGACCTCGCCTATGTCGTCTACACATCCGGCTCGACGGGCCGCCCGAAGGGCGTGATGGTCGAACACCGCGCACTGTCGAACCTGGTCGCCTGGCACCATGAGGAGTTCGGCATCGGGCCGGGCGACCGCACCACGCTGATGGCCGCTCCCGGCTTCGACGCGTCCGCCTGGGAGATCTGGTCGGCGCTCACCGCCGGGGCCACGCTGGAGGTGCCCGACGCCGAGACCGTGCTCTCCCCCCGTGACCTGATCCGCTGGCTGGTCGCGCGGGAGGTGACCAGTTGCTTCGTTCCCACCCCTCTCGCCGAGCGACTGGCCCGCGCCGACTGGCCGGCCGAAGGCGCCCCGCGTTCCGTGCTGACCGGCGGCGACCGGCTGCGCGGAACGGGATCCGGAACGCTGCCGTTCCGGCTGGTCAACAACTACGGGCCGACGGAGAGCACGGTCGTCGCCACCTCGGGCACGGTCCAGCCCGAACCCCACCGCCGGGGAGTCCTGCCGGACATCGGGCGTCCGATCGCGGGGGTGGAGGTCTACGTGCTGGACGCGGAGTTGCGTCCGGTGCCGGTGGGGGTGCCCGGTGAGTTGTATCTGGGCGGGGTCGCGCTGGCGCGTGGGTACCTCAATCAGCCTGGTCTGACGGCGGACCGGTTCGTGCCGAGTCCGTACGGGGGCAGGCCGGGGGCCCGGTTGTACCGGACCGGTGACCTGGTGCGGTGGCGTTCCGACGGCAGCGTCGACTTCCTGGGCCGCAACGACCACCAGGTGAAGATCCGTGGCTTCCGTATCGAGCCGGGGGAGATCGAGAACGTCCTGCGCGGCCACCCCGGGGTGCGGGACGCCATCGTCACCACCACACCGGTCACCACCGGGTCCGCCGAACCCGCCCTCGTCGCCTACCTGGTGCGGGCGAGCCGGACGGAACACCGCACGGAATCGTGGGCCGTCCTGGACGACGACGCGTTCGCCGCCCTCCTCCGCGACCATCTGCGGGACCACCTGCCCCGCTACATGGTCCCCGGTCACCTGGTCGTCCTGCCCCGGTTCCCGCTCAACCCGAGCGGCAAGGTCGACCGCGCCGCGCTGCCGGTCCCCGAACTCGGCGGCGTGGGACGGCACGTGGGCCCCCGTGACGAGATCGAACGGGTACTGGCCGGCATCTGGTCCCAGGTCCTCGGCCGACAGCACAGCGACGTCACGGAGGACTTCTTCGAGATCGGCGGCGATTCGCTCAAAAGCATCCAGGTCGTCCACCGCGCGCGCGAGGCCGGACTCACCCTCACCGTCAGCCACATCTTCCACCACCCCACCATCGAGGAACTCGGGGCCCATCTGCGGCAGGAGACCGCGGCCGGCACGCCTGCGGAGCCCGTACCCGAACCGCTGGTGTCAGGCACCGCCGAGGAGCGGGCGGACAACGCCGGCCGGGAACGGGAGAGCCGGTGAAGAACCGATGGCTGCTGCGCTTCCCGCCCCGCCCGCAGGCACGGATGCGCCTGCTGTGCCTGGCCGGGGCGGGCGCCGCGGCGTCGATGTACCGCTCCTGGTCCCAACACCTCCAGCCCGAGGTGGAAGTCTGCGCCGTCCAGCTGCCCGGCCGCGGCGCCCGGCTGCGTGAGGCGCCGTTCACGAGGATGGAGCCGCTGGCCGACGCCCTCACCGACGTGGTCCGGGCCGAGTCGGACCGCCCGATGGCGATCTTCGGTCACAGTCTCGGCTCGCTGATCGGGTTCGAGGTGGCCAGCCGCCTGCTCAGCACCGGCGCGGACACACCACTCCGGCTGATCGCCGCGGCACACCGGGCCCCACGGCTGGGCAGCGCGCGCCTGCCGTACCACCGCCTGCCCACGCCGGAGCTGATCGACGTCATGGGAGGGCTCGGCGGGACACCCCCCGACCTCCTCGCGATGCCGGACGTCATGCGGCTGACCCTGCCCGCCGTCCGGGCCGACTTCGAGATCGACTACACCTACCGGTACCGGGAACGGCCCCCGCTCCCCGTCCCCATCAGCGTGTTCGGCGGCATCGACGACACGACCGTCTCCAAGGCGGAACTGGAGGCGTGGCAGGAACACACCAGCACCGGGTTCAGCCTTCGCCTGCTACCCGGCGACCACTTCTTCCACGAAGGACCAGGCGGCCCGCGGATGCTCGCGCGGATACGCCGGGAACTCCTCCAACACGTCTGACCGGCCCGGCCGACCGCAACCGAAAAGGAGTGCCGACATGTTCGAGGACGGCGACGACCGCCGCTATCTCGTGGTGCGCAACCACGAGGAACAGTATGCGATATGGCCAAAGGACCATGAGATGCCGCCGGGCTGGGACCCGGTGGGCGTGGCCGGCAGCAAGCCGGAGTGCCTGGCCCACATCGAGAAGACATGGACCGACATGCGTCCGCTCAGCCTCCGGTCCGCGCCGGAACTCTGCCTCCACCAGGTGTTCGCCGCCCAGGTGGCGCGCACCCCGGACGCCCCGGCCGTCCGGGACGGGCGGGAAGAACTCACCTACCGGCAACTCGACGAGCGGGCCTCCCGGCTCGCGGCCGTGATCCTGCGCCAGGTGTCCGGACCCGGCGCCCGCGTCGGCATCTGCCTGCGACGCGGCAACAACGTGGTGACCGCGATCCTGGCCGTGCTCAAGGCCGGCTGCGCCTACGTACCGCTCGACCCCGACTACCCGCCGGAACGGGTGCGCTTCATGGCCCAGGACGCCTCGGTCGACATGGTGCTGGCGGACCCCGGTACGCGTTCGGCGCCCGATGCGGCACGTGTCGTCACCGTCGAGGACAGCCTGTGGTCGGACGACGCACCCCGCGCCGACGACGTCCAGGTGGGCCCGGACGCACCCGCCTACGTCATCTACACCTCGGGATCGAGCGGACGGCCCAAGGGGGTCGTGGTCTCGCACCGCAATGTGACCGCGCTCCTCGACGCCTGCGACCGGATCCTCGACACCGACGGCACGGACGTGTGGACGCTCTTCCACTCCTACTGCTTCGACTTCTCGGTCTGGGAGATGTGGGGGGCGTTGTCGCACGGCGCGACACTCGTGGTGGTACCGGCCGACGTCGCCCGGTCCCCCGAGGCCATGCTCGACCTGCTGCGCGAACAACGGGTGACCGTGCTCAACCAGGTGCCCTCGGTGTTCCGGTACCTGTCGCGCGCCGCGACCGGTGCGAAGGCCACGGGAGCCGGAACGGCGCTCAAGTACGTGGTCTTCGGCGGCGAGGCCGTCGACGTCGAAGCGGTCCGCGACTGGCGGCGGGCCCACGGCACGCGCACCGAGTTCGTCAACATGTACGGCATCACCGAGACCACGGTCTTCGCGACATACCGACGGCTGCCCGCCGACGAGATCGACGCGCCGCCCGCCCCGCCCGGGGCGGACCCGTCGGCACCGGACGGCGCGGAGACCACCGGCACCCGGCGGAACCCTCCCGACCCAGCGCTCAACATCGGCCTGCCGCTGAACGGATTCGACATCGCGCTGCTCACCGAGGACGGCCTTCCGGCCCGCCCGGGAGAGATCGGCGAGATCCACCTGGCAGGCCCGCAACTGGCCATCGGATACCTGGAGCGGCCGGAGCTGACGGCTGAGCGCTACCCCGTGCTGTCCCTGCGCGGCGAGGCCCCCCGCCGCTACTACCGCAGCGGCGACCTGGCCGTGGCCCGGGAGGACGGCACGCTGGAGTTCGCCGGACGCGCGGACGACCAGGTGAAGATCAACGGGTACCGGATAGAGATCGGCGAGGTCGAGTCCGCATTGCGGACCGCCGAGGGCGTCGGCGATCTGGTGGTGGTCCCGACCACCAGCCGGATCGGCGAACGGACGCTCGTCGCCTTCTACACGACGACGGACGACGGCGCACCGGACACGCTCTCCGAACGGCTGGCCGGCCACGCCAGGACCGCCCTGCCGGCCTTCATGGTGCCGAGCCGGTTCGTCAACGTGCCCACCCTGCCGCTGAGCCCCTCGGGAAAGACCGACAAGCGGGCGCTCGCCGAGCAACTGCGCTAGCCCGTACGGGAGGACAAATGGACGACAACCGATCGCGGGACCTCGACGGAGCTCGGACCACGCTGACCCAGCACCTTCCCCTGTCGGTCAACCAGGAGGCGATGTGGGTCACTTGGCAGATAGACCCCACCAAGTGGGAACACATCATTCCGCTGGCGCTGGACGTCAAGGGCGTCCTGGACCTTCCCCGCCTGCGAGCGGCCGTCGCCCAGCTGAGCCGACGCCACCCCATGCTGCGGGCACGCGTCCGTGACGTCTCCGGGCACCTGTGCCTCGACTGGGCCGGCACCGCCTCGCTCCCGGTGACCGTGCGCGCCGTCACCGCCCCGCGCGACGAAGCGGTCATCGCCGCCCGTTCCCCGTTCGACCTGGACGAAGGCCCACTGGCCCGGGTGGAGGTGCTGGAGGGACCCGACTACACCGTCCTGCTGATAACGGTGCACCACATCGTCCTGGACGGCACCGCGACCCCGCTGCTCCTCGACGATCTGCGCCGCGCCTACGCGGGGGAGGACCTGGGGCTGCCGGAGGACCTCACACCACTGGTGGACCACGCCCGACGCTCACGGGAGGCCGCCGACGGGGCGATCGGCGAGGAATCGCGGCGCTACTGGCGCGACGAGTTGGCGGACATGCCACCCGCCCGCACCCTCCCGGTGCGATCCGCCGAAGGGGCGCGGGCACTGACGCCGTTCACCGTGGACGCCCAACTGAGCCGGCAGGCACGCCGACTCGCCAGGGAACTGGGCGTCTCCTACTTCACCGTGATGCTCGGCGCCCTGTTCATCACGCTCTCCCATCACACCGGCAGCGACGACCTGATCGTCTCCGCGCCCTATCACGGCAGATCGGACAAGCGACTTGGGGAACGGGTCGGTTACTTCGTCAACGTGCTGCCGTTCCGCCAGAAGCTGTGCCCCTCCGACACCTACGAGCGGTTCCTGCGGAAACTGCGCACCACCGTGCGTGACGGGCTGAAACACGGCGACCTGCCGCTCCCATCGATCCTACGGGCCGCCCACCTCGTGGGACCGGACGCCCGTGCCCACACCCACCAGGTGGTGTTCGAGTACTGGGACACCACCAGCACCAGCGGACTGGATGTGCACCGCTTCGAACTCGTCGGCGGCGGCTCCCGGTGCCGACTCAGCTACCTCGACTCGACGGACGTCGCCGACTACCGGCTCACGGCGCAGCTCAACGAGGGCAGCACCGGTAGCAGGATGCTGTGGAAGGACCCGGGCGGCACCGTCGGGCCCACCGCCCTGGCAGCGCTGACACGTGACTACCTGTCCATCGTGGCCGACATGGTGGCCGACCCGGGTCGCACCCTCGGCGAGGCGACGGCACGGCTGCCCGCCGTCGTCCTCCCGGACACCGGCGGCACGGAGCCGGCCGAGGACACCGAACGCCCCCGCGAACCGGCGGGCACGGCGGCCACGCCCGCGTCGGCCGCAATGCTCGGTGAAATCTGGCGCGAGGTACTGCGGATCCCCGAGGTGTCCGCCGACGATTCCTTCTTCGAGCTGGGCGGGCACTCCCTGCTCGCCACCACGCTGCTGAACCGGATCACGGAGCGCCTCGGTGTCGAGCTGTCCGTACGCGATCTGTTCAGCCACCCCAGGTTCGGCCGGCTCGCCGAGGTCATCGACGACCGCCGCGCCGCCGCCCCGGTGGACGCGGACGACACACCGCACCCCGAGGAGACCTGGGAGGACGTCTTCCCGGCCTCGGTCTTCCAGGAGAGCATCTGGCTGGCCGAACGCCTCGACCCCGCGCACGCCAAATACCACATCCCGCTCCTGTGGAAGGTACGGGGAACCCTCGACGGTGACGCCCTCTCCCGCGCACTCGCGCTGCTGGTCTCCCGGCACGAGATCCTGCGTACCCGTTTCGTCGACAAGGACGGCAGGCTCTACCAGGAGGTCACCGAGCCCTGGGCTCCCTTGGTGGACCGGCTCGACGTGACCGCCGCCGCCGAGGCCGGCCAACGGCAGTGGCTGCGGAAGTGGTCCGACACCACCACCAGCGCCTTCGACCCCTCCACCGCACGGCTGCTCGCGGCCGGCTGGTTCTCCCTGCCGGACGGCGGCCAGTTGTTCTCCCTCTGCCTGCACCACCTGGTACTCGACGGGGAGTCCGTCCCCGTCCTCGTCCGCGACCTGGAACGTTGTTACCAGCAGGCGGCGGGCCTGGCATCCGGGCCGCTCCCGGAACCCGGCCAGTACCGCGAGCTGGTCTTCGCCCAGCAGACCGAATCAGCCCGGTCCAGAACGGCGGCGGACCTGGCGTACTGGCAAGACCACCTCTCCGGCGCCCCGGCCTCCCTCGGACTGGCCGGGCCCCGCGCCGCGGGCGAATCCGGCAACATCCCCCTGCGACTCGACGGCGACACGGCACAGCGGCTGACCGCCCTCGGCACGGAGCGGAACGCCTCCCGGTTCATGGTGACCGCCGCGGCCTTGGCGGCGGTGCTGCACCGGGCGTCCGGGCTGCCGGACATCACCTTCGGCGTCCCGGTGGCGAGCAGGTCGGCAGGTGTCTTCGACGATGTCATCGGGCCGTGCATGAACACCCTCGTGCTGCGTTCCCGCTGCGGGGCGGAGACGACCTACTCGGATCTGCTGCGAACGGTGCGGGAAGAAGTCATCGCGGCCTTCGAGCACCAAAGCGCCCCGTTCGACGACGTGGTCCGGCGGCTACGGCCCCCACGGTCGCGAGGACGAACGCCCTTCGTCGACTGCCTGCTCAACAGCGTCGGGATGGACCAGTGGTCGGCCACGCTCGGCGACGCCCGCCTGGTCTTCCTCGATCAGGACCTGCGGGGCGAAGAAGTTAGCAAGTTCCCCCTCACCGTGACCTTCACCACGGCGCAGGACGTGGTGGAGGGGAACCTCGCCTACCGCGGCGACTGCCTCGACGCGGCAGGCGCGCTGCGGTTGACGGACGAAATCACCACGGTGCTCGGTGACTTCACGGCACTGCTGCCGCGACGGGTGTTCGACGCCGATCCGACCAGGGAGCTCTGAAGCGGCGTGACCAGCAGGTTCCGATTCGGTGTCATCCTCGTCCCGGGTCCCGGGCGCCAGGAGTGGTGGCAGAGCTGTCGCACCGCCGAACGGCTCGGCTACGACGTCATCGCGGTCCCCGACCACCTCGGGGTACAGGCCCCGTTCCCCGCGATGGTCTCCGCCGCCGCCGCGACGGAGCGGGTGCGCCTGACCACCTACGTCCTCAACAGCGCCTTCTGGAATCCCACCCTCCTGGCCAGGGAGATCCTCAGCACGGACCTCCTCACCGACGGCCGGGTCGAGGTGGGGCTGGGCACCGGATACGTTCGCGCGGAATTCGACAAGGCCCGGGTCGAGTGGGGCACCGCCGGCAGCCGGGTGCGACGGCTGGAAGAGGCCATCGTCTCCCTGCTTGGCCATCTGGCGGATCCCCGCGGCCTCGGCTTCACGCACGCACCGCCACAACTGCCGCTGCTGGTCGGCGGAAACGGTGACCGGGTGCTGCGACTGGCCGCGGCACACGCGGACATCGTCTCGTTCGCCGGTGCGGTACTCGCGCCAGGCTCCTCACGAGGCACGTTGCGACTGATCGACGGCGACGCCATGGCGGAAAGGGTCAGGTATTTCGAGAACGTGGCGGGCGACCGCGCCGCCCGGCCGGAACGCAACATCCTCGTGCAGTCGGTGGTGGTGACCGCCGACCGGCGGGGCACCACCGAGGCGCTGCGCCGCCGCATGCCGTACCTCACGGCCGAGCAGGTGGCCGACGTTCCCACACTGCTGATCGGGACTTCGAAGGAGATCGCGACCATGCTCCTGGAACGGCGGGAACGCTACGGGTTCTCCTACGTCTGCGTCCAGGAACGCGACATGACCGCCTTCGCCCCGGTGATCGAGCTCCTGGCCGGGGAGTGACAACACACCGCTCAGCATGGCCCTCGCGCGGCACGCTCGTTGCCGATCGTCGACCTGGACGGCGGCCTGGTCCACGTACGCCCTGGTGAAGCGGGACGTGACCGTATCCGCTGCCGGGTTGACGGGCGGCGCCGGCGACGGCCCGGGGCGGCAGCCGGGGGAGCCGGGGACCGCACTGCTCCGGCCCCGGGGCGTTCGCGCCCGAGTCCGCCGGCCATCGTGCGCAGAACCAGCCCCATCCGGCGCCCTCATGGGTTCCCTGGCGTTGATCAGTTGTTGTGCGGTCGTGTTCGCGGCGCGAGTCGTGTTCCCGTCAATCCGCTCCGCCCACTGGATATGACCAGGGACCCGCGCCGGAAACCCGACCACACGTGGTGAAGGGGGATGTCTTCATGAGCACCGGGAAGCAGGGGGCGACCGCCAGCGCGATGAGGGGCGGCACTGCGGTCCGTAACGGCGGTCGCTCCTGGTGGACGAGGGCCGCCGCCACGACTGGGCAGACCATCGCCCTGACGGCCGGCGCGACAGCACGGGTACCGGCCTTCGCAGCCGGCCACTCCACCGGCGCACGACCGGGCATCACCTGTGCAGTGCGATTCGTTCGCGGCCTGGAAGCTCTACGAGAACCTGGCGGGCCTGCAGGGCAGCGCCGCGGGCCAGACTCCTCCCGGCAGCATCCCGGCGGCCGGCTGGGTCCCCCTGGTGGCCCAACGCCGTCACCGATCCGCAGGACGGCAACCCGCCGGACACGGTGCACGGTATCCCGGGCAGCAGCAACGGCCATGTCGGGTTCGTCTCGGACGTCTACCCAGACGGGTCGATCACCGTCGAGTCCTACAACATGCGGGAGAACGGCGCATACTCGGTCGTCCAGGTGAAGTACGACAGCGGGTACACCGACACCAGCTTCGGGCTGTCCGCCTTCGGCGTTCCGTGGCCGGGCGGCTTCACCCGCATCGGCGATTCCGACCGCAGCCCGCCACGTCGTCCCCGTCCGAGGCCGCCGACCCCGGAGTCGTGCAGTCGCTCTACCCCTCGGCCACGTGGACCGGCATCCGTCGTGCCGGAACCCGGCCGCCGGAACCAGGGACGCATCATCCAGTTCAGGTCGCCAGCCCGTGGCGGTAGGCGTAGACGACGGCCTGGACGCGGTCGCGGAGCTGGAGTTTGGCGAGAATGCGGGAGACGAAGGTCTTGACGGTCTCCTGGCTGATGACGAGGGCCGCGGCGATCTCGCTGTTGGAGAGGCCCTCCGCGATGAGGCGGAGGACTTCCAACTCGCGTGGTGTGAGCGGGATGTCGCGGGAGGTGTTCTCGGCGGGACGGATGCGGGCGGCGTAGTGCCCGACGAGCCGGCGTGTCACGTCGGGGTCGAGGAGGGCCGCGCCGGTGGCCACGGTCCGGATGCCGTGGAGCAACCGGGCCGGAGGGGCGTCCTTGAGGAGGAAGCCGCTGGCGCCGACACGTAGTGCCTCGTAGACGTACTCGTCCAGGTTGAACGTGGTCACCACGAGGACTTTGACCGGGTGGGGCACTCCGACACCGGCCAGCAGTCGGGTGGCTTCGAGGCCGTCGAGGACCGGCATGCGGATGTCCATCACGACGACGTCGGGCTCCGCCTTCCGGGCGAGGTCGACCGCGGTCCGCCCGTCCGCGCACTCGCCCACCACCTCCATGTCGGGCTGGGCGCCGATGATGGTGACCAGGCCGGTGCGGACCAGCATCTGGTCGTCGCAGACCAGGACCCGGATCGGTGCGCTCACAAGGCGCCGCCGAGGGGGATGCGTGCCCGGACGGTGAAGCTGCCGTCCGCGCCGCGGCCGGCGCTGAAGTCGCCGTCCAGGACGTCGACGCGTTCCCGCAGGCCCGCAAGGCCCCGGCCGCTGCCGGTGGCGACGGCGGCGCGTGAGCCGGTTCCGTCCGTGCCGACCTCCACGGTGATCTCCCTCTCGCCGTACCGGATCTGTACGGAAGTGCGGCTGCCGTGAGCGTACTTGAGGGCGTTGGTCAGCGCCTCCTGCACCACCCGGTAGGCGACGAGGTCGGCGCTGCCCGTCGACGCCGGCGGTGTGCCCTGCTCGGTGAAGTCCACGGGCTGCCCGGCCCGGCGGGTCTGCTCGACGAGGGTGCCGACCCTGCCGACGGCCGGTGTCCTGGTCCGCGTGGCCTCCGCCGTGCCGACGCCGTGGTCGGGGTTGAGCAGGTCCAGCAGGTGGCGCAGGTCGGTGATGGCGCGGCGGCCGGTGTCGCTGACCGCGGTCAGGGACCGCTCCAGCCGCTCGGGTGCGGCAGTCAGGTAGCGGGCGGCTTCGGCCTGTACGACCATCGCGGTCACGTGGTGGGTCACCACGTCGTGCAACTCGCGGGCGATGCGGGTGCGTTCGGCGGCACGGACCTCGGCGGCCACGCTCTCGCGGCGTTCGGCCTCCGCGGCTCGACCGGAACGCAGCCACGCCCCCGCCCCCCAGGCCAGAGTGAGAACCAGGTAGAACGTCACGAACCCCGTCGGTGTCTCGCCGCCCGAACCGAGCCGGCTGAGCGCGATCGCCAGTGGCACGTATGCCACGGAGAGAAGGATCACGGTGGTGCGCCGGCGTTGTTCCAGATGGGAGCCCGCACTGATCAGCGCGATGGGCAGGGTGGCACCGGCGACCGAGTGGTAGCCGCGCAACTGGTCGAGAGCGAAGCCGCACGCGACCAGCGCGAGGCAGACGACCGGCCACCGCCGGCGCACCACGAGGGAGAGGCATTCGAGGGCGAGGGCCACGCCGGCGAGCGCGTCGAAGGGGCGGGTCGGCAGGTCCCCGACCTGCGTCCCGTGGCCGCGCAGCCCCGGCAGGAACGACGCGACCAGGAACAGTGTCCCCAGGGGGAGGTCGCGCAGGGTGACGTCGAGTCGGCGCCACGTCTGGTCGGCCCCCTGAAGACTGATCACCGGGCGAGTGTAGCGAGGGCGTCGACGCGCCCGGCACGCTGCCGGGGGACGATGTGGCCGCGTCGGCGGGCCAGCCACAGGAAGGCAACCGTGAGCAGCGCGCCGAACAGCATCGCGTACACGCTGGCCTCCGGCCCGAACTCGCCGCCGCTGATCAGCCGGGGGCCCGACGTCGAGGCGTCCAGCAGCCCGTGTACGTCGCCGTTGCCCGAGACCTCGGTGCCGAAGATGCCGGACTCCGCGAAGTTCCAGCCGAAGTGCAGGCCGATCGGTAGCCACAGGGAACGGGTGGCGGCGTACGCGGCGGCGAGCATGCCGCCGGCCTCGAGCGCGATGGCGATGGCGCCCAGCACGGTGGCGTCCTTGTTGAGCAGGTGGACCGCGCCGAACACCACACCGGACAGCGCCAGCGCGATGTACGTTCCCAGACCTCGCTCCACGAGCCGGAAGAGCAGGCCACGGAACATCAGCTCCTCCGAGACGGCGGCGCCGGCCATGAAGCCGACCAGCCCGATCGCTCCGGTCGGCGAGCCCAGGCCGTGGACCTCGTAGTCCCCGAGGAAGGAGATGTTCGCGATGACGCACCCGAACATCGCGACCCCGATGACCAGGCCCCGCAGAAGCGACCCGGACGCTCCCTCGCGGGCCAGTTCCGCGACCGGGCGCCGCTCGGTGCGCCCCACGACCCATCGGTAGACGACCACCGAGAGCACGACCGCCACAGCGCCCAGGAGGAGTGAGAGCCACGGGTCGTCCCGCACCGCGGTGACGCTCCGACCGCCGACCGCACCGACCACGACCACGGCCAGGATCTGCCACACCAGTTTCAAGACGACTCCTTCTTCGTTCCCGTTCCCGGTTCTCGTCCGGTCCGCGAGCGGGCGCCGCGGCCGAACTGAACGCTAGGGAACCGGTGATCAGGAATCGTCACCTCACAGAGGACACCCGCGCGTAGCTCTCACGGGGGACAGCCCCCGCCACCCCGGTCCGGCTGAGCGGGCGGTCGACCGCCAGGCGGACAGGAGTTCAGAAGAACACCCCGCACCGCAGCAGCACGTTCGCGTACGGCCGGGCCTCCCCGGTCCGGACCACCAGACGCGCGTCCGCCGCGAGTTCCTTCAGCCGCTCGTGGGGGACGAGGGCCAGATCGGGGAAGCGGTCCTCCAGCAGCGCGGCCGTAGGCGGATTGGCCTGCCGTACCTCCGTCGCCGCCGTGGCGGCTTCGATCACCAGCTCGGCCAGCAGGCCGTCCAGGACCTCGGCGAAGGACGGCACCCCCGCGCGGAACGCCAGGTCCACCACGCGCGGCCCGGCCGGAATCGGCATGCCCGCGTCGCACACCAGTAACCCGTCGGTGTGCCCCAGTTCGGCCAGCGCCCCGCACAGGTGACGGTTGAGGATGCCGGTTTTCCTCACAGCGCGTCGACCTCCGCCGCCGTGGGGTAGGACTCCTGCGCGCCGTGCCTGGTGACGGCCACCGCGCCCACCCGGGCCGCGTAGCGGGCCGCCTCCTGCAAGGACGCTCCCGCGCCCAGCCGGCAGGCCAGCGCCGCGGTGAACGCGTCGCCCGCGCCCGTGGTGTCCACGGCGTCCACCGTCACCGACGGCACCCTGACCACCCGCTCGGGCCACGCCACCAGCGCGCCCTCGGCGCCCAGGGTGACGACCACCGAGCGCGGGCCGAGGGCGAGCAGCGCCCGCGCCCACCCTTGCGGATCCTCGCCAACGTCCGCGCCGCTCCCGTCCGCCCCGGCGAGGATCACCTTGGCCTCGTGCTCGTTGACGATCAGCGGGTCGCAGGCCTCCAGCAGTTCCCGCGGCAGCGGACGCGGCGGGGAGGGGTTGAGCACGAAACGGCTGCCGGGAGCCAGGTGCCGTACCGCCTCCACGACCGTCTCCAACGGGACCTCCAACTGCGCGGAGACCACCCGGGATGCCTGGAAGAGCCCGGCCGCCGCCCGCACGTCCTCGGGCGTGAGCCGGCCGTTGGCACCCGGCGAGACCACGATGCTGTTGTCCCCGGACGGGTCCACCGTGATCAGCGCCACCCCGGTGGGCGCCCCGCCCACCAGCACGCCCACCGGGTCCACCCCGGCCGCGCGCTGCGCGTCGAGCAGCAGCCGGCCGTGTGCGTCGTCGCCGACCCGGGCCAGCAGTGCCGTACGGGCCCCCAACCGGGCGGCGGCCACCGCCTGGTTGGCGCCCTTGCCGCCGGGGTGGACGGCCAGGTCCGAACCGAGCACCGTCTCGCCGGCCGCGGGCCGCCGCTCGACGCCGATCACCAGGTCGGCGTTGGCCGACCCCACGACCAGCAGGTCGTACTCGTCCATGCAAAGTACCTCCTCGCCCATCCGCCCAGGGTTCCCGCCGGTCAGCCGGTGAAGCCGGCCACGTTCTCCTTCGTGACCACCTTGACCTGCACCTTCACCATCGGGTCGACCGCCTTGCCCTGGACCGCCTTGAGCGCGTTGTCCACCGCGATCCGGCCCAGCTGGCTGGGCTGCTGCGCCACGGACGCGTACAGCGTGCCGTTCTTGACCGCGGCCAGCCCGTCCGGGGTGCCGTCGAAACCGACGACCTGCACCGACGTACCGGCCTTGGCGCCCAGCGCCTTGACGGCGCCGAGGGCCATCTCGTCGTTGGCGGCTATCACACCCTGCACGTCCGGGTGGGCCTGGAGCAGGTTGGACATCACATCCAGCCCCTTGGTCCGGTCGAAGTCGGCGGGCTGCTGGGCCACGACCTGGATGCCCGGGTATTCCTTGAGCCCCTGGGCGAAGCCGGCGGCGCGCTCCCGGGCGGCGGAGGTGCCCGCCTGACCCTGGAGGATCACGATCCTGCCCTTGCCGCCCAGCTTCTGGGCGATGGTCCGCGCGGCCAGTTCGCCGCCGGCCACGTTGTCGGAGGCGACGAGCGCGTTCGTCCTGGCGTTGTTGACCCCGCGGTCCACGGCGATCACCGGGATCCTCGCCTTGTCGGCGGCCTTGACCGAGTTGCTCGCCGCGTCCGAGTCGACCGGGTTGACGATGATCGCGCCCAGGCCCGAACTGGTGAAGTTCTGCAACTGGTTGGCCTGCTGCGAGGCGTCGTTCTGGGCGTCGGTGACCGTCAGGTCGATGCCGAGCTTCTTCGCCTCGGCCTGGGCGCCCGCCCGGATCTGCACGAAGAACGGGTTGTTGAGCGTCGACAGCGACAGGCCCATCTTCGGCGTGCCCGAGCCGGAGCCGGTGTGCAGGAACGAGGTCGCGGCCACCAGGGCCACGGTGACCACGGCCGCCAGTCCGTACGTCGCCGCCTGCCGGCCCTTGCCGCCACCGCCGGTCCCCGCGGACACCGGTGTCGCCCCGGCCCTGCGGCGCACGGTGTCGAGGAGTACCGCCAGCGCGATCACGGCACCGATGACGACCTGCTGCCAGAAGGCGGAGACCGACAGCAGGTTCAGGCCGTTGCGCAGCACCGCCAGGATCAGCGCGCCCACCAGCGTGCCCGACGCCTTGCCGGTGCCGCCCGCGAGCGACGCGCCGCCGATGACGACCGCGGCGATCGCGTCCAGCTCGTAGCCGTTGGCGGCCTGCGGCTGCGCGGAGGACAACCGGGCGGCGAGCACGATGCCCGCGGCGGCGGCGAACAGACCGGACAGGGCGTAGATCGCGAGCTTCTGCTTCTTGACCTTCAGCCCCGACAGACGGGCCGCCTCCTCGTTGCCGCCGATCGCGTACATCGAACGGCCGATGTAGGTGCGGCCCAGCACGAGCGCCGTGAGCAGCCCCATCACCACCATGACCAGCACGGGCACCGGCAGCCAGCCGCCGAGGGTGTCACCCAGGTGGGCGACGGAGCCCGGCAGGGCGATCGGGGAACCCTGCGAGATGACCAGCGACAGACCACGGCCCACCGACAGCATCGCCAGCGTCGCGATGAACGGCGGCAACTTCCCGTAGGAGACCAGGAAGCCGTTGACCAGGCCCGCCACCACGCCGGTGGCGACGGCCAGGACGACCGCGAGCACGACCGGCACGCCGTGCGCGGTGGCGCTCCAGGCGAGCACCGTCGCCGACAGCGCCGCGACCGAACCGACCGACAGGTCGATACCCGCCGAGACGATCACGAAGGTGACACCGAAGGCGAGGATCGCGGTCACCGCCGCCTGCACACCGATGTTCAGCAGGTTGTCGGTGGTCAGGAAGTCACCTGACAGCGCCGACAGCGCGATCACGAGGACGATGAGCGCGGTCAGCGCGCCGTTGTCGAGCAGCAGACGACGCAGACCACCCGAAGCGCCACGCGCGCCCGTCGTGCTCTTGAGCGTGTCAGTGGCCACGGTGGGCCTCCACTTCGTTGGTAGGGGTGCTGACGGCGAGGGACATGACCGCGTCCTGCGTGGCCTGGCCGGCGCCGAGTTCGCCCGCGATCCGGCCCTGGGCCATCACCAGCACCCGGTCACTCATGCCGAGCACCTCGGGCAGATCGCTGGAGATCAGCACGACGGCGGCGCCGGCGGCCGTGAGTTCGTTGATGAGCTGGTAGATCTCGACCTTGGCGCCGACGTCGATGCCACGCGTCGGCTCGTCGAGGATGAGTACCTTGGCGTCGGCCAGCAGCCACTTGCCGATGACGACCTTCTGCTGGTTGCCGCCGGAGAGCGTGCGCACGTGCTGGCCCAGGCCCGCCATGCGCACGCCGAGCTGCGCGGCGATCCGCTCGGCGGCCCGGCGCTGCCCCTTGAGGTCGACGAGCCCGCAGCGGGCGGCCGACCGCAGCGTCACCAGGCCGAGGTTCTCCGCCACGGAGGCGTCCAGGACCAGCCCCTGGCCCTTGCGGTCCTCGGGCACCAGCCCGACCCCGGCGGCCATGGCGGCGCCCACGTCGTGGCGCCTGAGCGGTGTGCCCGCCACCTTCACGGTGCCCTTGTCGTACGGGTCCGCGCCGAACACCGCCCGCGCGACCTCCGTGCGCCCGGCGCCGACGAGCCCGGCGATGCCGACGACCTCCCCGGCGCGCACCTGGAAGCTGATGTCGTGGAAGACCCCGTCCCGGGTGAGCCCCTCGACGGTGAGCAGCGCGGAGGCCCGTCCGGCGTCCGCCGGCCGCTCCCGCGGATACTGCTGCTCGATCGAACGCCCCACCATGAGCCGCACCAGCTCCTCCTGCGGCGTGGTGGCGGGCACCCGGCCGACACTCCTGCCGTCCCGGATCACCGTGACCCGGTCGCCGAGGGCGGCGATCTCCTCCAGGTGGTGCGTG
Source organism: Streptantibioticus cattleyicolor NRRL 8057 = DSM 46488 (assembly GCF_000240165.1). Classification (NCBI taxonomy): domain Bacteria; kingdom Bacillati; phylum Actinomycetota; class Actinomycetes; order Kitasatosporales; family Streptomycetaceae; genus Streptantibioticus; species Streptantibioticus cattleyicolor. Next base: position 1,788,362 of record NC_017585.1, read on the forward strand.
ATGAACACGATGCCGACACCGTCCGCGCGCAGCGCCCGCACGATGGTGAACAGCTTCTCGACCTCCTCGGAGGTGAGCACGGCGGTCGGCTCGTCCATGATCAGCACGCGCGCGTCCAGGCTGAGCGCCTTGGCGATCTCCACCATCTGCAGCCGTGCGATGCCCAGTTCGCGCACCCGCGCACGCGGCGACACGTTCACCCCGACGCGGGCCAGGAGCGCGGCGGCGTCCGCTTCCATCCTCCCGCGGTCGATCAGCCCGAAGCGGCGCGGCTGCCGCCCCAGGAAGATGTTCTCGGCGACCGTGAGGTCCGGTACGAGGTTGAACTCCTGGTAGATGGTGGCGATCCCGAGGCGCTCGGAGTCCTGGGCGCCATGGATGCGCACTTCGCGCCCCTGGACCAGAATCCGTCCGGCGTCGGGGGCGTAGGCGCCCGACAGCGTCTTGATCAGGGTGCTCTTGCCGGCTCCGTTCTCACCGAGCAGGACGTGCACCTCGCCGCGGCGCAGGTCGAAGTCGACGCCGTCCAGCGCGACCACGCCCGGGAACGCCTTGCGGATGCCTTCGATGCGCAGCAACTCATCCGGGTCGCTCACGACGTGCTCCTTCGGGTGGGGGACGGCTCGCCGCACGAGCGCCGCGCGACGAGACGGGCGGGAAGGGTGACGGACCGGGGAGGCCGTCCCTCGATGCGGGCCACCACGGCCTGTACGGCGGCCCGGCCCAGTTCGCCCGTCGGCTGGGCGATGGCGGTGATCGGCGGATCGGTGTGCACGAACCAGGAGATGTCGTCGAACGCGGCCAGCGCGATGTCGTCGGGGACCCGCAGCCCCCGGGCGCGGATCGCGTCCAGCGCGCCGAGTGCCATCAGGTTGTCGGCGGCGAACACCACCTCGGGCGGCTCGGCCAGGTCGAGGAACCTCTCGGTCACCCGCCGCCCGCTGCCGGCCTGGAAGTCGCCCTGGCCGGTGTAGGCGTCGGGAAGGGCGAGCCCGTACTCGGCCATGGCCTCCCGGAACGCCCGTACGCGTTCACTGCCGGTGGTGGTGGCGGCCGGCCCCGCGATGATCGCCAGCCGCCGGTGCCCGAGCCCGTACAGGTGGGCCACGAGTGCCCGGATGGCCCCCTGCCCGTCCGCGCGGACCACCGGCACGTCCACACCCTTGATCCACCGGTCCACGAACACCATCGGTGTCCCCGCCCGCGCGGCGTCCAGCATCAACGGCGAGCCGCCGTCGGTCGGTGAGACGAGCAGCCCGTCGATCCGCCGGTCCAGCAGCGTCCGCACATGGTGGTCCTGGAGCTCGGGCCGCTCATCGGCGTTACCGATGATCACGCTGTACCCCAGCGCACGGGCCTCCTCCTCGACGGAACGCGCCAGCTCGGTGAAGTACGGGTTGAGCACATCACTGATGACCAGCCCGAGCGTGCGGGTCTGGTCGGTACGCAGGGAACGGGCGACGGCGTTCGGCCGGTACCCCAGCACCGCCACGGCGGCCAGCACCCGGGCGCGCGCCTCGGAGCTGACCGACGGATGGTCGTTGAGCACCCGCGAGACCGTGGCGACGGACACCCCGGCCTCGGCGGCGACGTCCTTGATACCCGCCATCGCCTGCCACCTCCTCGTGTAATCGATTACACGAGGATTGGAATCGATTACACACCTTCAAGACAAGGGGGCGTTATCGAACCGTGACGAGGTGGGCAGGCGAGCGCGGTCGGCTCCGTCCCGCAGGCGATCCGGTCCGGCTTCGCCCCGCAGGAGCGCACCACCGTTGCGGACCGCGGCGGTCAGGCGACGCCCCACCAGCCCCTGCACATCACACCGCTCGCATGCGTGTAGCACGTCTGCCCGCATCAGCGGCGGCGGAAGAGGCCGTGGAACGGCGCCGTGATCCCGCCCCACCGTCTTGCGCAGTCGCACCGGCGCGGCGACTTGATCGCCACGACTGCACCGAAACGGTGGGAAGACACCCCGTTACCCGGGGCTGATCCGGCCGCTTGGAGGCGGCGGGCAGCGTACTCGAAGGCGTGAGCGCGGTCACCGGGGTGGTCACGGTGGTGGCGCGCCGCCGCTGACGCCCAGGCTCCGGAGCCGTGTCGTGGCATGCGGGCCGGGTGCGAACTTCGCATCCGCGCCACCGCAGTGCTCATCGAACGTGATGCGGGCCGTGGTCGGCAGGTCGCTGACCCCGCTGCCGCGGGCACCTGCGGGAGCGGACTCTTTTGTCTACTCTCCAGGTGGGGCCGGTGGCGGCCCCACCTCTACCGCAAAAGGAGCGCTGCGTGGATATCCCGTTCCGCAGGGAATTGAACGATGCGGAGACAACGTCCGCGTGGCATACCGCTCAACACCGGCTCGGGTTCGACCACCTGCGGCCCTCCTCCGTCAAGTCGGCCCCCAGCGTGACCTGGTCACTGGCCAGCCTGACCACACCGGACGGCTTCCCGGACGAGGACCGGGTGGACGCACTGTGCCGCGTTGTCAGCGACGCGCTGCGAGCATGTACCCCGCAGGGCACCGACCTGTTGCTCCTGGACTGGCAACATCTCTGCTACAGCGTCGATCCGCACCGCGCGGCGGCCTCAGTCTGGAGCAACGCCTTCATCCCCGACCCGGACCCGGCGTTCGTCATAGCACCCGACTTCAGCTACGGGGTGTTCGGCCAGGCCTCCGACGACACACTGCTCGTCTTCGGACAGGCCCTTGTCGACCGGACCATGCCACAACTCAACCCCGTCCTCGGAGAGCCGGTCGGCAAGGACGCCTGACAGCCCCCGCTCCCGCACCCCCAGCCATGCGCGCGGTGGGCCGCTCTTCGTGCGACGCGTACGCGTTCGCGGACACCTACGAGGACGGTGCGCGTCTTCCTGCGAGCCGGCGGGAGAGCACCTATGGAACCATCCGCGCGGGCCGCCTGCCCGGTTCAGGGGACCGGCAAGGATCCTTCGCTGTTGGTCGGGACGCGGCTGGTGGAGGTTGTGGCGTCGCGGCTGACCGTGGTGGATCGCTGTGAGAGAGAGCCGGTCGATGTGTGGCTCCGCGACGACGTCGGTGCCTGGACCTGGATCACCGCAGGTTCGGACTGGTGTCTGGCCGTAGCAGCCTCACCCCCGCCGGAAGCTTATGATCTGGGCGAACTGGGCCGGATCGACGTAGCGCCCGATCGCAGCTCTCCCTTCCACCGTCACCTCGGGGAGCCGGTGACCGCGGTCCGCGAGCGGTTCGACCCGTTCACGGGCCGGACGGGCCTGCTCGTCCTGTTCCCGTCCGGTGGTGTCGACTGCGACACCTGGAACGGTGACCTGCGCGTGCGCCGACAGGTTCTCGGGGCCGCGGCTGAGCGGTGACTGCGGCATCCCAGGGCGCGCCGTGGCCCTTCCTGATCCGTGCCGGTGGCCGATGTTCCCGGATGCCCTGGATCAGATGTGGGCCCTGATCTGCCGGACGGGGTGCCCGAGTTGATGGGCCACGGCGGCCAGTTCCTCCTCGGTGAACCAGATACGTTCGGGGTTGGTGACGGCGATCTGGAAGCGGGCGAAGCCGAGGGGCCACTGGTAGTGGAGCGCGTCGAGCGTGGCGGCGGAGCCGCAGCAGGGAACCCGCACGGCCAGACTGGCGAAGCCGTCGAGGTAGCGGGCATCGACGGCGCGGCGAAGCCGGACGAGAACCTGGCCGCCTACCTCGACCAGGGTCTGATCGCTCCCTGCCGGGCCCTGGGCCTGGGTTGCGGACCGGGCCGCAATGCCGTCTACCTCGCCTCGCACGGCTTCGAGGTGGACGCCGTCGACCTCTCCCCGGTGGCCGTCGCCTGGGGCAACGACCGGGCCGACCAGGCCGGAGTCGACGTCCGCTTCCTGTGCGGTGACGCTTTCGCCCTCCCCGTCACCGAGTTGAGCGGCCCGTACGACCTGGTCGTCGACTCAGGATGCTTCCACCACCTGCTGCCGCACCGCCGCGTCAGCTACCTGGCCCTCCTCGACCGCGTTCTCGCCCCCGGCGGCCATCTCGCACTCACCAGCTTCGCCGTCGGCGAGGCGGGAATGGGTTCGGAGCTGTCCGACGCGGACCTCTACCGTGAACGCGATTTGCAGGGCGGCCTCGCCTACACACCCGACTCGCTGCGTTGGATCTTCTCCGACCTGATGGAGGTCGAACTGCGCCGCATGCGGGAGGAACCGCCCGAGTCGGCGCTGTTCGGGGTGGCGTTCCTGTGGACCGCGTTGTTCCGCCGGGGCGCGGCTGCGTCAGGCGACGTTCATCCTGCTCACGACCTCGCGTAGGCGCTCGTCCTGGGCCTGTTCGTTTCGCCGGATGATGTAGCGGTGGATCATGCTGCCCCGCCCCCAGGCAGCTCCCTTGCCGCTCATGGCCCGGTCGGCAAGCGCAGATGCCGCAGAGCAATCACTGACGAGGTCTCCTCTTGCCACACGCCTGCACCCATGTCCGTCGAAAGGCGCCGTCGCCTCATCCAACGGTGCAAGAGCCGACCGATCGCCCACGTCGCTGTCGAGATGACGATCTCCCGTGCATACGCGCCAAAGTGGGTCAACCGCTACCGGCTGCGGACGTGCTCTGTTGCCGGGGCGCCGGAGAACATTGGTTGTCGGCGTTCTCCAACGACCCGGCTTTCGCGGAGGTCTCGTTCGCAGTAGATGGAGGAGCACCGCCGTAGTCGCCAACAGTAGCCGCCGGAGAACGCCGTTCTCCACGGTGCTGTGATGTGGAAAGCCCCGATCCCGCCCTCGCTGCCTCGGATCTGCACGTGGTGATGTGCTGTGCGATGTGCACTGTTACCTGTACGCGGTGCTGAGCTGCATTGTCATAAGGGGAGTCGAACCCCCGCGTTGCTCCTCACGCGCCAGGAGTGGGCCGGAAAACCGCCGGCCCTCGGTGTGTGCACGCCTCCGAAGCTGCTACCTGCTCCACATCTCCCAGCTTGCCGGTGAACTCAGTCCAGCAGATAGACTTCCCAATTCGTACGCTGGATCCGCACATCGACCTCGCGGATCTCCCGGGCGAGTGCGTCTGCCTGTCCGCGCAGTTCCGCGACCGGAAGCGCGGAAAGCATCATCAGCTCCGACCGAAGCTGTCGGCCGTATCCCCGCTCGCCCTTCCCCGCCGCCGCATCAGCCGCCGCGGTGACCACGGAGTGACGCAACCGTAGGACATCCCGGCGTGCGAGAGCATCGGTGAGCGTGCCGTCCGGACCCATCTGCACAGCGGCATTGGTCCGGTTGATCCGCCGGATCAACGTTTCCAGAGCGTCAAGTACCTCACCGGCCTCAGCCAGCAACTGCGCTGCGTCCTCGGCGGGTGTCTCCCCTTCCTGGTACCGCGCACTGCTGACGATACGCGCTCGCAGCTGTTCTACACGGCGCGTCGCCTCCGCACGTTCTGCCAGTGCCTCAGCAAGCTTCATTGTCTCCACCTCCCCCTCCACGAACTCGCACGAGTATACGAGTACGAACCAGCTCGTACGCACCTGGTTCTGATCTGCCGGAGACCCGACCAGTCACAGGAGCGAGTGTGGTCACCCCTTCGCGAGCCGGGCCACCATCGGGACACACACCCGGCCACCAGACGTCAGCCGCGATCTGTCACGCCGCAGCTGCCCGCATCGCGGCATGGCGGAAAAGCCGTCGGCATTGACCTGTCCGCAGCCAATTCGGCGAGCCCGTTGCCAGCCGCGTGCCACAGGAGTTCGAAGGCCTCGGCCCCTGCCAAGTCTCGCGCTGACCACAGCGTGCATGGCACGTGTCCGAAGGCGCGAAAACGCCAAGACTGTAGTTGTCCGCTTTGATGATGTCTGACGTCGGGTCGCCGGATGCGGTGGAGTTGGGCCTGTGGAAGTCTTGCGCCCGTGCTTCGGCGCGACACTCCGAGTTGTACCGAGTGTCGCAGGTGTCTTGGTGGGCCTGGCCCCGCAGGACCGACGACCATGAGGTCGCCGGTCCTCAACCCTCGGAACTCAAAGCCGATACCGCCTTGAGTCTGCGGCTACACCCCGAAGTCTCCAAGTTCGTCGAGGAGACGGCTTCGTGCCGCCTGTAGGTTTTCGTCGTAGTCGGCGGCGAAGATTTCCGGAATTTTGGTCTCCAATGAGCCGCTGATCTTCAACAGCGGTTTCCATACTGCACGGTGGCAAGCCCCATGGGCGCCCGCGCCGAGTCTCGTTCGCGCTCTCGTGGCGCACCACGGTCACCAACTTGCCGAAACAGCGCGGGCTCAGCCCGGGAACGGGGCTACCCAGGACGGCTCGGACGCCGTGATCACACCAGTCACAGCGTGATCGTCCCAGAGCCCGACCACATGGCACGATGACGACCATGTCAGGTCAGGTCTGGGTGTCACTCATATCGTTGGGCGGCGTTGTCCTCGGCGGCATGCTGTCCTACCTCGTGCAGCACAGGACTCAACTGTCAGCGGAACGCGCTGAAGCGCAACGGCAACAGAACACCCTGTCGGAGGCTCGGCGCGCGGAACGGCTGACGCTGCTTGAGCGGTTCATCGAGGTGGCGGCCGAGGCCGAACGCTCCGCGTTCAGTCGGCCTCCCGAGTTCGATGACACCCACCCCTGGTACCTGAAGACCCAGGACGTCATGAACAGGCTATGGGTCGCCGAGCGGCTCATCCGCGTCCAGTTCCCCCTGCCGGTGCATGACGCGGCACGTGCGTACTTCCTCGACCTCAACCGGACGGTATGGGAAGGCTTGCCCGGCGGTGAGAGCGTACGGGACTACCTGGAGGACAACCGGCTGGCATTCCTCGACACGGCCCGAGCGGTTATGGGATAGCCCACCACCGAGTCCTGAAGATCTTTACGGGACAGTCTTCAGAGGTCGTTTTGTCCCGGAGTTTCATGCCGAAATCTAATATTTAGCCGGATATGTCGGGTGCGCCAGGGCCGTGTTTCCCGTGCGGGGAGTCGTGCGGGAGGTAACGCCACTGCACCCCGGTCCGGTCCACGTAAAGGATCGCGTCCATGATGTCGCGCAGGTCGTGTTCCGGCGGCCGGCCGAAGTCGACAGCCCTGCCGCGGCGCTCGAACCGCCAGGCCGCAAGGACCGGCTCGATCAACTCCCAGGGGGCGGGGGCATCGGACAGATCACTCGGAGACGGGCGTGGCGCCGGCATGCTGCCGGCGTACCGCCCCGGACCGAGTCCACCCAGCCGCACAGCGACGACAACGAAAACACGCGGCCGCGAAGGTCAGGCATCCTGGGATGAGACAGGCATCAACCACGTGCCGGATCCGGCGGGGCGCGGTGGATCGTATGGAGACGCCACGGCCGCCGCACGGTTTCGTCGTGAGTGGGGACGGCGCGGTAGCCCTGGCCGGTGATCGGGGCGATTGTCGTGGCGGGGAGACCGAGAACTCGGTCGGCCACTCCCGCGGCCGGCTGGTGCCGTCGGGGAGCAACTGGTGGAGAGGCGGTATCCCGAGGGTGTGCTATTCACGGATGCCTACGGCCTCGATCGCAGGCCGACGGCTTGCACTTCAGGTCGCGGCCGACGCGGTGGCCAGGGCGACGAAGACGCAGATCGCGACGGTCCCCCTATCTGGGGCCAAGGGATCACCGTCGGAGCCGCCGTCACGAGCCCGCTCAACGGGGCGTGTTGGGTCATCGCGGCCAGTACGGTCGCCAAGGTGGCGAGGGCTGTGCCGGTGACCACCGCCACGGCGGACTCGGCCGCGGCGGCCTTGACCTCGTAGTCCCACGACCGCGCGTCCGGGGCGATGGGGATCTTGTCGTGGGGTCTCTTGATCGCGGCCGGGTTCGAGAAGGAGAAGAGCGGATGCTCGTGCCAGACCGGGCTGACCGTGCCGTGGCCGCCGGCTGCCTTGCCCGTGTTGCTGATGTGGTGTTCGAACGTGGTGATGTTCCGGACTGCCGGAGGCACTGGTACCGGCGCCGGCAGGTGGGCCGTGGCCAGCTCGACGGTCTCGGTGGGTTCCCTGGTCGCGGCGGTCTGCAGCCCGCCTTCGGCGCGCAGCTGCTCCAGCAGGTTCGTGCCCAGGGCGTGGATGGTGTTGTCGTGCACCACGCCGCAGCGTGTGGAGCCGTCGGTGGAGCGGTAGCTGACCCGCCTCATCGGGCAAGGCCCCCCGGGTGTAGTGGTGGAGTCTTCGTGATCCCAACTGTTCTCACGGGGTCACCGTCCGGGCGAACTTGACGATCTCCTCGACGAACAACTCCGGCTGCTCCAGGGCGGCGAAGTGGCCGCACGCGGGGATGTCGTCGGTGAAGTAGCGCAGGTCGTGGTTGGCGCGCTCGGCCCGGATGCGCGGGGTGCGCGTCAGTTCGTCCGGGAAGACGCTGACGCCGACGGGGAGGTCCGGCTCGGTCAGGGCGAGTGGCTGCCGGGCGTACTCCCAGTACAGGCGGGCAGAGGATGCGCCGGTGCCGGTGTACCAGTACAGGGAGATGTGGTCGAGGATCTCGTCGGGGGTGAGGGCGTCGGGCCGTGTCCAGTCGAGGAACTTCTCGTAGATCCACGTGGCCTGCCCGGCGGGGGAGTCGGTCAGGGCGTAGCCGATGGTCTGCGGCCGGGTGCGCTGCACGACGTGGTATCCGGAATGGACGGTGAGGAAGCGGCTGCCTTGTTGGGGTGCGGCCTTCTCCTCGGGGGTCGGGTCGTCGCCGACCGGTGGCGCGGCGAGGAATTCGGGGAAGTTGAGGTGGATCGCGCGCAGGCCTGCCGGGCGCTGCGCCCCCATGCGGGTCGCGATGACACCGCCCCAGTCGCCGCCCTGGGCCAGGTAGGAGTCGTAGCCGAGGCGCTGGATGAGTACGCCGTACGCGCGGGCGATCCGGTCCGGGCCCCAGCCGGTGGAGGTGGGCTGGTCGGAAAAGCCGTAGCCGGGCATCGAGGGGATGACGAGGTGGAAGCCGTGGCCGGTGAGCGGGCCGACGGTCCCCAGGAACTCCAGGAACGGGCCGGGCCACCCGTGGAGCAGCAGCAGGGGGGTGGCGTCGGGGTGCGGCGAGCGCACGTGCGTGAAGTGGATGCCGAGGCCGTCGATGGTGGTACGGGACTGGCCCAGCTCGTTGAGCTGCCGCTCCAGCTTGCGCCAGTCGTAGCCGGTGGCCCAGTACTCCAACAGCTCTTCAAGGCGCTCCCGTTGCACCCCCTGGCTGTTGTCCGGTGCTGTCTGCCGGCCGGCCAGGCGTACCCGGTGGAGCCGGTCCTTCAGATCCTCCAGGGCACTGTCCGGAATGGCGATGCGAAAAGGTGTCACGCTGTTCGATGTCACGATCACCACGGTGCGGCCACCACGGGTTCGCGGTCCAATGATTGTTCCGCAAAACGTCATACGGGGTTTGCATAATGCCAGTTAGGGTGGGTTGATGTCCGAGCCCTTCCCCGCGCCCGTCGACCTCGACCTGCGGCTGGTGCAGTGCTTCACGGTCGTCGCCGAGCACCGGCATTTCGGCCGTGCCGCCGAGGCGCTGCACACCACGCAGCCGTCGCTGAGCCGGCAGATCCGCCGCCTCGAACAGCAAGTGGGCGTCCGCCTGCTCGACCGCACCACGCACGCACCCGGCTCAGCGAGGCCGGCGAGATCTTCCTGCCCCGGGCCAAGGGGCTGCTGCGTGCCGCGGTCGAGGCGATGGCCCGCACCCGGGCCGCGTCCCGGCCCAGCAGCGTCACCATCGGCTACACCAAGGGGCTGATCATCACTCCGGCGGTGCGCGCCCTGCGCGACCGCGATCCCGGTGCCGAGGTCAACACCCGCCTGCTCGCCTGGAACGACTCGCGCGGCGCGTTGCTGGAGCACCGCGTCGACGCGGTGGTGACGCGTCTGCTGTTCCCCACCGGCCAGCTACGCGTCACCGTCCTCTACGACGAGCCGCGCGTGCTGATTGTGGCGCGGGACCATCGTCTGGCCGGCAAGGAGTCGGTCACCCTCGACGACATCGTGGACGAGCCGATCCCCCGCGTACGCCGGTCCGACCCGCTGCTGAACGCCTACTGGCGCCTCGATCCCCGGCCCGACGGGCGGCCCGCGCCCGACGGCCCCCTGCTCGAAGCCCTCGAAGACGAACACGAACTCATCGCCGCCGGGCAGGCCGTGGCCATCGGGCCGCCCCCTCGACTACGCGACCGGGCTGCATCCCAGCCTCACCACGGTCCCGTTGCGCGGGGTCGGACCGAGCCAGGTCGTGCTCGCCACCCGCGCCGGCGACCGCAGCCGTCTGGTCACCGCTTTCCGCAAACACGCCGAAGCTCTGCTCACCGGAACCCACCAGATCGGACCGGCACGCACAACATGATCCGCGGCGGCTCCGCCCGCCCGCCCACACGAGCGATCACGGCCCGCGCCTGATCTGCCGCCCCGGCGCCCCGGTGAGACCGCCGGACCGGTCCGGGAACTTCCTCCGCACCGTCGAACTGGACGACGCCGCGCGGGCCGCGCTCGGTCTGGGCGTGCCCGACCCGGTCTCCACCGTGTTCTCCCCGGACGCCGTATCCCTCGCACCACAACGCGTCCTCGCCGGACACACCCCGCGGAAAATCGCACGCCGGCTGTGTCGGAATGCTCCGGCGGATCGGGCCTTAGCCGCCAGTGGACCCTGTTCCCGGCCGTCATCGGATTTCATGGGATCTCCTTGGACCGGAGCCCGGAAAAGACCGGTCCATCGGGCCCCGCCGGGCCTGTCGTCATTCTTTCCTACGGCGACATGAAAGCGCGGAGGCCGGTGACCGGCGAATCCAGGCCGGGCAGTGGTGAACTCGATGGCGCGGAAAGACACCGCCGGCGTTCAAGGGCGGGTTCGCCCATAAGGCAGGCGGGCACCGGGAGCGCGATTGGCGATGTACGGAACGGCGGAATGCGTGATACGCCACACGGTCAGCCGTCACGGATTCAGACGTAATGACATGGCTCGCCAGGTAAGTCAAGACTTACCTTTCGGAATCCTTGGTCGTATGGTGTGGCTCCAATCGAAGGAGCCTCCCTGTTGTCGAAGATGAATGACCCAGCTGTGCGTGCGGTTGACTTGGAGCAGGATTATGTGTCCTCCGTGTACGAGTTGCTCACCGAGCGGCTTTGCGAGGCGCGAGCACACCGGGCGAGTGTGCTGAAGGCCCCGGCGGGCAGCCCCGGTGAGGCGTACGCGAGGGAAATCGCCGCCGAGCGTCTGGCGAAGGAGATCGGCCGGCTGGAGGGCGCCGAAAAGGGGCTGGTCTTCGGACGCATCGACTGGACGGATGGCACGGCCCTGCGCATCGGGCGCATCGGACTGCATACGGAGGAGGACGACCTGCCTCTGCTCGTCGACTGGCGCGCGAACGCGGCGCGGCCTTTCTACGAGGCGACACCGGTCCACCCGATGGGCCTGCGGCGGCGCCGGCACCTGCGCCTCGAGGAGCGCACGGTCATCTCGGTGAGCGACGAACTGCTGGACGGGACCGCCCCGACCCACGATGACATCGTGGGGGACGGCCCGTTGACCGAGGCTCTGTCGGCACGGCGTACGGGCAGGATGCACGCGGCCGTCGCGACGCTGCAGGCCGAGCAGGACGAGATCGTCCGCTCCGCCCACCGCGGGGTGACCGTGGTGCAGGGCGGCCCCGGCACCGGCAAGACGGTGGCCGCCCTGCACCGGGCGGCCTATGTCCTGTACGCGTTCCCACGCGCCGCGGAGGAAGGTGTCCTGGTGGTGGGGCCGAACGCCCGGTTCCTCGACTACATCTGCCAGGTCCTCCCCTCGCTCGGCGAGAACGACGTCGTCCTGGCGACCTGCCGGGAACTGGCCGGAGCGTCCACGGACACGGTCGACCCGTTCGATACGGCGCGCCTCAAGGGCGGCTCCGGCCTCGCCGACGCCTTGGCCGGCCTGCTGCGCGTCCACCAAGCCCCCGCCGGTGACTTCACCGTGCGGGTCGGACAGGAACTGGTTCACCTCTCCGGCGAGGAGGTCGCCACGGCACGCGACGCCGCCGTGGCAGCCGTTGCGGGGCACAACCCCGCGCGCCAGGTGTTCAAAGAGCTCCTGGCCGACGCCGTCACCGACGCGATGCGACGAGACATGGGTGACCTCCTGGAGCAGATCGACGCCGATGCCGAAAGGATGACGGGCATCAACCTCGACCGGTTCACGGGAGCCGCCCAGCGCCGCGTCGAAGGCGCGGCCGATCCCGGCCCGGCCCACGAACTGGACCTGGACGCCGTCCGGGCCGATCTCCTCGACGACGCCGGCGTCGACCGAGCGGTCGAGGTGTTGTGGCCGCGGCTGGCACCCGGTGACCTCGTGAAGGCACTCCTGACGAACGCCGCAGCTCTCGCCGAGCACCTGCCCCGCCTGACCGCGCACGAGCGGTCCCTTCTGCTGCGCGGCCCGGACGACCCGTGGACCGTTGCCGATGCGCCGTTGCTGGACGAGGCGGCGAGCCTGGTCGACGGCCCACCCGAGCGGACGTACGGGCACGTCGTCGTCGACGAGGCGCAGGAACTGACCGCCATGCAGTGGCGGATGATCGTCCGCCGCTGCCCGTCGAGGTCGATGACGCTGGTGGGTGACTTCGCCCAGGCAGGCCCGGTCGCGACGGCACGCGACTGGAAGGAAGCACTGGGCCCCCACGCCGGACCGAGGTTCAAACTGCACAACCTGACCGTCAGCTACCGCACCACGCAGGAGATCCTGGCAAGCGTCCGGGACCTGCTCACCCGGATCGCTCCGGACCAGAAGCCCACACGATCACTGCGAAGCGGTGAGAACCCTCGCACCGTGACCACACCTCCGGACGGGCTGGTCACCGCCGTCGTTCACGAACTCCGCGCCCAGAGCGCCGCGTACCCGGGCGAGCTTGCGGGAGTGATCTGCGCGGACACCAGGGTGAGCGAACTGACGGCCCAGGGCATCGCTCACCACGCACGCATCGTGCCGGCGTCCGAAGCACGCGGCCTGGAATTCGACACGGTCGTCGTCCTGAACCCCGAGGAAATCATCACCAACCGCCCCGGCGGCGAAAGGGACTTGTACGTAGCCCTGACCCGGGCCACCAAGCGCCTTTGCACCATCACCGTCCAGCCCGCCTGACGGCCCGGCACCCGCGCCGTCGCTGCGCGGGCGCACCCGGCGCGGCGCAGACACCGGCCCGCGCGCCATCGAGGCCCGCACCGCAGCCCCTCCACCACCGCCCGCGACCAGTACCCCGGCGGGATGCCCGGAGCCGGGACCAGCCCCGCGAGCCGTGTCCAACGCCAGGTGGCAACCGGGGCCCCGGCCGTTTGACGGCCTGGTGTTCGCCGTACCCGCCGCGTGGTGCCATGACGGCTCTCTCTGTTCTCTCGCTGCGCCCTGTGCGTCAACACCCGGTCCGGGCCGGGGCACCCGGATCGCCTCCATGACTGGCTCGATTTGCGGGGGAACCGCCCCGCTGCCCGGCCGTGACACGACCGGCAGGGGCTTGCGGTCCTGCTCGACCGCGAGGTGGATCTGGCTCGTCCGTCCGCCCCGGGTCGGCACGGGCACGGGGTGGACGGCCCGTTCGGCATCGCGCCCGGGAGAATCACGCCGTGCGAACGGCCGAGTCGGCTCCGCGTCCGGTCCGTGAAGACGGCTTCAGCCGCGGACCGCGCCGGTGAACGCGGGCAACGACCCGCCGGTGATGCCCGTCCGTCCGGTCCCGGCGGCCACTGCGGTCCGGAGCGCCGTCGGGCTCCCGGCCGTCCCGGCCGCTGGCCGCGACGCGCCAGGCGCGACCCATCGCACCATCCCCACAGCCGCACGACGGGGTGCCGTGTCCGGGACACGGCACACCCCGCACGCCGCGCAAGGCGGTGCGGATACCGCGCCTGCCGATCTCGGCCCGGCCGGGCCGGCGAATCCCCGGCGGCGAGAGGCTCCCGTGCGCTCTGCGGGACGCCCAGGATCCGATCAGCGGGGCAGGTCCGGGCGGGGCAGTCCGATCGGGTTGGGAAAGGCAGTACGCCGCAGGACGTGATGGCGCGGACGGCCGGGGTCAGTGTGTGCAGGAGGCGGTCCGCATCCGGTTCCCGCAGGGGGCGCAACAGCCGTTGGGCGAGGCGGTTGGTGGCGTCCTCGATGTGTTCGCGTTCCTGGCGGCCTCGTGCGGTGGCGTTGCCGTGTTCGTCGAGCAGGGCGCGTGACCGCAATTCGGTTGGGCGGGCCGGCGACAGGCTGAGGGGCCGGTGAGGCATCGCGTCCCCACCGGGTCCCCGGGTTGCCGACGTTCGACGCCGCCGACCTGATCGCGTTCGCGACCATCGAGGGCGCGCGGGCCTGCGGGATCGACGACCGCACCGGCAGTGTGACGCCGGGCAAGGAGGCCGACCTGATCATGGTCCGCCTCGACCACACCAACCTCCTGCCCGCGACGGACGTGGCGGCGTCCATCGTCGCGGGCGGACACGCCGGGAACGCCGACCTGGTCGTCGTGGCCGGCGAGGTCCTCAAGGAAGACGGAGCACTGGTCAGGGGCGACTCCGTCTTCGCGGAGGCGGCGGCCTCCCGGGACCGGCTGTTCCACGCGGCCGGCCTGCCGCTCCCCTCCTGAGCCGGACCCCGCAGCCCGTCCCGGCCCTGTCCCGGTCCTGTCCCGTCCCGGTCGGTCGGGCCGCGACGGGCCGGCCAACGCGCCGGGGCGGCGGGAGTTGATGCCGTCTGCCTCCGGCAAGGCGGCTTCGCGGGGGCTGGCTGGCGGGTCGGGGGGGTGGGCGGAAGGGCATAGGCGGCTGTCCGGGAGGTCAACAACTGCCGTGTTGGTCCCGGGTTGGCCTTGTGGTGGTATTCACTCGTCCCCACCGGCCGTGGCAGGCACATGGTGTCCGGGCCGGGCAGGGCTGTCCGGGGCCTGCGGTGTGTGGGACGCCCCTCGTTGTGGGGCGGTGCGGGGGCCGGGTTCCGTTGAAGGTTTGCGCTGTAAGGGGAAGGGAGTGGGAGTGGCCGGCGATGTGCTGGAGAATCTCGATGGTCTCCTGTCTCCTTACGGGGTGGCCGGGGGCGTCAGGGAGTTGCCGTATGCGCCGGGGGAGCCCACGGTGCCGGCGTACGGGGCGCTGGCCGGCCATGTGCTGCGTCTGCTGGACGCGGATCCTTTTCACCGGCCGGGCGGGCCGGGGGGCAGGCCCGGTGCCTCGTACGACTACAGTTCGGCCGGGACCGCCCAGAGTCCTGAGCGGGCACGTCTGCTGGCTTTGGCGGAGCTTTTGGAGCGCTACTGCGCCACGATGGCCCAGGACCCTGGTGTCGTGGTGCGGGCCAGCGCGGTGGAGCTGGGGGACGAGGCGCTGGATCTGGGGTCGTTGCCGCGGCTGTCGGCCCAGGAGTACGCCTGCGCGGGCCAGCCGCTGCTGCCGCCGGATCCCGCTGCGCCGATGCGGTGGGTGCGCGGCTGGTCGCTGACCCGGCGGCGCCCGGTGTACGTGCCGGCGGTGATCGCGTGGATGGGGTGTGCCCCGCAGCGGCCCGCGGAGCGTATCTGGCACCCGGTCAGTACCGGTTTCGCGGTCCACGGAGATCTGCGTACCGCGGTGATGCACGCGCTGTGCGAGTGCGTGGAGCGTGACATGATCAGCACGGTGTGGCTGCGCCGTCTGCCGCTGCCGCGGCTGGACATCGGCCGCGTGAGTGAACTGGGGGATGCGGCCCGGGTGATGCTGGAGCGTTACCGGCGGTCGGTCCTGGCCGATCCGGTCCTGTTCGATGCCACTTCCGATCTGGGGATTCCCACGATCTACCTGGTGGGGCGTGCGCCGCACAGTTCGCGTGCGGCCACGATGGTGGGGTGTGCGTCCGGGGCCGATCCGCAGCAGGTGCTGGCCAAGGTGCTGCGTGAGGTGATCGCCTACCGGGTCGCGCTCCACGTCGACCATGAGGTTCCTGCCGAGGTCGGTGACTTCCAGGATGTGCTGGACGGTGCGCAGTGGATGGGCCGGCCCGAGCGTGCGGATGCTTTCGGCTTCCTGCTGTCCGGTGAGCGGCGTGCGCGGCTGTCGGACATGCCGGTGCTGGCGCGTGGTGATGCCGCCGGTGATCCGGATCTGGTGGTCGGGCGGCTGCGTGAGCGGGGTATGGAGGCGGTGGCGGTGGATGTCACCACCGATGAGGCGCGTGATGTCGGTTTCCATGCGGTCCGTGTCTTCGTCCCTCAGCTCGTTCCGCTGTCGTTCCAGCAAAACGGCCGTTATCTCGGTCATCCCCGGCTGCTGGACGCTCCTGAGCGGCTGGGTTATCCCGAGTGTGCCGGTACGGACATCAACCCGCTGCCCCAGCCCTTCGCCTGACGTCCCCCACCCCCAATCCCCCTTCCCTTCTTCCTTCCTGCTTGTTTCCTCGTCCCTTGTCGGCCGGTGTGCCGGCGCTCTGCCTTGGAGGTCCGTGTCGTGGGCGTGCCGCCCCTTCACCTGGTAGCCCTGGACGCGTGGGGCGAGGCCGTGGTGCCGCAGCCGGACCGCGGCGTGGTGGTCTCGGCCGTCTCCGCGGCGCCGCGGGCCGGCGCCGGGGGCCGTACGGTGTCCGCGGCTCCGGCCACGTGGCCGCAGGCGGGGTGTCACGTGGTGGCCTGTGCGCGTGAGGACGTCTCCTTCTTCCGTGACGTCGACACGTTCTGCTTCCTGTGGTCGCTGACCTGGGCGCCTTTGGTCCTCACGCCCCGCGGGGTGCGGCTGGGGCCCGTGGTGGTGCCGGGCCGTTCCGCCTGCTACCACTGTTTCCTGCGGCGGCAGAGGCAGCACGACTGGGATGTCGGCGATACCCAGGCCTGGTGGGACAGCGTCACCCGGGACCCTTCGAACTGCGTGGCGGGGTGGCTGCCTTCGGACGTTCTGATGGCCCGGGGACTGACCCGGGTGCTGGCCGCCAGGGGGCCCGGCGCGTTCGCCGGGACGGTGGTGACCTACGACGGGGTGACCGGGGACGTCAGCGGTGACCCGGTGACCGGGGTGCACGCCTGTCCGCGCTGCCGGCGCCGCCCGGACCGCCGCGCCGATACCTGGACCGCCCTGGCCCAGCAGTTCCCGCCCCCGTCCGCGACGGCCTGCCCGCCCGTATCCGCGCCGGTCTGCCCGGCTGGTGGGGAGCAGGCCCGGTGAAACTCCCGACCCGGTCGGTGGGGGCCGGCACCGCCGCCCGTCACCTGCACCGCAGCCCGCTGCCTGCTGTGCCGCGGCTGCCCCGGCTGCGTCACGGCATCCGGTTCCTGAGGCTGCCGGACGGTATCCAGTTCGACGGCGGGCCCGAACGCGAGGTCCTGCGGGGCACCGCGACCCGGCACCTGCTGCCGCGCCTGCTCCCGCTGCTGGACGGGGCCCACGACGTGGCCGCTCTGGCCGAGGCGGCCGGCAGCGAGACCGGCGTGATCGAACGCCTGCTGGCCCTGCTGCACCTTCGCGGGCTGCTGGAAGAGGGCGCCTTCGTCCCCGGCACGCCCACGGCGCTGGCGCTGTCCAGGCTGGGCGCCACCACCTGGGCCGATGCCCACGCCGGGCAGAGTGTGGACCGGCTGGCGGCCGCCCGGGTGGCCCTGCACGGCACCGCGCCCCTGCTGTCCGAACTGGCCGGAGCCCTGCGCGAAGCCGGGACGGGGGAGGTGGTGACCGCCGGGCCGCAACCGTGCCCGGCCGACCTGGCGGTGGTCCTCCTCGGACCCTGCGGCATGGCCGGTGACGAGGCTGAGCGGCTGTCCGCGGCGTACGCACGGGAACCGGTGGCGCTCCTGCCCTGGTTCGTGGCCGGGCCCGTCTCGGTGATCGGCCCGCTGCTCGCCCCCGAACTCGACCTGTGCCTGGGCTGTCTGCGGCGGGAGCTGGCCGACACCGGCAGCACCCCGCCGCCCGGCCCCGCCGACCCCTGGACGGCGGTCCACGCCGCGCTGGCCTGCCGCGAGGTCCTGGCCTTGCTCGCCCACGTCCCGCCCGCCCACTCCCCGGACGGCGCCACCCGCTACGACCTGGAGGCATGGACGACCGAACGCGCCATGCCCACCGCCGGCCCGTCCTGCCCCGTCTGCCGCCCGCGGTCGGCCGCCGAGGAGGCGTCCGAGCCCGCCGCGTGTCCCGGCTGCACCCCGGCAGCCGGCCGTCTCCCCGGCGCCGACGTTCCGTCAGACCACCTGCCCACTGCCGGCTCGTCCTGCCCCGCCTGCCACCCGCGGTCGGCCGCCGAGGAGGCGTGCGAGCCCGCCCCGCGTCCTGCCTGCGTTCCGGCAGCCCACCGTCCCCCCGATGCCGACGTTCCGGCGGCCCACGTGCCCACTGCCGGCTCGTCCTGCCCCGCCTGCCACCCGCGGTCGGCCGCCGAGGAGGCGTGCGAGCCCGCCGCGTGTCCCGGCTGCGTCCCGGCAGCCGGCCGTCCGCTCGACGCCGACCCGGTGTCCGTCGCGGTCCGCTACCACCAGGCGGTCGCCAAGCCGGCACTGCACCGGGTGACCCCCGCCTCCCGCCTGCAGTCTTTGAGCCGCCTGCCGGCAGCGGTACAGGAACGCCGCCGGTGGCCCAGCGCCGCTCTGGTCCCCCTGCCGGCTCTGCCCGCCCCCGGCACCCCGTGGCGCCCCGCCGGGCCCCCCGGCACCTCGTGGGGCGGCGCCGCGGACGCCGGCACACCACGGGGCCCCGCCGGGCCCCCCGGCATCCCGTGGGACGGCGCCGGCGCCGGTGCGGCGACCGCGGCCAAGGCACCGGCTCTGGGCGACCTCGCGCTGCTGCTCGGCATGACCGCGGGCCGCCGCGGCGCGCAGGGCATGGATTTCTGGGCACCCAGCGGCGGCAACCTCGGCTCACCGTGCCTGTACCTGGCCGCGCGGGGCATCGACGGGCTCGCCGACGGCTGCTACGGCTACGACGCCCTCGCCCACGCGCTGGCCCGGCTCGCCGGCCTGCCCGCCGTGGACCTCGTTCCCGGCCCGCACGCCCCTAGCGCCGTGCTGGTGCTGACCGGCGACGTGCCGCGGATCCAGGGCAAGTACGGCCCCTTCGCCCTGCACCTGGCCTGCCTGGACGCCGGGGTCGCCCTCACCCAGCTCGAGACCGCCGCCGGCCTGCTCGGACACCGTGTCACCCTCCACGACGACCTGCCCGCGCCGGGCGTCGCGGCCCTGGCCGACGCCTTTTTGATCGACTCCGGCCGGGAACCGGTCACCGCGGTCCTGTCGGTGACACCGCATGCCCGCGACCGCGGTGAGCCCCCGCCGTCCACGGGCGCCGCCGGCCCCGTCCACCCCCAGGAGCGGTGATGGCGGACACCTTCCCGCTCCCGGCGACCCCGCAGCAACTGGCCGACGGCCTCCTGCGCGCCTACGCGGCCGGACAGCCGGGCGCAGGCGGCACCGTCCCGCCCCGGCTGCGCCCCGGCCTGCCCGCCGGCACCGCGCCGCGCCACCGGCTGCCGCCCCCGGCCCCGCCGCTGCGGTCCTTGCACGCCGTGCTGGACGAGCGCCGCACGGTGCGTGACTTCGCCGCCACGCCCCTGCCGGACGCCGTCCTGGCCGCGGTGCTGGCCGCGGCGCGCGAACACGACGCCCGCACCGCACCCGGCGAGACCCGGGCGGGCAACGGCCTGGCCCCGCTCGTCGTCGCACGGCGCGTTGCCGGACTCACCCCGGCCGTCTACGGCACGGGGCCCGACCCGGCCTGCCTGTACCGGTACGGGCCGCTCACGTCCCCGGCATGGCACTGCCTGTTCGCCGATCCGCAGATCGCCGGCGCACCCGTGCTGGTCGTGATGGCCGGCAGCGTCGCAGCCGCCTGCATCCGGCACGGCGCACGCGGCCACCTGCGGCTGCTGCGCCGGGCCGGATCGGCCGTGCACGCCGGCTGGCTGGCCGCACTCCAGCGCGGATACGGCGGGGTGATCCTGGGCGCCACACTGCCCAGCCCCGAACTGTCCGCGACCGCCCGCCTGGACCCGGTCAGCCGCCGGCCCCTGGCCGCCCTGGCCCTGGGCACCCCCGGACCGGACCCGTTACCGCACCCCGCGGCCCCGTCTTCCGCCGGGCGCTGACCGGCGGACCACCGACGTGCACCGCCAACCGGCGGCGCAGCAACCCCAGACACGCATAAGGAGGTGATTCGGTCATGATCGAAAAGGAGAACGAGAACGCCGCCGAGGCGGACGAGTTCCTGTACGCGGAGGTCCTCGAGGACACCGCGACGTCCTACAGCAAGGGCAGCTCCAGCTGCGGCTTCAACCCTTCGGGTACCTGATGCAGTGGCCGGCGGGAGCGCAGCGCTCCCGCCGGCCGCCGCACACCGCGCCGTGGGGCCACCGGCCCTGCGGCCCGGGCAGGCGGTGCGGGCGGATCGAGGAAAGAAAGAGAGTGTTCCATGCGGCTTCCCGGCGCGTTCACCGCGATTCCGACGGTGACCGGGGACGGCGTCCGGCTGCGCGCACCGCGCCAGGAAGACCTGCCCGGCCTGGTCCGCGCGTTCAGCGACGAGCGGGTCCGCCGCTTCATGCCGGTACCGTGCGAATACACCGCCGCCCACGCCCAGAACTTCATCGACACCGCGCCGGCGATGTGGCGGGCGCACCGCGCGGTCTTCGTGCTGGCGGACGCGGCCAGCGACACCTTCATCGGCGAGGCGGAACTGCTCTCGCTCAACGAGCTCTACCGCAGCGCCGAGGCCGCGTTCCTGCTCGACGCGCCCGCCCGGCGCCTGCGCACAGCGGTGGCCGGCGTGCGCCTGCTGTGCCGGTTCGGCTTCGAGGAACTGGGGCTGACCCGCATCGAGGCCTTCACCGACCTGGACAACAGGGCCGTCCACTACGTGGGAGCGCACGCGGGCTTCCGCAAGGAGGGGATCGCCAGGGGAAAGATCCCCGGCCCCGGCGGACAGCGCCGGGACTGCCTGGTGGCGGCACTGCTGCCCGGGGACCTGGCACCACAACGGTAAGGCAGCCGGTCGGCTGCGGCACACAGGGCAGATGCGGGTACGCGGTGTCCGCGGAAAGGGGGGGCGGTACCCATGGCCGGCCCTGCCATCGAGGCGGTCCGACTCACCCGCACCTTCGGCGGGTCCACCGCTGTCGACGCCTTCGACCTGACGGTCGCGGCCGGCACGGTGGTGTCCCTGCTCGGCCCCAACGGGGCCGGCAAGACCACGATCGTGCGCATGCTCGCCACCCTCATCCGGCCCACCTCCGGCTCGGCGCGGGTGTGCGGTCACGACATCACCACCCGCCCGCAGGCGGTGCGCTCCGTGATCAGCCTGACGGGACAGTTCACCGCGCTGGAAGACACCCTGACCGCGCGCGAGAACCTGCTGCTGATGGCACGGCTGCGCGGACACGGCAAACGCGGGGCGGCCAAGGTCACCGACTGGCTGGTGGACCGCTTCGAACTCGGGGCGTTCCGCGACCAGCTCGTCAAGACGCTCTCCGGCGGCCAGCGCCGCCGCGTCGACCTCGCGGCCGGCCTCGTCGTCCAGCCCCGCCTGCTGGTGCTCGACGAGCCGACCACCGGCCTGGACCCCCGCAGCCGCGAGACCGTCTGGTCCACCGTCCGCGAGCTGGTGGCCGAAGGCGTCACCCTCCTGCTGACCACGCAGTACCTGGACGAGGCGGACGCCCTGTCGGACCACATCGTCCTGCTCGAACACGGCCGGGCGACGGCAAGCGGAACCCCGGCCCAGCTCAAAAGACGCGTCGGACACCAGCGCATCGATGTCACCACGGCGGACGCCACCGGGTTCACCCGGCTGCGGGCGGCCCTGGCACCCCGGTTCACCCTCACCGGCGTCCCCGAGCGGCTCCTGCTGCAACTCCCCGCCCCGCACGCGGCACAGGACCTGGCCGCCGTCAGCCAGGCCGTGCGCGACAGCGGCGTGCCCGTCGAGGAGATCGTCCTGCGAAGCCCGACCCTGGACGACGTCTTCCTGACCCTGACCGGTCACCCCCCCAAGGACAGGACATGACCACCCCCACCCCGCCGCGCCCCGCTCCGCCCCGGCCGGCCACGCACCAGCGCAAGGCCCTGCGCCGCTTCCGCACCTGGCGCTACCTGCGCGAGACCGCTCTGCTGGTCTCCCGTACGCTGCGCGTCGCGGCGCGGATGCCCGTCCGCATCGGCGGCGTGACGCTGCAGCCGGTGGTCAACACCGTCTTGTTCGTCACCGTCTTCGGCAGCGCCGTCCACATCCCCGCAACACGCTACCCGGACTACCTGCTGCCCGGCCTGATCGCCCAGTCCGTCGCCTTCGGCGGGGTCAGCGCGGGGGTCGCCACCGCCACGGACTTCTCCCTCGGCGTCATCGACCGTCTCACCTCCCTGCCGATCACCCGCCTGGCCGTCATCACCGCGCAGATCGTGGGCCAGGTCATCGAACAGGCCGCCAGCATGCTCGTCGTCGCCTGCCTGGGCGCCGCACTCGGCTGGCGCCCCCGCGTGAACGCCGACGCCATCTGCGAACTGGCCGGGCTGCTGCTGCTCGGGCTGTTCGCCTTCACCACCTTCGGCGTGCTCCTGGGCACGATCGTGCGCACCCCCGCCACCATCCAGGGCCTCGGCTACGGCATCCTCCTGCCGCTGGTGTTCCTCGGCGGCACCTACGTCCCCGTCACCGGCATGCAGACCCTCCCGCGGACGATCGCCGAGTACAACCCGATCGCCGCCCTCGTCGCCGCCGTCCGCCAGGTGGCCCAGGGCACCGGCTCCACCGGCAGCTTGATGCTGGAACACCCGGTCCCCTCCACCGCCGCCTGCTGCACCCTCCTCATCGCCGTCTGCCTGCCCCTGGCCGTGAAGAAGTTCGGCCCCGGGCCCTGAGCCCGCCCCCCACGACGTGTGCACGGCCGACGGGAACCGGCGTGGAGCCAGGAGCCCCGCCGGCCCCCGGCTTCCCGCCCGGCGGCGCCGGCCCCACCGCCAACGCCAGGACAGACCACCACTGGCCCGCAGACTCGGGCCGGCCCGGCTGAGCTGCCCCGACTTTCGTAGAGTCCGCGATCGTGTGATCAAGCGGTCTGTGGGACTTGCTCCGGTCTCGCCCAGTACGCCTGTTCGTACTCGTCGGGTGGCAGGTAGCCGAGGGCGGAGTGGAGTCGTTCACCGTTGTACCACGCGACCCACTGGAAGACGGCCCGCTCGACTTCGTCGAAGTCCCGCCACGGGCCCTGATGCTCGATCAGTTCGGCCTTGAATGTGCCATTCAAGGCCTCGGCCATCGCGTTGTCGTACGAATCGGCGACGGAGCCCACGGACGCGGAGGCGCCGGCCTCGGCCAATCGCTCCGTATAGCGAATGGACACGTATTGCGACCCGCGGTCGCTGTGATGAATGAGGCCGGCGTCCTTCTTGATCTGCTGCCGCCACAGCGCCATCTCCAGTGCGTCCAGCGGCAGGTCCGTGCGCATGTGGGTGGCGGCCTGCCAGCCCACGATCCGGCGGGAGTACGCGTCCAGGACGAACGCCACGTAGACCCAGCCCGACCACGTGCGGATGTAGGTCAGGTCCGCCAACCACAGCTGGTTCGGCCGCTCGGCGGTGAACCGCCGGTTGACCAGATCCGGCGGACGCGGCGCGGTCGGCTCGGGGACCGTGGTGCGACGACGTTGCCCGCGGATGACGCCCTCGATCCCGAGCTCCCGCATCAGCCGCTCGACCGTGCAGCGGGCCACCGCGTGGCCGGCGCGGACCAGCGCGCGGGTGACCCGGCGGGCGCCGTAGGTGCGGCCGGAGTCCTCCCACGCGGCTGTGACCAGCGGAATCAGCTCTTCATCACGCAACCGGCGGGCGGACTTCGGTCGCGTCTTGCGCGCGAAGTACGTCGAGGGAGACAAGCCCAGCACCCGGCAGACGGGATCGACCCCGAGGCCCTTGTCTCGCAGGTGGTCGATCACCTGCTCGGCCTCGTCCGGGGACGGTCGATCTCCTGGGCAAAAAACACGCTGGCGGCCTTGAGAATCTCGTTGGCCCGCCTCAACTCGGCATTCTCTTTCCGGAGTTGCTTCAGCTCCTCCAGCTCGGAGCTGGTCAGGCGGTCGTCGCGCTCGCCGGCGTCGGCCTCGGCCTGGCGAACCCATGACCGCAGGGCCTCCTTGTGGATGCCGAGGTCGCGGGCGACATGCGTCACTGGGCGGCCGGTCGAGCGGACCTCGCGGACGGCGCGCTCGCGGAGTTCATCGGGGTACTTACGTGGTGCTGGCACTGCAGGTGGTTCTCCTTACGCCTGGATCGTAACCCAGGCTTCAAGGACTCCACGAAGATCAGTGCAGCTCA